>JBKPRU010000001.1:0-5105 GCA_046734675.1 Acidobacteriota bacterium
CGTTGCTGCGCTGCGGCACGATCGGGTTCGTCGGCACGTCGTTGATGTGCACGACGTCGTTCACCAGCGTCGTGCCGGCCGAGTTCTTGCCGCCCACCAGGTTCACGGTGCCGACAATCGGGCTGACGGTGACGAACTCGCTCGGGTTACCGGCATCGAGGTCGGATGCGCGCGCGTAGCCGGTCTGGACCGCGTAGTTGACCCAGCGCGTCACCTCGGCTTCGGTCGTAACGTTGTGATAGACCCCGCCGCTGTTGCTGGCAATGGTCTGAAGCTGCGTTTCTTCAGCCGCCGCGACCTTCACGCCAATCACGTGGATCGGCACGCGGCGCGTGACGCTCGATGCGGTCACCGACAGGAACTGCGAGGCGCGCGCTGCCGCATCGTTCGATGACAGGTAGGTATTGTCCCCGGAATCCTGCCCGCTCGTGACGAGCACGACGACGTAGTTGCGGCAGGTACGATTCGCGGCGGTGTCCGCGGTGATCGCATCCTGAACCGCCTTCTTCGCGTCGTCGAGCGCAAAGCTGAGTGGACGGTCCGAAAAGTCGGCGCCGCTGCTGGTCAGGCCGCCGGCTCCGGCAGGAATCAAGGCCGATGGGTTGCCGGCGCCCGCCGTGAGGATCGTCGAAATGGCGGCGGCGGTGTTCGCCGCCGGCGCGACGAGCGGCGCCGTCAGACTCGTCTGGTTGTAGCTCGGACCCGAGACGCTGGGCGTGTAGATGACGTACTTGCCGACGCTGCCCGCGTTGCACGGTGTGGTATCGCTGAACCCCGACTGCAGGGCGTCGCTGACGATGACCGGCTTTTCGCAGTCGTTGGCCCCGGTGGCGTTCCCCGTCGCGCCCGGCGTCGAGCGCCACGCCGGGGTGTTCTGTCGCAGCCGGATCAATCCCCAGCGTGCCGTGGAACTGTTGTTCTCCGTGATCGCCTGGTTCAGCCCGTTTCGCGCGATCTGCCAGCGCGTGGTCGCGAAGAACGACGCGGCGTCGAGAGACGGGTTGGCGGTTGTCGGCGACGGGACGGCGCTGATGGTCGACGCGGAAAACTTGTTGGTCGAGGTGCCGTAGTGGAAGGTGCGGAAGATGCGGCGATAGTAGCGCGCGCTGCCGAACGCGGTCGCCGCGAACGCGTTCATGACGAAGGGATCCGACGTGGTTGAATACAGGCCCGGGTCGTAGAGATTGCCGTTGCCGTCCTGCAGCATTGCCAGCGACGTATCGAACACGACGATGACCGTCGGCGGCACGCGCCGGAGAATCGTCAAGGGATCGAGTTGGGCCGAGGCGGTCGCGGTCCAGCACAGGACCGCTGCCGCCATGAGCACGAGTTTCACCACGCCTGCGTGTCGGATGCGTCGCATCACTGCACCACCAGTCCGCCCGGGCGGACTCCCATCTGCATGTTCGAAAGCCCCTTGCCGGGGGTCTGCACTGCGGCCTTGCGGGCACGCTGGTTCAGTTCGTCCTGCCCGCGCTGCGCGATCTGTCCGCGTTCGATTTCCGTGCCCGACGTGCGCGCGACCGTGACTTCGATGACCTTGCGGGTGCCGCTCGCGCCGTAGGCCTCGGCGTGGAGCGTCAGAACGCCATTGGCGTCCACCGCGGGATTGCCGTCGGGCGTGACGTTGTCGACGCTGTCCGCCGGATCGTCAGCGACCCACACGGCGAGATACATCTTGCTGTCGATGACGTTGCTCGGAAGGATGTCGTCCATCCGTCCGTAGGCAAACAGACGCCATGTCGGGTTGTTCGTCCCCCACAGGTTCAGGGTATCGGTGGACTGCTGCAGCCCACAGGTCGCGTTCAGGAGGTTGATTTGCTGGCCGCTGCTCGGAATGCTCGGTGACGTCGTCGAATCCGTGAACCCCGAGGGCGTCGCGGAGACCGGATTGAACGTGGTCACACCAGAGCAGGTCGGCGAGATGGTCGTGTTCGCTGCGAGGATGTCGTTCCAGCGCGGAATCAACAGCAAGTCCTGCACGACGCGCTCGACGGCCGCGTCGGCGGCATACAGCGCCTCCTGGCTGTTGCGGTAGTTGGCCGAGATCATCGTCTCGGTGTTGCTGGTGAGGACGAGCGTCATCCCCAGCGCGGTCAGCAGCATCGTCGCCATCAGGGCGATGATGAGCGCCGTCCCCTCTTCGCGTTTCAGCCGATCGATCGGTGCAGGTCGGACCGTCATGATTAGCGGCTCAGGTTCATGTTGCGCGGCGACACTTCGAACGACGTCACCAGATCGGGAATGAACTTCTGTCCCGTCCGGCTCGTGCCAGGATTCACGAACAAGGTCGGGTTCTGTCCGCGCAGCGCGGCCAGCGGCGTCTGGATGCGCAGCGTGACCCGCACCTTCCGGACGCGGTACAAATCGGCATCGAACTGGTTCGAGCCGCTGCCGCACCACGGGCCGTCTCTGAACATCGTGATCGGCAGCGGCGCGAGCGACCCGTCGCCGGTCGTCAACGTCGTCATGCCGCTGGCCGTGTAGTTGCCCAGCGCGTCGTAGAGGCAATTGGCCTGGCCGCTCGGCGGCTTTGGCTGCATCGGCGGAGCCGGATCGCCGAAGTAGTCGAACCGCAGGCCGACGACGTTGTCCACGACCGGGAAGTCGCTGTCGTCACCGTCGTAGTCACGGAGCTGGCGGTTCGCGGCGTCGAGATAGTAGGTATGGCTTCTCACCTGGGTGATCGAGGCGCCCGGGTCGTACTGGTGATTGAAGTCCTGGCCGCGGTGCTGCAGATGGCCGGCGTCGTCCTGCACCTCTGTAACCGTGAACGTGTCGAAGTTCCCGGTCGAGTCGAAGATGATGACCTCGTCGTTCTGATTGAAGCCGCAGAGTTGGCGGCCGCGTGGACAGTGCGGCTGGTCGTGGACCTTGAGCTCGGTCGACGGTGTGGGCATCGGATCCACAATGGTGGTCTGCGAATAGGTATTGGGCACGTAGGTGATCGTGACGCGATCGTTGAATGCGCTCGTCACGGTATCCGGCGACACTTTGCCGGTACGCCGCGGGATGATGGGCGCGAAGAATCCCATCAGCGATCCGGTGACGGGGCCCTGGTACGGCCCCGCGCCCGCCATCACGAGATCCTTGAAGAGCGCGTCGGCGCCAACCCGCATGCGCTGCTGCATGTCCTGCACTTCGGGCTGGACCTGCGAGGTCGACTGCCCCGGGTTCACGAGCTGGAACACCGCGCCGGTGACGACCATCATGATCGCCATCGAGACGAGCACTTCGATGAGCGAGTAGCCGCGTTCGTGCCTCATGGCGCCTTCCTTGTGCGGACCGTCGTCAACATGGTGTCCTCCACGAGCCGCGTCCGCGTCGTCGACGATCCGCGCAGCGATTCCTTCGCGGTCGTCGTGACCAGCACGGTAAGGATCAACGTGTTGTTCGGATTGGTGGGCAGCGGCAGGATGGCCCAGCGCCGCGTATAGATCGCGCCCGCGGGCGCCGTCGTGCCGGTCGCGGCGATACAGTTGCCGCGCGCGTCGAGGAAGTCCACGAAACCGCTGGTATTCGTCTCGAGCGCGCCGGTCGGCGACGGGTTCAATCCCCGTCCGCTCGCGTCAGGCGTGCACAACGCCAGGTTCGAGGTGGTGTCGGTGACAGGCAGGCCGAGACCCCCCGAGTCGTACGAGAACGTCAGCCCGCGCAGCTGCTCCATCTTCTGCGTCGCCATCGTGGTGGTCGACACCTGGTGCTTCGCGGCAAGGTTCTTCTCGGTCGACAGCGCAAACATCTGCGCGACGCCGAGCGACACGACCGCGAGCATGCCGGTCGCGACGGCGACTTCCGCGAGACTGAAGCCGCGTTCACTGCTGGAGAACTTTTCCAAGGCCGTTCACCGTGATGGTTTTTGTCTTGCCGTTGCGCGTCACCGTGAGCGTCACGGCAGACGTGATTGCCGTCTCCGTACCGGTCGTGTAGTCCCATGCGGTGCCGTCGGGCCGGAACTCGATCGAGGTCGTCGTCACCGTTGCGCTGTTCAGGAACTGGCGTACGGGGCCGTCGTAGTTCGGCGTTGTCGACAAATCACTGTCGCTGGCCGGCCAGCGATACGTCGACGCGTCGCAGCGCGAGGTGCCTGTGTCTGCGGCGGTGCCGAGCTTTTCGACGATCCGGTAGTAACCGGTCGAAGGACAGTTGGTGCGGAGTCGGAGCGGTGTGTTGGTCGAGACCGCCTTCATGCGGGCGGTTTGCAACTCGCGCTCCACCGCCTGGGCGGCGTTGGAAAGCTTTGTAGATTCGCTGACGGCGTTCAGCGCGGGCACCGCGATGGCGGCGATCGTGGCAGCGACTGCCATCACCAGCATCAATTCGATGAGTGAAAAACCGCGCGCGTTCGAGTGCGTGATGCGCCGCATGCCTGCCTGTTGAGCAATGGCGTTGCCACAGCCGAGCCGGCAGGTCCAAATTGGTAGCTAAGTCGCGTTCGACGTGAAGCTTACGTAGGCAAACGGAAGGTGGATCACAGTCCCGTGTACGGCTCGCATGGGCGCTTTTGTTACGGTTCGTAACAATAGTGGAAGGGCATGCGCGCGAAGCCGCCTTTTGCGCGATTACGGAAGCGTGGCGCCGACGACAGGAAGCGTTACGACGAGCCGCGTGCCCCCGCCCGGCTCCGGCTGCGCGGCCACGCGTCCGTTGTGCGTGACGACGATCTTCTGCACGAGCGCGAGCCCGAGCCCGGTGCCACGCGCCTTGCTCGTGACGAATGGCCGGAACATGCGCGGCGCGATCGCATCCTTGATGCCCGGGCCGTTGTCGATGACGCTCACCCGCAACACGTTCTCCTCGTGCGCGCCTTCAATCGTGATGTCGGGCGTGATGCCGGCGTCGGCGCACGCCTCGAGCGCGTTGCGACAGAGATTGCTGAAGGCCTGGCGCAGCAGGATTTCGTCGCCGTCGACGGCGACGAACTCGCCGCGCACCGTGACGTCGCCGCCGCGCGCGCGCGCGTCGCCGCGAATCTCTTCGGCGGCGCGCTCGGCAATCGAGGCCATGTCGACGGGCGCCAGCGTCAGCTCGGTCGGGCGCGCGAAGTTGAGGAAATTCGTGACCACCTGCCCGAGCGCTTCCGTCTCCTCCCGAATGCCCTGCAC
>JBKPRU010000002.1:0-28568 GCA_046734675.1 Acidobacteriota bacterium
GTCTACACCGGTCCTAAGTCGGGCGCTCCTGACGGTAGGGCGCCTCTTTAGAGAGGCCACCACGAGGCGCACCTAAAGGTGCGTCCTCCCGCATGTGTTGAGCGTCGGTGCTTGACGGGCGAGCCGGCCTCTTTCAGCATGACGCGCGTGCCTGTGTTGCGGGGCCGCATCATCGTGAGCACGCTCATCCTGATCCTTGCCGCGATCGCCGCAATCACGCTGCTCGTGCGCCGCGTCGAGTCGCAGTTTGCGTTCTTTCCGTCGGCGGGTGAAAGCGTCACGCCCGCCCAGGCTGGCCTGGCCTTCGAGCCGCTGACGATCGAGACCAGCGACCATGAACGGCTGCGCGCGTGGCTGATGCGCGCGCCGAAACCACGCGCGACCGTCCTCTACTTCCATGGCAACGGCGGCAACCTCTCGGTGTGGGCGCCGGTCATTACCGACATCCGACGCCGCGGCCTCACCGTGCTCGCGGTCGACTACCGCGGCTACGGCCTGAGCACCGGCCGCCCGTCGGAGCGCGGGTTGTATCGCGACGTCGATGCCGTCATCGCGCGGGCCGGCGCTATCGCTGAACCGCGAGTGCCTGTCGTCTACTGGGGTCGTTCACTCGGATCGACGATGGCCGCTTACGCGGCGCGGGTGCGCGCGCCGCACGGGGTGATCCTCGAGTCCGGCTTTCCGGACGCACGCGCCCTCGTCGGTCGATCGCCGCTCCTCGCGATGTGGGTGTTCTCCTCGTATCGCTTCCCGACCGCGCGTCATCTCGAGCAAATTGACGTGCCTGTCCTCGTCATGCACGGCGACCGCGACACGATCGTCCCCTACCCGCTCGGCCGCGCGCTGTTCGACCGCATCACCTCACGCAAGACGTTCTTCACCATCCGCGATACCGACCACAACGACGCTCCGGCAGATCCGGTCGCCTACTGGCAGGCCGTCGACGCGTTCATCGCGTCGCTCGGAGGCACTTAGGTTTCGCTGTACAATTCCGGCCTCGATGGCCACGGCAAATCGCACCGTTCTCGTCGTCGGCGGACTCGCGCTCGCGGCCGCTCTCGTGCTCGGTTTCACGATTGCGCGGCCGGCGCGGCACAACGAGCCGCCGCCGCCCCGCCCCGAGCCGAGCGGTGGCGGCGACCTCGCGACGCTGTCCGCGGCGCCGCACCTGCTCTTCCGTCACACGGGCCTTGGCGAGAATGCGCGGCGATTGAGCGTCGCGTCGCTCGAGAATCCGGACGCGCCGTACGCGTCGACCTCGCTCGAGTGCGACCGCATCGCGTTTTCGGAAGGGCGCGGCATCTGCCTGCGTCAAAGCGCCGGCCTGATCACCAAGTACGAAGCGGTCTTCCTCGACGCGAGCCTTCAGCCCACGCGGACGATGACGCTCGATGGGGTGCCGAGCCGCACCCGCCTCTCCCCTGACGGACGCCTGGGCGCGATCACCGTGTTCGTCAGTGGCGCCTCGCATGGCTACTCGTCGCCGTCGTTCTCGACCAAAACGATCATCGTCGACATGGCCACTGGCGCGACGCTCGGCGACCTCGAGCAGTTCACGGTGACGAAGGACGGCCAGCCGTTCGCCGCGAAGGATTTCAACTTCTGGGGCGTGACCTTTGCGCGCGACCGCAAGACCTTCTACGCATCGCTGCGGACAGGGGGCAAGACGTACCTGGTCCGCGGCGACGCGCCATCGAAGACGTTGACCGTCGTGCACGAGAACGTCGAATGTCCGTCGATTTCACCCGACAACATGCGGCTCGCGTACAAGAAGCGCGTCGGCGGCGATCTCGCACCGTGGCGGTACTACGTCCTGGATCTGGCGACGATGACCGAGCACCCGATCGTCGCGGAGACGCGCTCGATCGACGATCAGATCGAGTGGTTCGACGACGGGCACGTCCTCTATGGTGCCAGCCGCGGGTCGCAGTCCGCCATTCTCGACGTCTGGATCGCTCCCATCCAGGGAAGCACCGGCGCCCGCGCTTTCCTCCTCCAGGCCGCCTCCCCCGTGGTCGTCCGCTAGGCCGGTAGTCTTCCGAGGCCCGGATAATTGTGCCGCGATTGGGAGACTTCTGGCGGGCAGTCGCCGTAAGTGTTGACAACTCGCCGGGATAGCTGGCCGGCGGCTTGCCTCTGTCCGAGGCACAACCCACTGACTCGGACATCCTCTTATGTATGCGATCGACTGGGCGGGTCTGCTGACCCGGACCTACCGGAACGGCTCTGCGTCTGCGACCGCCCCGGACACCACCGCCACCGACACCAGCACCGTCAGCTGGATCCGCCGGTTCGTGCCGGCGGTCAGTGGGACGGTGTGGGCGCTCGGCTTCACCAGCCTGCTGACGGACGTGTCGTCGGAGATGATCGCGAGCATCCTGCCGATGTACCTCGTGCTCGAGCTCGGGATGCGGCCGCTCGCATACGGCGTGATCGACGGCCTCTATCAGGGCTTCGCGGCCATCGTCCGCGTCCTGGCCGGCGTGCTATCGGATCGCTGGAACCGTCACAAGGAGGTCGCGGCCACCGGCTATGCGCTCTCGGCGGCGTGCCGCGTGGCGCTCCTTGCCGTTGGCAACGCGTGGACGGCGATTGCCGGCCTCGTCGCGGTCGATCGCGTCGGCAAGGGCATCCGCACCGCTCCGCGCGATGCGCTGATCTCGCTTCGCACCCCGTCGCGCGATCTCGCGACCGCGTTCGGCGTGCATCGTTCGCTCGACGCGGCCGGCGCGATGCTGGGACCGCTCATCGCCTTTGCCATGCTCGCGGCGATGCCGTCGCGGTTCGATCTGCTGTTCGCCGTGAGCTTCGCGGTCGCGCTCGCCGGCGTCGGCGTCATCCTGCTCTGCGTCGACGCCGAGCCGCCGACGACGACGGACCGGAAGAGCACGCGGATCGCGTCCGCCGTGCACGTCGTGCGGACGCCCGGGTTCGCGCCGATCCTGCTCGCCGGATTCTTCCTCGGCATTCCCACGATCAGCGACGCGTTCGTGTTCCTCTCGCTGCAGCGCGCGCTCGACATGGGCGCGTCGGCGTTCCCCCTGATGTATGTCGGAACGTCGCTCTTTACCGCGCTCTTCTCGGTGCCGATGGGACGCCTTGCCGACAAAGGCGGACGGACGGTCGTGCTGATCGGCGGCTACGTGCTACTCGGGGTGGTCTACGCAGTACTGCTGGCGCCCTCGGCGACGATGGTGACGGCGCTGGCCGCGCTAGGGCTTCTCGGCGCCTACTACGCGGCGACCGATGGCGTCCTCACCGCGATGGCGGCCGCCGCCCTCCCGAAGAACGCGGCGGGCAGCGGGCTGTCGTACCTGGCGACGGTGACGAACGTCTCGCGTCTCCTCGCGTCGATCCTCTTCGGCCTGCTCTGGGAGCGCATCGGCATCCGTCCCGCGACCAGCGTGTTTCTCGTCGGTCTGCTGATCGCGATCGTGGTGGCGACCGTGGTGTTGCCGCGCGCACGCAAGACGACCTGAAGAGCGCGTCTTCCTCGTGCTCTCCGTGCTCGTGAATTCGCGGACGTGCGAATCAGATCTGTGAAAACGCGGCGGGACGGAGCAGGATCGTCGTGATGTTCGACACGATCTCCGGGTCGGTGTAGCCGGCCGTCGCGGAGAGCTTCTTCCAGTCCGGGTCGTTACGGAAGGCGTCCCACGCCTTTTCGCGCGTCGCCTGGTTCTCGTGCACGAGCATGTAGACCAGGCTCGGCATGCGCACCCCGGCGACGGTGCGTGAGAAGAACACCGGCGTGAGGCCGGCGCGCCGGAAGATCTCGATCTCTCCCATCTCGGCAAACATCCGGACCTTCGCGCGATGCGCGCGCTCGTTGTGGCTCTCGTAAATGCGGAGCTCGAACAGCCGCGGTCCCTTCGCGGCGGTCGCGGCCGGCACGTCGACGTGCGGCATCTTCGGAAACGCCGAGAGCAGCGAGACTTCCTGGCGAACGTAGACGGGATCGGTTGGCGGCGCGTCGAAATACGGCGCCGCAGCGGTGGCGAACGCCTCGTCGCGTTCGAGCCTCGACTCCATGGTCCCGAGCGCGTCCGCCGTCGAGGGCGTCAGGACGAACACCGTCGGGGTCGGCAGTCCCGTCGTGACCTCGAAGACGCCGATGGGTTTGTGCCCGAGCCGGTTCAACGCGGGGATGTAGGCGTTCTGCAGGTAGTCCGCGAGTCGGCGCGGCCCGCTGCCGGTGCGCAGTGTGTACTGCCGCCAGAGGTACAGATCGCCGGCCGCGTGTTCAGCGTCGCGCGGTTCGGCAGCGCCAGCGCTGTCCGCGCTGAACGAAAACAACGTCGTGCCGACAGTCGAGGTCAGGAACGTGCGTCGCGTCACGCGAGCACGATATCACCACTGATGATCGCCGCGTGACCGTGCGTGCGCGAGCCAGTCGCCGCTGACGGGATCCGAGGTGAGCCCTTCGTCCGCGCGTCGGCGACGGTTTTTCACGAACCATCCGGTACCGACGACAAGGATGGCGACAGGAATGAGCCAAGCCATGGAGTTCCTCTGCAGGAGCAAGAGTGGGTCCCGCGAAATTCGCGCGCGTCTGCGCGGGTTCTTGCGCGATCGCGTCGAGGTCGCGTCGCATTTCGCGACGGTAAAGTTTTCGTGTTTACACACCACGCGCGCGGCATCCTCACGCGTGATCAGTTTTGCAATCGGATTGCAAAACTGCGCGCGCTGACGGAGGCACGCGCCCGCGCCTGCGCGCCGAACCATCACCCGCCCAATCACTTAAGCCAGTGGCGTGCTTCTTGTTGAGGCTCGCGCACGATGTCCGAGACTGCCGTCCTCACGGCCGCGGTCCGTACGGCGGTCCGCCAGCCGTCCCGCGCGCTCGTGCTGCTGTTCGCCGGCACGCTGTTCACCAGCGCGTTCCTGATGTTCCTGATGGAACCGATGGTCGCGCGCATGGTGCTGCCTTCGCTCGGCGGCGCGCCGGCGGTGTGGAACACATGCCTGGTGTTCTTCCAGGCGATGCTGCTTGCGGGCTACGCCTACGCACACGGAGCGACCGCGTGGCTCGGCGTGCGGCGTCATCTCGTCGCGCACGCAGCGCTCGTGATGCTGCCGCTCCTCGCGCTCCCGTTCAGCCTCTCGAACCTCGCGCCGGCCTCCGGACAGAGCCCGGCATTGTGGCTCCTCCTCACGCTGCTCGGGACGATCGGGCTCCCGTTCTTCGTGCTCTCGACGAGCGCGGCAGTTCTGCAGAAGTGGTACTCGTCAACCGGCGAGCGCGACGCGCACGATCCGTACTTTCTTTACACCGCGAGCAACTTCGGCAGCTTCGTCGCGCTGCTCGCCTACCCGATGGTCGTCGAGCCGACCCTGCGCCTGCAGGATCAGGCGCGGCTGTGGACGTTCGGCTACGCGCTGCTCGTCGCGCTCACGGGCGCGTGCGCGGCGGCGGTGTACTTCCGCCTGAAGGCGGACGCTACGCCTCCTGTAACTTCCGCCTTCAGGCGGAAGGAAACCCTTGAATCGATCTCGTGGGCGCGGCGAATCCGCTGGACGGCACTCGCCTTTGCGCCCTCGAGCCTGCTGCTCGCGGTCACGAGCTACATGTCCACCGACGTGGCGTCTGCGCCGCTCCTGTGGATCGTGCCGCTGTCGCTCTATCTCCTCACGTTCATCGTCGCCTTCAATCAGTCCTCGGCGCCGGTGCGGCGCATCGCGGCGCGGCTCGCGCCGATGCTGGCCATCGTGCTGACGCTCGTGCTCATCGGCCAGATGACGCGGCCGTTGTGGCTGGTCGTACCGATGCACCTGCTGCTCTTCGTCGCGCTCGCGATGGCGTGTCACGGCGATCTGGCGGACGACCGGCCGTCGGCGTCGCACCTGACCGCGTTCTACTTCTGGATCGCGCTCGGCGGCATGCTCGGGGGGTTGTTCAACGCGCTGGCTGCGCCGCTCCTCTTCAAGGGGATCGCCGAGTATCCGATCGTACTGGTGCTCGCCTGCGCGCTGCGCGCCCGCCACTGGACGCTCCGCCGCCCGCGCGCGGAGTGGATCAGGGACGTGGCGTTCGTCGCCGCGATTGCCGCGATCGCGATCGGCGGCGTGCTCGTCAACAACCGCTTCGGGTCGCACTCGCGCTTCCTGATCCTTGCCGCCGCGGTGCCCGCGCTCGTCGCGTTCCGGCAGCAGCGGCGCCCGGTTCGGTTCGCGGCCTGCATCGCGGTGCTGCTGCTGTCCGGTGAACTGGTCCAGAGTCCCTTCGGGCGGACGGTGTACGCGGAGCGCACCTTCTTCGGCGTCTACCGCGTGCGCGTCGAGGCGGATCAGCACCATCGCTTCATGTTCCACGGGACGACGCTGCACGGGATGCAGCACATGGACCCGGAGCGCAGTGACCAGCCGCTCAGTTACTTTCATCGGACCGGTCCCATCGGACAGGTGTTCAGCGCCGTGCCGGCGGCCCGCGCCGGCCGCGAAATCGGCGTCGTCGGACTCGGCGTCGGATCGCTGGCGAGCTACGTCGGTCCGAACCAGCACCTGACGTTCTACGAGATCGATCCGGCCGTCGAAGCCATCGCGCGCAACGCCTCGCTCTTCACGTATCTCGCCGACTGCGGCGCGCGCTGCGGCGTGGTGATTGGCGATGCGCGGCTCTCGCTCATGCGTGAGCCCGAACATCGCTTCGATTTCATCGTCCTCGATGCGTTCAGCTCCGACGCGGTGCCGATTCACCTGCTCACGCGCGAGGCGATGCAGGTCTACACGTCGCGCCTGGCGCCGGGGGGCGCGATCGCGATGCACATCTCGAACATGCACCTGGCGCTCGCGCCCGTCCTGGCTCGGGTCGCCGCGGCCGAAGAACTGGCCGTCCTCTGGCAGCGCGAGCCCTCGACGGCGGGATCGCTGGAAGTCGGGAAGTTTCCTTCGGAGTGGATGGTCGTCGCGCGACGCCGGGAGGACCTCGGGGGGCTGCTGAGCGACCCGCGCTGGGTTGCCCCGCCGCGGACGAACGCGCCGCTGTGGACGGATGACTTTTCGAACATCCTCAGCGTGATGCGCGCGCCATAGGGGCGCGCATCAGGCGAGGATGACGGAGGACGGCCTGTCACGAGCGCCTGGGGCCCGCGCAAGGCGACGGAGTGAACCGGCGCGAAGCGCCGGCGCCGAGCGCGAGCGCGTGGGGTGGGGCCCCCGCGCATTAAAGAATGAGGACGGCCCGTCACGGCGGGTCTAACCTGAAGACCCGCCCTACGTGGTGTCACAGGGGCACCGCGCTCAGCGTCAGTCGCGGCCCCAGATATCACGTAGGCCGCCTCTTTAGCAGGCCGATGAAAAACGAGCCTGCGTGTCAATGCTGAATGTCTAATGCCGAATGCCAAAGCTCTGAGGTTTTTCGGCATTTGGCATTTGCCATTCATCATTGACAGGTTCACCTGTCTTTCTCTTTAGAGAGGCGGCGACAAGGATCGCCATTCACCGCACACAGGTACCGCACACAGATCTGGCATGCGCGATTCAGATCTGAGGCGTTGTAAACGTTCGCGCGCAAAACCGATATTGGAACGGCGCCGCATCCGGTTGAATTTGCGCGCGAAACCGGCGCAACAGGCACACGGCATCCGGATTGCTCATGTGCGATGGCGGCTCATGTTCTACTTCTTCCAGAAGCAGCAGCAGTTTCTCCAGTGCGAGATCCGCACCGCGGACGCGCCGGATACGTTCGCTATCGTGATCACCGAGCCGAACGGCTCCGAGCGCTCGCAGTACGTCATCGGGTCGGCCGAAGTCTCGCGGCGATGGAATCAGCTCCAGCAGGAACTCGTCGGCGAAGGCTGGTGGGGGCCGCACGGCCGAGACTAGTCGCCTCCTCCTCACGCGCGCATCACCAGCGCCAGCTCTCCCCTTTCCCGATCACGACATCTCGGACCTCATCGCCATACCGCACGCGCGTCCGACCCGTCCCGCCGACGCTGCGAATCGTCGCTGACGTGAGACGGCCGTCGCGCCACGCGACGTCCACCTCGTAGCCGCCGCGCGCACGGAGCCCCTGCACCTCGCCCGCGGGCCACGCCTGCGGCAGCGCCGGCAGCAGCGCGATCTCGCCGCCGTGACTTTGCAGCAGCATCTCCGCGATGCCCGCCGTCCCGCCGAAGTTGCCGTCGATTTGAAATGGCGGGTGCGCGTCGAACATGTTCGGATAGGTGCGGTCGGGACTGAGGAGCCGCGCGAGGATGCGGTACGCGTGCTCGCCGTCGAGGAGCCGCGCCCAGAGATTCAGCCGCCAACCGATGCCCCACCCGGTCGCCTCGTCGCCGCGGATCTCGAGCGACTTGCGCGCGGCCGCCGCGAGCGCCGGCGTTCCGCGCACCGTGATCTGCTCGCTTGGATAGAGTGCGTAGAGATGCGAGACGTGGCGATGATGCAGGTCGGGCGCCTCCATGTCCCAGTCCTCGAGCCACTCCTGCAGCTGCCCCGCCTTGCCGATCTGATCTGGCGCGAGACGCGCGCGCGTCCGCGTCAGTTCGTCGCGCAGCTCCGGATCGACGTCGAGGATCTCCGCAGCGCGGAGGGTCCGCGCGAAGAGATCGCGCAGGATCTGGCTGTCCATTGCCGGGCCCGCGACGATGCTGGTGGTGCCGAACGGGTGGCGATTCTCCGGTGACAGCGACGGCGACGTCACCAGCCAGTGGTGCGACGGCTCTTCGACGAGCGTGTCGACGAAAAACTGCGACGCGCCTTTCAGCGCCGGGTAGATGCGCTGCAGATACGCGCGGTCCTGCGTGAACTCGTAGTGATCCCACAGGCTTTGACAGAGCCACGCGCCGCCGGTCGGCCACATGCCGGATGCGGGCCCGTCGACGGGGGCCGTCGCGCGCCACAGATCGGTATTGTGATGCGCGACCCAGCCGCGCGCGCCGTACTGCACCTTGGCGGTGCGCGCGCCCGTCTCCGTCAGGTCGAGCACCATCGCGGTGAGCGGCTCGACCAGCTCCGAGAGGTTCGTCAGATCGGCCGGCCAGTAGTTCATCTCGGTGTTGATGTTGATCGTGTACTTGCTCTCCCAGGGCGGCTTCATCTGATCGTTCCAGTCGCCCTGCAGCGTCGCGGGCTGGCTGCCCGGCCGCGAGCTGGAGATGAGCAGGTATCGCCCGAACTGGAAGTAGAGCGCGGCGAGCGCTGGATCGTTCGTCGTCGCGAACGTCGTGATCCGTTCGTTGGTCGGCGCGTTCGAGTTCGCTGGCCCGAGGTCGAGCGACACGCGCCGGAACAGGCGCTGATGCTCGCGCACGTGCGTCGCTCGAAGGCGATCGAACCCGAGCCGGCTCGCGTTCTCCACCTGACGCCGGGTCAGTTGCTCGGGATCGCCGCCAACGTCCTTGTAGCTGCGATAACTGGTCGCCGCCGCGAGCACGAGCGTCACGGCATCCGCGCCACGGACCTGTAAGGTCTGGCCCTGCGCCTCGATCGACCCGCGCGTCGGCACGACGCGAACCCGTGACTGGAATCGCAAGGCGCCTTTGATGCCCTGCGCCTCCGGGTTGACGCCCCGCATCACGAGCGTGTCGGATCCGTCGGCAACGATCTCCGCCTGCTGCGGCGTCGAGAGTCCCACGGTCATCGTCACGCGTCCCGGACGATCGGCGGCGATGCGCATCACGATCACCTGGTCGACGGGACTCGAGAACACCTCGCGCGTGTAGGTGACGTCCGCCGAAACGTAGGTGACGCGCGCGATCGCGGTGTCGAGATCGAGCTCGCGGCGATATCGCTCCACCGCACCGGTGTCCGGAAATGTGAGGCGCAGATCGCCGAGCGGCTGAAACGGCATCTGGCGCAGCGGCCTCCCCATCATCTGTTCGGCGATGAGCGCGTGCGCCTCGCGATAGTGGCCGTCCGCGATCATCCGCCGCACGACCGGGAGCGCGGCGAGCGCGTCGGGGTTCGCGGGATCGTACGGACCGCCGGCCCAGAGCGTGTCTTCGTTGAGCTGCAGCCGCTCGTCCGTTACGCCGCCGAACACCATCGCGGCGAGACGGCCGTTGCCGATCGGCAACGCCTCGACCCACTGCGCGGCCGGCGCGCGATACCACAGCGTCAGCGCGTCGGGCGTCCGATCGGTTTCAACAGCTGGAGCACGTGAGACTGGTGCGGTGCACAGCGCGAGCAGGAGCACACAGGTGAGCCGTTTCACTTTAGCGTTTACTCTAAGGCAAATTCCAAGTGGCCGTGTTACGATGCCCGACGTACAGGAATTGAGGAGGAGGTCACTGTGGCCAGCCACGAGAAGGAGACGGACGGCATTTCACGGCGCGACTTCACGACGCGGCTCGGCGCCGCGGCGGCGGGGCTCGCGATTGGCGGCGAGTTCTTCCGGCCCACCGCCTATGCAGCGGGCCGCAGCGGTCGCATCCTCGGCGCAAACGATCGAGTGGTCACCGCGAGCGTCGGCATCCGCGGTCAGGGGAACTCGCTCAAGCGCGGCTTCGCGCAGTTGAAGAACGTCGAGATCAAGACGCTCTGCGACATCGACGCGAACCTCGCCGACTCGCGCATCAACGACAAGCAGCTGCTCGCGAAGGCGCCGAACTTCAAACCGAATTTCGTGCAGGACCTGCGCCGCGTGCTCGACGACAAGGACATCGACGCGATCGTCGTCGCGATCCCGAACCACTGGCACGCGCTCGCCACCATCTGGGGCCTGCAGGCCGGTAAGCACGTCTACGTCGAGAAGCCGGCGTCGCACACCGTGTGGGAAGGGCGCAAGATGGTCGACGCGGCCCACGCCTACAACAAGGTCGTGCAGGTCGGCACCATGAACCGCAGCCGCCCGAAGGTCCGCGAGGCAATCAAGTTCATTCAGGACGGCGGGATCGGCAAGGTCTACATGGCGCGCGGGCTCTGCTACAAGCCGCGTCCCTCGATCGGGAAGTATCCCGACGGGCCGATGGGGCCGAACGATCCGCCGTTCTCCTTCACCGTGAACGGCCGCGGCGACGTGGGACCGTACACCGCGCAGTATCTCGAGAAGGTCGACTACGACATGTGGCTCGGGCCGGCGCCGAAGCGGCCGTTCAACCGCAACCGGTTCCACTACAACTGGCACTGGCACTGG
The DNA here is from genome assembly GCA_046734675.1 of Acidobacteriota bacterium. GTDB lineage: Bacteria > Acidobacteriota > Vicinamibacteria > Vicinamibacterales > 2-12-FULL-66-21 > QHWT01. The sequence continues at coordinate 11,078 of JBKPRU010000002.1, forward strand.
GACTACGGCAACGGCGACACCGGCAACCAGGGCCCGCATCAGTTCGACATCGCGCGCTGGGGCCTCGGCAAGCAGGAGCACCCGGTAAAGGTCAGCTCCTTCGGCGGCTACTTCAACGAGCCTTCGTCACAGGAGACGCCGGACACGCAGACGGCGCTCTTCGAATACGCCGACGGCACGATCCTCGAGTTCGCGACCCGCGGCGAGTTCACCAACGACGAAGGCACCCAGCGCATCGGCAACCTGTTCTACGGCTCCAAGGGCTGGGTGTGGGTCGACGGCGACGGCCGCACGTGGCAGTCCTACATGGGACCGAAGAACGAGAAGGGCCCGGGCTCCGAGGCGCCGCCGACCGACGGCAGCGGCAGCGATCCGAACGTGCTCACCAGCATCGAGTTCCCGCACTACCAGAACTTCGTCGACGCGATCCGCGCGGGCGATCCGAAGATCCTGACGTGCGACATCCTCGAAGGGCACCTCTCGGCGGTGCTGCCGCACCTCGCGAACATCTCGTATCTCGTCGGCCACTCGCTCATGTTCGACGGCAAGACCGAAACGTTCAAGGACGACAAGAAGGCGGACGCGCTGCTCACGCGCGAGTACCGCAAGGGCTTCGAGGTCCCGAAGTCCTTCCCCGCGCCGACGACGACCTCCGCGTCGCGCGAGTAAGCTCACAAAGGCCGGTTCCGCGAGGGGCCGGCCTCTCCTCCTCGTTCCAACGACCTTCACACGTCACGGCCGACGGCTCGTCACCAGGATTCGCCAATGATCTTGCGATAGACCTCGCGTGCGGCTTCGTACGCGGCGCGCGCCTCGTCGATCTCTTTTGGCGAGATGTGCGCGGACTTCTGCGTCCAGCACTGATTGACCGCCGCCAGGCACCATTCCGCGCTCGCGCGTGACGCGCGGATCGGTTTGTCGCCGACGACGACGAACACGGGATTGGTGTGCGACGAGGGGAAGATGCGCGCCGCGACCCAGCTGCTCTTCTCGATCGGCACGTCGAAGCTGATCGGGCGCGGCGTCCCGTCGGCGGCGATCGTGCGCGTCGCGACCGCGACGCCGTTGACGACGATCTCCACCGGCACCTCGCGCGTGGCGCCGACGCGCGCGCGCTCGAGATGCCAGTACGGCTTCTCCTCGGGCGCGCGCTTGCGGATCGCCTCGTCGGGATGCTCGGGAAGGTTGGCGGCGGCGGTGAGCGTCACGCGCACGGAGCCCGGCGACGCGAGACGCGACTCGCCGCCAACCATCGTCTCGCCGACGCGGAAGTCCATGAGGTGGCTGCGCCCGTCAGACACGTAAGTCCGCCCGTCGCGAATCGCGTCCACCCACGCGCGGTACGACAGCGGGCCCTCGATCTTGGCGTAGCCGCGTCCCTGGCCGACGCGCTCGTCCGTGATGCAGGGAAAGTCCGTCTCCCCGCTGATCCGCGTGCGGAAGCCGGCATTCAGCACGTGATACCAGATGTTGAGCTCCCACACCGGCGGCGTATCGCCGGCGGAGATGAAGTCGACGAGCCCCGGTCGCGTCACGTCGACGATGAACTCGTTGGCGCCGATGCCGTCGAAGGCGGGCATCTCGAAATTCGGAAGCTCGCGCGACGACACTTCGAGTCCCCATCCCGAATGCGCGAAGCCGGTGACGGCCTTCTGCTCGCTCGCCCAGCGGAGCACCGGCGCCGTCCACGTCGGCCAGTCCTCGATGCGCGTCGTGCCGGGATAGTCCTGTTCGGTGAGCCCGAGCAGCACGAGATGACCGGCGTGGCTCGAGGGAAATCCCGAAATCTCCAGGTCGTAGTGCAGCAGCTGACCGGGCGTCGAGAGCGGATGATCCTGGCCGCTGAAATAGCGCTTCTGGCTGTAATAGCACGGGCCCCACGTCAGCACCGCCGCGACGTTCAGCGCTTCCCCCTTCACCTGCGGCCAGATGTGCCGCGGCTCGACGCCCTGCGTCGGGTTCTCGTAATGCGAGCAGCCCGCCGCGTGGACGTGGTGATCCCCCGAATACCACTTGAACGTGGACGGATCGATCCAGCGTTTCAGTTGGAACGCGAGCTCTGATGGCCCGTCGACGGTGACGACCTGAGTCTCGGCGACGTACTCAGGACCGCGCGAGGCCGTGACCGTGAACCGGCCATCCGGCAGATCGATCGTGTCGCCGTCGGCGCGATACACCTGGTCCTGGAACGGGAGGTCGGGCGCGAGGCGCTTCAGCCGGTTCGGGTAGACGCGGCCACGATCGTCGCGCACGACGAACGCGGCGGTCGTGCTCTGCCCCTGTTCATCGCGTACGCGCAGCTTGACCGGATGCGCCGGCTTCGCGGTGAAGACGATCTCGACGTCGTTTCTGTAGCCGATGTCGGCCGTCCCCTGCCCGACGTCGAACCGCAGAACCGCGGAACGCTGCCCCGCGTCGCGGCTGTAGATCTGCAGGATCGCGTATTCGATTGGCAGCCCGCGAAGCCGCTGCGGCATCGGCGGCTTGTCGAAGATCGAAATCTCCGCCCACCGGTTCCTCACATCCTCCATCGTCAGGACCGACGGCGGATTGTGGCTCTGAGGATCGGCGGGATCGTGATCCCATGACGGCTTGTAGGTGCGCCCGCTGTTCGGGCTCGACACCTTCAACGGTGCGGTGACGCCCGCGAGGTTTATCACTTTGACGAGGAACGCGCGCGTGCCCCCCTGCAGGAGCTCTGGCGTCGCGCTGCCTTCGCTCACCTTGACGCGGCTTTCGGGATTGATGTCGACGGTGACGAGGACGAGCGGCTCGAGCGCCTGCTCGAGGCGCGTGACGGCGGCCCGCTCGTCGGCGTCAGCAACCGCGTCGTTGATGCGCTGCCGGATGGCGGGTGGAAGTGGCTGCCCGATCGTTTCGAACGCGCTCTCGAGGCGCCGCACGTGCTGCGCGAGCGGTTGGAGCGGCGCGCCGGCGCGCTGCGGGGCCGACTGCGCCGGCACCAGCAACGCGACGGTCAGCGCTGCCGTGCCAGCCAGCCAGAGCCGCTGCTTCAGCGCAGTTCTTTGATCTTGATGTTGCGGTACGCCGCCCAGTCGCCGTGATCCTGGATGCCGATGCGTCCCTTCGGCGCCTTCGCGTAGCGCGGATGATCCGCGAACTTGCTCTTGGCCACGAGTGCCTGCCATTCGGGGCTCCCGATTTCGTACTCGACGAGTTTGACGCCGTTCAACCAGTGCTCGACGTGCGGCCCCTTCGCAACGATCCGCGTCGTGTTCCACTCGCCGGGCGGCTTCGCCGCGAGCGTCGCGGGCGGCTGCAGATCGTAGTTCGAGCCGGTATGCTGCGTGTCTTTCAGCTTCGCCGGATACCCGGCGTCGTCGATCAGCTGATACTCCGGCGCGACCATCCACATCGCCGGGTCCGGATCGTTTTCGATGACGCGGTAGAAGATGCCGCTGTTCGCCTTCGGCGCGATCTTCCAGTCGATCATCAGCTCGAAGTCGCCGAACTCGTCGTCGCTCACGATGTCGCCGGCCTTGGCGACCCTGGTCAGCGCGCCGTCGACCACCTTCCACCCCTCGGGCATGCCCTTGCCCCTGAACGCGTGCCAGCCGGCGGTGGTCTTGCCGTCGAACAGCGGGCGCCAGCCGTCGCCGTTCTGAGGTGTGGCGGTCATATTCATCGCTCCCAGTGCGAGCGCCAGCAGCACGGTGAGTCCAGCACGAATCATTGACGGCTCCCTGTGTCGGTGCGCGACGACCGCTTCATCGTCTCGGGATCCCATGCGATGGGACGCCCTTCGAAGTAGCTGTCATTGGTGAGCAGGGCCGGAGCAGCCGCACGGAAGCTGAACACGGCGTCTTCGACGCTCGGCTTCCGCTTTCGCACCGACTCGAAGAAGTTGACGAAATGTTCGTACTGGTCCGAGTATCCGGGCGGCGCCGCGAATTGCTCCTCGCTGACCGGCTGCAGCGCTGCGTCGTCGGGGAACTTGGCGCGATGGGCCTTCGTGATTTCCTCCTGCATCGCCTTCGGGTAGGTATCGATCGACAGGCCCGGGTCCTTGGGCCGCGGCTTCTTCGAGAGCGTCACGCCGCCGCCGCCGATCGTCAGCACGCCGTCCGGACCGACGAACCGGAACGCCTGGTTCTCGCCGCCGCCTTCTTCGAAGTTCACCTTCAGGGACAGCGTGAACGCCGGGTGCGAGGTGGTTTTCGGATAGTCGTACAGGCCGAGCATGACGTCGGGCACGTCGCGGCCGTCGTTCCAGTAGCGCAGGCCGCCGGTCGCCATGACGCGTGTCGGACCGGTTGAATCGAGCACGTAGTGGATGCCGGTGAAGAGATGTACGAACAGGTCACCCGGAATCCCCGTGCCGTAGTCGCGATAGTTGCGCCAGCGGAACAGCCGCACCGGCTCGAACGGACGCTTCGGCGCGTTGCCGATGAAGCGATCCCAGTCGATGGTCTGCGGCGAGGCGTCGAGCGGCAGCGTGTACTGCCACGCGCCCATCGCCGAGTTCCGGTTGATCCACGCCTCGACGAGAACGAGGTCGCCGATGGCGCCGGCGCGATAGAGCTCGCGCGCCTTCGCGTAGACGATCGAGCTGACGCGCTGGCTGCCGACCTGCACGATCCGGTTCGTCTGCTTCGCGACGTCCGCGAGCGGCAGCCCTTCCTCGATCTTCTGCACCATCGGCTTTTCCACGTAGACGTCCTTGCCGGCTTTCATCGCGTCGATCGCGATGCGCTGATGCCAGTGGTCCGGTGTCGCGATGATGACCGCGTCGATATCAGGCCGCGCGAGCACCTCGCGATAATCACGCGTGGTGAAAATCTGCGAGCCCCAGCGCTCCTTCGCGCGCGTCAGCCGGCCGTCGTAGATGTCGGCAACCGCGACCAGCTCGACGCCCGGAACGCGCAGCGCGGAACCGGTGTCGGACGTGCCCTGCCCGCCGGCACCGATCAACGCGATCTGGACGCGCTCGTTCGGCGGCACGTCGGTCGTCTGCGGACGCTCCTGCGCGCGCAGGAAGGTGGTGGGAATCGAGGCCGCCACGCTTCCGGCGGCGGCGGTCTTCAGGAACTCACGACGCGACGGTCGTTTCACATTCATCGTCTTCTTTGTCTCCTGAGACGCGGTTCAGAGGTACCGCTTGACGACGTTCGCGAGGGCCTCTGCGGAGATCGGCTCGCACAGGTAGTCCGCCGCGCCCGCGTACATGGCCGACACGCGCGACGCTTCGTCGCGGTAGGTGGCCGACGTCATCACGATGGTGATGTCGGGATATTCCGCCCGCAGCTCGCGGCAGAGCGTGAAGCCGTTGGTGTCCGGCAGGTGCACGTCGAGCAGAATGAGCTTCGGCACCTTCTCACGCACCAGCCGGCGCGCCGTTTCGGCGCTATCGGCTTCGCGGACCTTCCACCCGCGTTCGCGCAGCATCCGCGCATGCAGATGCAGCGAGGGCGCAAAGTCGTCGACAAGGATGACCATGTCCGCCCTAGGATACTCCGTGACGGGTGTTTCGTGGTCCCGCTTGCGCGCGATCCGCCAACGCTCCGCTCACTTCGCGGGCAGCAAGCGCAGTCCTTTGACGCCCTTCAAATCGAGCCGCCACAGCGCACCCTTGCTGGTCTGTTCGTCGGTCAGCGCCCCCGTGATGTAGAGGCGATCCATGTCCGGCCCGGCAAACGCGACGTTGCTCGTCGTCAGGTTGCCGCCCGGGTAACTACGGACGACTTTGCCGTCCGGCGCGACCACCTGCACGGTGTGCATGCCGTAGTGCGCGACGTAGAGGTTCCCGGCTTCGTCGAGAGCCATCCCGTCGGGCTCGTTCGCGATCTGGTCGCCGGACTTCGTCGGCAGCGTCGCGAGCACGCGGCGCGTGCCGACCTTGCCCGGCGCGGTCACGTCATAGGCGAGGATCCGGTTCTGCTGGCTCTCGCCGACCAGCAGCGTCTTGCCGTCAGGCCTTAGCACGATGCCGTTGGGGAAGGCGAGGCCGTCGGCAACGAGATGCGTCTTCCCCTGCGGATCGACGTAGTGGACCGTGCCGATCGGGTTCTTGAGGCTCGAGTCGCCGGGGTCGGTGAAGTAGAAGCCGCCCTTCGGGTCGATCGTCAGATCGTTGGGCGCGCGCAGTGGTTTGCCGTCGCACTCGGTCGACGCGTCGGCGAGCGGCTTCGCGTTCGCGTCGAAGTGACGCACCGCCCCCTTGTCGCACACGAGGTGCGTGCCGTCGGACAGGATCTTGTGCCCGTTCGGCGCGTCGGTCTTGGCCCATGCCGTCGCCGTGCCCTGGTCCGGCGAGACCTTGTAGATCGTCCCGTGGTTGGTATCGGAGATGTAGGCCTGCCCCGCGCGATCGAACACGACGCCTTCGCAGTAGCCGGGGACCTCGACGATCTTCACCGGCTTGACGCCGGAGTCGGGCGGCAGCGCGCCGCGCTGCGCGAGGAGCGCGACGAAGAGAACGGGGAGCAGCGGATGTTTCATGGCGCCGGATGTTACTTGATTCTCGAGGAAGACCGCTGAGGGAGGACGGAGGACGGCCTGTCGACGCTGCGCCGGCATTCGGCTTGCTCTCAATCTGCGCGGAGGTACTTATGCCCAGGCGCGATACGAGCAAGCGCGAGCTGATCGATACGGGACGCAACAAGATGTACGCGAAGCGCGATGTGCAGGGCCGCTTCCGCGAAATGGACGACGTGGGCCGTTCGCTCAGCGCGGATCGCCGGCGCAGCGCGAAAACATCGGTGAAGCCGGGCCACGGCGACCGCGGCGATCGCTCGCGCTGACCTACATACAAAAAAAGGGGGCTGTCCCCTTTTTTTGCGAATAAAGGGGGCTGTCCCCTTTTTTGGTGTGTGTCAGCGGAACCGCTGTTGGAGCTTCGCGAGCTCGGCGCTGCCGGGGCAGAGATCTTCGTACGGCACGTTCACCAACGGCGTCGTCACCGTGTTGCTCTGCTCGTGCATGTCGACGGAGTCGGCTGACAGGTAGAGGAGGCCGGTCAGGATCTCTCCGTCCTTCTGACGCTCGCGAATGTAGCTGTAGGCGCGGTCGCGGTCGGTCGGATCGTAGTCCTCGGCGACCTTGTGCAGGCGCACCCAGCTGCCGTCGTGCAGCATGACGTTCCTGACGGCGCCGGCGTCGTACTCGGTGGTTATCGTCGCGGCCGGCGGCACGAAGTCGGCGTGCACCACCTCGACGTTCTTCTCGCGCGTGTAGGCGTAGCTCTTGGTCGAGCCTTCGTGGTCGTTGAACGTCACGCACGGCGAGATGACGTCGACGAACGCGAAGCCCTGGTGCGCGATCCCCGCCTTGAGAATCGGGACGAGCTGCTGCTTGTCACCCGAGAACCCGCGCGCGACGAACGTGGCGCCGAGCGTGAGCGCGAGCAGGCAGCCGTCGATCGCGGCCATCGTATTCGCCTCCCCCTTCTTACTCGTCGACCCTACGTCGGCGGACGCCGAAAACTGCCCTTTCGTCAGCCCGTAGACGCCGTTGTTCTCGAGCACGTAGAGGACGTTGACGTTGCGTCGGATCGCGTGACAGAGCTGGCCGAGGCCAATCGACAGCGAGTCGCCGTCCCCCGAAATGCCGATGTAGATGGTGTCGCGATTGGCGGCGTTCGCGCCGGCGACCAGCGCGGGCATGCGTCCGTGGACGCCGTTGAAGCCGTGCGCCTCGCGGAGAAAGTAGGCGGGCGTCTTCGACGAGCAGCCGATCCCCGACAGCTTCGCCACCTTGTGCGGCTCGATCGACAGCTCCCAGAATGCCTGGATGATCGCCGCGGTAATCGAATCGTGGCCGCAGCCGGCGCAGAGCGTCGTGATCGCGCCCTCGTAGTCGCGGCGCGTCAGCCCGATCTGGTTCTTCTGGAGCGCCGGGTGATGGACCTTCGGCTTCGCGATGTAGGTCATGCCGCTCTCTCCATCCGCGCCTTGACCCCGGACACGACGTGGTGGGCGCTCATCGGGAAGCCTCCGTAATAGGTGACCGACTGCAGCTTGTCGATCGAGACGCCGGCATCGAGCCGGAGCAGGCTGCGCAGCTGCCCGTCGCGGTTCTGTTCGACGACGAAGTTCATGTCGTGCGAGTCGAGAAACGCGGTGACCTCGGCGCCGAACGGGAAGCCGCGGACGCGCATGTAGTCGAGCGTCAGGCCTTCCTTGGCAAACAGGTCGAGCGCCTCGACGCAGGCGGCGTGACAGCCGCCGACCGTCACGAGCCCCAGCTTCGCGCCGGGCGCCGTCCTGATGATGGGCGCGGGGACCGCGCGCGCCGCGCCCTGGATCTTCCGATCGATGCGATCGACGACCTCGGTGTATTCGCCGCCGTCCTCGGTGTAGAACCCGAACTTGTTGTGGCCGGAGCCGCGCGTGAAATACGACCCCTTCGGGCTCATGCCGGGGAGGGTGCGCGCGGCGATGCCGTCGCCGTCGCTATCGAGGTAGCGGTAGAAGTTCTTCACTTCTTCCAGCTGCGCGGGCGAGAGCACCTTGCCGCGATCCGGACGATAGGCGTCGTCCCAGGTCAGCGCCGGCACCATCCAGTCGTTCATGCCGATGTCGAGGTCGCTCAGCACGAACACGGGCGTCTGGAAGCGCTCGGCGAGATCGAACGAGGCGGCCGCGAGCTCGAACGCTTCACGCGGATCGGCGGGATACAGGCAGATGTGGCGCGTGTCGCCGTGCGACGCGTACGCGCACATCATCAGGTCCCCCTGTTGCGTGCGGGTCGGCATCCCGGTCGACGGGCCGGTGCGCTGCACGTCGAAGATGACGGCCGGCACTTCGGCGTAGTAAGCCAGCCCGATGAACTCGCTCATGAGCGAGATGCCGGGACCCGCCGTCGGCGTGAAGGCGCGCGCGCCCGCCCACGAGGCGCCGATCACCATACCGATGGCGGCGAGCTCGTCTTCCGCCTGCAGGATCGCGAAGCGATTGCGTCCCGTGCCTGGCTCGCGACGATATTTCTGGCAGAAACCTCTGAACGACTCCATCAAAGAGGTCGCGGGCGTGATGGGATACCAGGCCCCGACCGTCGCCCCCGCATAGAGGCAGCCGAGCGCCGCCGCCGTGTTGCCGTCGATCAGGATCGAGCCCTTCGTCTTGTCCATCGGCTCGAGCCGAATCGGGAGCGGGCAGGTGAAGTTCGCCTTCGCGTAGTCGTAACCGAGCGCGAGCGCCTTCTGGTTCGACTCCATCAGCGCCGGCTTCTTGCCGAACTTCTCGTTGAGGAGCGCGCGGATGATCTCGGCGTCCATGTCCAGGAGTGCGGCCAGGGCGCCGGCATACGCGATGTTCTTCATCAGGATGCGCTCGCGCACCTGCGTGAACTGCGCGTTGCACATCTCGGCCAGCGGGATGCCGAGATACGTCACGTCGGCGCGCGACAGCTTCGCGTCGAGCGGCCACGTCGAGTCGTAGACGAGCCATCCCCCGGAGCGCACTTCCGCGATGTCCTTCTCGTAGGTCGCGGGGTTCATCGCGACCAGCAGATCGAAGTGCGGCGTCCGCGCGGTGTAGCCGTGGCGGTTGACGCGGATCTCGTACCACGTCGGCAGCCCCTGGATGTTCGAGGGGAAGACGTTCTTGCCGGTGACGGGAACGCCCATCCGGAAGATCGCCTGCATGATGAGACCGTTGGCCGACGCCGACCCGGTGCCGTTCGCCGTGGCGATTTTGAATGCGAACTCGTTGACTCGATCCATGGTGAAAATGCTTATGACTTAGGGCTCACGGCTCATGGAGTTCATGCCGGGTCTAAACCCCCGGCCTACTCTGCAGGACCCCGGGGCGGACCTTCAGGTCCGCCAATGGCCCTGAGCCGTAAGCCCTGAGCCCTGAGCCCTCCCCCGCCTGCGGCAGGTCCACGACGAACTTCCGCATGTCCCACGCATACGTCGGGCAGCGCTCCGCGCATAGCCCGCAGTGGAGACACACGTTTTCGTCCTTGAGCATCACGCGTTGCGTCTGCTTCAACGCGCCGGACACGAACAACGGCTGATCGACATTGTCGGCAGGGACGCGGAAGCGCGTCCGCAACTCCGGCTCATCGCCGTTCGGCGCAATCGCGAGGCAGTCGACCGGGCAGATGTCGATGCACGCGTCGCACTCGATGCAGAGCGCGTCGTGGAAGTGCGTCTGCACGTCGCAGTTGAGACACCGCTCGACTTCCGCGAGCGTCTGCTCCGCCGTGAAGCCCTTCTCCACTTCCATGCTCAGGCTCTGGAAACGGAGCGGCAAATCGACATGAACCATCTTCTGGCGCTGCGCCGGGCTGTAGTCGTTGCTGTAGGCCCACTCGTGCAGCCCCATCTTCGTGCTCGAGAGCGTCATCCCTGGCGCCGGACGGTTCTCGACTGCGATGCCCTGGCAGTAGTTGTGGATCGAGATTGCGGCCTGGTGCCCGTGCTCGACCGCCCAGATGATGTTCAGCGGTCCGAACGCGGCGTCGCCGCCGAAGAACACGCCCGGACGCGTCGACATGAACGTCTTTCGGTCGACGACCGGCATGTCCCACTTGCCGAACTCGATGCCCATGTTGCGCTCGATGAACGGGAACGCGTTGTCCTGGCCGATCGCCAGGACGACGGTGTCGCACGGGATGATCTCACGGCCGATCACGTCCTGCTTCAGTCCGGTCGGCGTTTCCGTCGACGTGAACTTGTCGAACTCCATCGCGGTCAGCTTTCCGTTCTCGACGATGAAGCGGACCGGCTGCAAGTTCTCGACGATCTCGACGTGCTCCTCTTCGGCGTCCTCGAGCTCCCACGGCGAGGCCTTGAAATACTTTCGCGTCTTGCGCGCGATCACCTTCACGTCGGTGGCGCCGAGCCGTTTCGCCGATCGGCAGCAGTCCATCGCGGTGTTGCCGACGCCGATGATCAGCACGCGCGCGCCCACCGAATCGACGTGCCCGAAGTGAATCGATTCGAGCCATTCGATGCCGATGAAGATCTGATCGGTGTCGCGCCGGCCGGGGATGTCCAGCTCCTTCCCTTTCGGCGCGCCGCTCCCCACGAACACGGCGTCGTACTTGCCGCCGTCGACGAGCGCGTGCAGGCTGTCGACCGGGGTGTCGTAGCGGACGTCGACGCCCATGTCGACGATGTAGGCGATCTCCTCGTCGAGGACCTGCTCGGGCAGCCGGAACGCGGGAATGTTGATCCGCATCAGGCCGCCGGCGCGCGGCAGCTTCTCGAAGATCGTCACCTCGTAGCCGAGCGGCATCAGGTCGTTCGCGACCGTCAGCGACGCCGGCCCGGCGCCGATGCACGCGATCTTCTTCCCGTTCTTCTGGAGCGGCGCCGTCGGCAGCAGGTGCTTCACTTCGCCGCGGTGGTCGGCGGCCACCCGCTTGAGCCGGCAGATCGCGACCGGCTTGCCGTCGACCCGGCCTCGCCGGCAGGCCGGCTCGCACGGACGATCGCAGGTGCGGCCGAGGATGCCCGGGAAGACGTTCGACTCGCGATTCAGGAGGTAGGCGTCGGTATAACGTCCCTGCGCGATGAGGCGGATGTATTCGGGGACGTTCGTATGCGCCGGACACGCCCACTGGCAGTCGACGACACGGTGATAGTAGTCGGGATTCGCGACGTTCGTGGGGTCCATTGGGCGAGATTATAGGCCACCGCCACCGCCCGCCGGCCACGTCGGCACGCGCCCGCGTCTGAAGACCCGGCCTGCACCTGAGATGTAGGGCGGACGTTTAGGTCCGCCGTCTGCGTTGTCTGTTACAATTAGTGGTTCTCCAACCTCACTTCTCGCGGAGAGTACCAGTCCCATGATTGCTGTCAGCGGTGTGTCGATGCGCTACGGGTCGAAGATCCTGTTCGAGGACGTGACGACGACGTTCTCGGCCGGGCGGCGCTATGCCCTCACGGGGCCGAATGGCGCGGGCAAGTCCACCTTCATGAAGCTGCTCACGGGTGAGCTCGCGCCGCAGGTGGGCACCGTCACGCGGCCGGAGAAGCTCGGCGTGCTCAGGCAGGATCAGTTCGCGTTCGACCGCTACCGCGTGGTCGACACGGTGATCATGGGCAACCAGCGCCTGTGGCCCGCGCTCGAGGAGCGGGAGCGGCTCTACGCGAAGACGGACATGACCGACGAGGACGGCATGCGGCTCGCCGAGCTCGAGGGTATCGTCGGCGAAGAGGACGGCTACACCGCCGAGAGCGACGCGGCGATCCTCCTCGAGGGGCTCGACATCCCGCAGGAGCTGCACGAGCGCACGATGGCCGAGCTGCAGGGCGGACAGAAGGTCCGCGTGCTGCTCGCCCAGGCGCTGTTCGGCCACCCGCAGGCACTGCTGCTCGACGAGCCGACCAACCACCTGGACCTCGACTCGATCCACTGGCTGCAGCACTTCCTCGTCAATTACGACGGGACGCTGATCGTCATCTCGCATGACCGCCACTTCCTGAACGCGGTCGCGACGCACACGGCGGACATCGACTATCAGGCGATCATCACCTACACCGGCGGCTATGACGACATGGTGCTCGCGAAGACGCAGATCCGGTCGCGGCTCGAAGCGCAAAACGAGCAGCGCGAGAAGAAAATCGCGCAGTTGAACGACTTCATCGCGCGCTTCTCCGCGGGCACGCGTTCGAGCCAGGTGCAGTCGCGGCGCAAGGAAGTCGAGCGGCTGCAGACGACCGAGCTGGCGCGATCGAACATTCAGCGTCCCTACATCCGCTTCACGCAGAACCGGCCGTCGGGCCGCAACGTGCTCGAGGTCAAGGACGCGTCGAAGGCCTTCGGCGAGTTGTCGGTCATCGACGACTTCAGCGCGATCGTCAATCGCGGCGAGAAGATCGTGCTGGTCGGCCGTAACGGCGTCGGCAAGACGACGCTGCTGAAGGCGTTGCTGTCGGATGCGCCGGGCGTGACGCCGTCGCCCGACGATCTCGATTCGGGGGTCGTCCGGTGGGGCCACGAGGTGTCAGTGGGCTACTTCGCGCAGGACCACACCAACGCGATCGAGAAGGGGCTGACGGCCGTCGAATGGCTGCATCGTTTCGATCCCGATGCGTCGCGTCAGGACATCCACGGCCTGCTCGGCCAGATGTTGTTCAGCGGCGAAGAAGGGCTGAAGCCGACCGATGCGTTGTCGGGCGGCGAGACGGCACGGCTGCTCTTCTGCCGCATCATGCTGCAGAAGCCGAACGTGCTCGTGCTCGACGAGCCGACGAATCACCTCGATCTCGAATCGATCAACGCGCTGAACGTCGCGCTGCAGAAGTTCGAGGGCACGGTGCTGCTGGTCACGCACGACCAGGACCTGATGGAAGAGGTCGGCACCCGCGTCTGGCACTTCACCGGCGGCGGCATCGTCGACTTCAAGGGCACCTACGAAGAGTACGCGGGCACGCTCGCCTGAGGATGGCGGGTCTAACGCTAAAAGACCCGACCTACGCCTGCCGGCGGGCCTGAAGACCCGCCCGACACCAGACCGATGTAGGCCGGGTCTTTAGACCCCGGCATTACTTTTCCGGGGCCTTCTCGATCCGATCCTCGTCCCAGGAATAGCGATAGCGGCCGTGAGTGGGGCATCGATAGTAGAGTCCTACCTGCTCGCCGACGAGCGGCACGCGTTCCATGTCGCGTCCGCACTCGGGGCACTTGTTCAACTGCTCCCACCTGCCGAGCGGCTGTTCGTCGGACATCTGCGATCCGGCTCCTACTTCGACGCGATCGAGTAGCGAATCATCACGCCCTCGACTGCGTCGGTTTCGTTCGGCATGTCCATCTTCACGATGACGGAGCGCCCTTCGTATTCCTTCAGCGCGGCGTCGTTCTGGGCGTACGCGGGCCGCGCGGCCAGCGTCAGGCAGACCGCCGCCACCGCTCGCCACCAGGCTGTCATATGGGTCTTCTCTCGGGGAGTCCTGAGAGATTACCACACGCGGCGCTGCGCGCGCGCACGGAGTGTCGCGCAGGTGTCAATGCCGAATGCCGAAGGCTTGGCTTGTCAATGCCGAATGCCAAATGCCGAACATCGCCTCCCGTCTTCGAACCGGCTTCGGCATTGACAAGCGTTCCGACGTCATTCGGCATTGACAAGGATGCCGCGGCATTGACAAGCGTCATGCCGGCATTCGGCATTGACACGCGGCTCCCGTCCTACGGCGCGATCTGTATCAAGGGTTCGTAGACGTGCGTGCCCTTGCAGTCCGGGCATTTGCTCGGCTTCGTGAGCTTGGATTCGTCGAAACGAAAGCCGCAGCTGCGGCAGCGTGCGGGCTCGACGCTGATGCGGCGGCCGGCCGCGCGCGCGGATTTCAGGAGGTGCTTGACGTGTTCTTCGACGTCCGGTCGGGTCACGCCGAGCTCGTGCGCGATCGACGAGAGCGTGCGTGGCTGGACCAGCATCGTACCGATTTGTTGTCTGAGTGTGGTGGTCAAAGGAACGGGCTCCGAGGCTCCTGGAATTTTATCCTGAACCCCGAAGCCCGCGGGCGCGCTAGCGGGTGCCGAACTTATAGCTCACGTTGAAGCGGAGGATCCGCGGCCCCAACACGCCGATCGGCGAGTTGAACTGCGGGATCCGGACGCTCTGTCCCGTGGTGAAGTCGGTGACGGTCTGGAGGCCCGTGGTCGTCCGCACGTTGAAGACCGCATTGCTGTTCGTGACGTTGTAGATGTCCATGTCCGCCTCGAACTCGTGCGTTCCCATGCGGAACACCTTCCCCACCCGCACGTCCGCCGTCGTCAGCGACGGCAGCAGGTAGCGGCCGCGCGGCTCCGCGTTCACGTTGAAGCCGTTCACGCTCTGCGGTAGCCCGGTGACATTCAGCACGCGCGTGTACGGCTGCCCCGACTGTGCGCGCAGGTTGCCGCCCACCAGCACGTCCCAGGGCAGCAGGTACGAGCCGGTCAGCTTGAAGTTGTGCGCGCGGTCGATCGACGAGCGCCCGGTCTGATTGATCAGGGAATTTGGTGACGTGATTGAGGTCCCGAGCACCGACGTCACCGAGTTGTTGTTGAGTCCCGCAAGATCGACCGTAGTACGCGAGAACGTGTAGCCGACGACCATCGTCCACCGGTTGCTGTAGCGCTTGGTCGCGGTCAGCTCGAGACCGTGGTACGTCTGATTGGCGCGATTGTCCGTCGCCGGCCCTGTGAGGCTCGGCAGGGTGGGCGTCTTCTCGGCGAACACCGTCAGCGACGTGTCGTCCGGCGTGCCCGCGACGCCGTCCGGTCCCACGTCGGGATACGAGATCGCATTGTAGTAATCGAACGGGATGTTCTGCTCCAGCGTGACGATCTGATCGCGCTCGCTGCGGTGGATATAGGCGGCGCTCACGCGCAGGTCGGCGATGAGCTGATGATCGACGCCGGCCGTGAGCTCGTTGCGATACGGGCGGCGCGTCACCAGGAAGTGATCCCGGAGCAGGTCGGCCGAGAGCGGCGCCGAGATCGATCCGCTCGCGGGCCCGAGCTCGTTCGGCTGGAACACGAGGTCGCCGTTGTCGTTCCACCCGAAGGTCTGGTTGACGAGCCCGTTCGGGTTCACGTTCCCGGGCGTGCCGGTGCCAATCTGATCGTAGTAGCGCGCCAGCGACGCCTTGATCGCGGTCTTGCCGTCGCCGAACACGTCGAAGATCACGCTGCCGCGCGGTCCCGCGTTGTGCCAGAGCGGCACGTGGCGCACTTCGGGGATCGTTCGCAGTAGCTGATACGAGCCGAACGCGGAATTGACGGTGGTGCCTTCGGGGAAATACTGCGACGCGGGGTCGCTCTGCGCCGGCAGCCATCCCTCGACCCGCTCCCAGCGGATGCCGCCGACGACGGTCATGCGCTTGTAGCTGTAGGAGTCCTGCACGTAGAGCGCCGTGTTCATCACCGCGCGCGTCTGGTGGAGTGGCGTGTTGAACAACTGCACCGATACCGGGCCCGCCGGTGCGCCGGTCGCCGACGGCGCCGATCGGTAGGTGAGCCGCACGTCGTCGTTGATTGCGAGGTCGACGTCTTCCGGCGTGTAGGCGTTGTCGATGCCGGCACGGATCTCATGACGGCCGCCGAGCGCTTGCGGGATGAAGTACTGCCAGTTCGAGCTGACCTGCAGACGGCGGCGATCCATGATCTGCTGGATGGTGTTCGCACGAGTGCGGATGCTCGTGGACTGATCGAGCAGCGTCTGCTCGGTCGTCTTCAGGTTCAGCGGGAAGTCGATGCTGTTGTAGCTGACGCGCGTGTCGACGAACTGGCGATCGGTCAGCACGTAGTTCCACAGGCCCTGATACACCGCGAGGACGTCGTGCTCGTGCCAGACCGACTCGGGGTCCTGCGAGCCATTCGACCCGTCGGCGCCGCGGTTGATCTTGTCGTAGACCTGGCGGCTGGCCGTGACCTGCACGCGGTGCTTGGAGGTGATCTGCCAGGTCGGATCCGCGAAGACCGAGGTGATGTTGGTCGTGTCCGCCTCGGCGTCTCCCTGCCACACGGGCGACGGGAAGCCCGCGAAGTGAACGGCGGTCCGCTGATCGTTCAGCGCCGCGAAGTAGAAGACGCGGTTCTTCAGAATCGGCCCGCCCGCCTGGACGTTGAAGTTCTTGATGTAGTCGACGGCGGCGCCGTTCGGACGAATCCCCTGCCGCTGAAGGTCGGTGTCGATGTTGTCCCACTGCGTGCCCTTGCCCTGGTAGGTGTCGAGCACCTGCCCACTGAAGCGGTTCGTGCCGCTCTTGGTGACCATGTTGATCAGCACGCCGCCGGTCGGCACCGTGATGTCGTTCGCGCCGCTCGAGATCTGGATGTCCTGCAGCGCGCTCGGATCGTAGTAGTAGCCGGCAAACCCGATCGCAGCCGGGTCGTCGACGTTCACACCGTTGAGCATCTGGATATTCTGGTTGTTGCCGGTGCCGCGCGCGGTGATTCCGCGCTGCAGACCGCCCTGGTTGCCGCCGACGTCCGGCGTGTCCATGACCAGGCCCGGCACCTTGTATTCGATGATCGACCAGATGTCGCGGCCAGCGGGCGTCGTCTCGAGGATCTTCGCGTCGAGGTGGACGGCGACGTTTGCATTGCTCGTGTCGATGACCGGCGACTCCCCTTTCACCGTCATCGTCTCGGTGAGATTGCCGACCTTCATCGTGAAGTCGACCGGCGTGGTCGCGCCGGCGCCGACGATCACGCCTTCGCGGTTGATCGACTGGAAGCCCGAGAGGTCGACCTTGACGGTGTAGGTACCGGGCGGCAGCGACGGGAACCGGTAGACCCCGCCCGCGTCGGTGGCGCCGGTCTGCCTACCGGCAACGAGGACCGGGCTCGTGATTGTGACGGTGACGCCTGGAACGACGGCCCCCTGCTCGTCGGCGCTGCGGACGAGGATGCTGCCGGTCTGCACCTGGGCCGTTGCCTGGCCACTGACGAGAGCCACTGCAAGTACAGCGAGCGCGATACGCACAGTTTTCCGCATAGCCATCCTCCGCGAGAATGCGGGCAGCGATACAGAAACTTGAATATCCGGCCTACGAAACGACCGAGGCGGCCATCCGCCGACGGTATGAACC
>JBKPRU010000003.1:0-19180 GCA_046734675.1 Acidobacteriota bacterium
GTACTACGGACAGTCAGCCGAGGCGTGGCGGCAGCGCCTCCAGAACAACCCCGCGCCCGGGGAGGTGCTGGAAGCCTCCGAAGCTCTGATGAGACTGGGGCAGATCCAGGGAAGGATGGGTGACGTCAACCGCGCGCAAGAAACCTACACCGAGGGCTTGCGACTCGCGCTCGGCGTGCTGACCGCGTCAATCGAGCACCCGTCGGACGAGCACGCGGACTATGTCTTCGATCAGGGACGCGCGATGCAGTTCTACGCGGATGCGGCCTCGCGTCGCGCAGCCGGTGGCGACGAGGAATGGCGAGCGGCGCACCTCCTGGCGCGTGAGTCGCTGCGCCTTCGGCCGCTCTCCTCATCAGCGCGCGGGCAAGTCGCGTTCGCGGCCGCGACCTACGGGTCGACGTTGCTCGCGACGGAAAAATCGCCGGTCGGGGAAAGGCTGGTCCTCGATGCGCGGCAGCAGTTCGAGGAACTGACCCGGTGGGACCCCGATCACCGGCGCCTGCAGCGCGAGAGTGCGGCCACGAATCTGCTCAGTCCGCAAGGGACGGCGGACTGCGCGGAAGCGCCGAAATGCAGCCGCACGCTCGATCGCCGCGCGCTCGACGAAGCTCAGACCGCCAGCCTGGCCTCGATCGGACGCTTTCGCGAGCTGGCCGCCATGGATCCCGATAATCGATCCCTGCAGCAGGACGTCGGATGGGGACAGAAGGTCCACGGACGGATCCTGCACGCGCTTGGCCGGCGCGAGGAGGCGCTCGAGCGCCTCGACGAAGCCATTGCCATCTATCGCGCAACCGTCGCCGACCCGCAAGACATCGATTCTCGATTGAATGTGTCCTCGGCGCTTCGCCAGAAGGCAGCCCTGCTCGGAACGACGAATCCCACTGAGGCGCTTGCGGCGCTCGAGGCTGCCCGCGAGGAGGTGGCGAAGCTTCCGGCGGGGCTCATCACGGTTCAATGGGAACGTCACGACGTCGCCAGCGCCAGGATTGCCCCCCTCAAAGCCCTCGGCCGGGTTGCGGAAGCCAGGCGCATCGAGCTCGAGGAGGAACACGCGGTCGAGCGCATGTCTGACCCGTGGTCGGGAAAACAGAAGCTCGCCGCCGACAAGAACGCGGCCGGGGTGAACCAGCTCAATGCGGCAGCGAAGCTGTCAGGAAGCGCCGCCCTGGCCGGGTTCCGGAACGCGCTCGAGTCGTTCAAAGCCGCCACCATGGAGTACCCGTTCAAATTCGTTTACTGGGAAAACGAGGTGACGGTCTATCGCTGGATCCGCAGCAAGCAAGAGGAGCTCGTGGACGCTGCCCCGGCGCCCGATGGATCGAACGGCACCGCCGCGTCCAAGGGATCCGCGTCGCTGGACGATCAGCTGGAGACCACATTACGCGCCACCTTGACGGCGACGTGGATGGCTCGTGTGCTCAGTGATGACGAGCACAGCGCCGACTGGTGGAAAGCCTTGTACGAAGCACGGCGCGGCCTGGTGCAATTCCTCCGGCGCCACAATCGGAACGAGGAAGCCATGGCGCAATTCACGCTCGGCATGCCGGCGGTAGAGGAGTACGGACGCCTGAAGCATGATTCGGCCGACGCGCTGTCCCTGCTCAGTGACGCGAACGCCGGTCTGGGAATCCTTCGCTGGGAGACGAAGAAGGACGGGTGGGAAGAGGCGCTCCGCACGGCAGTGGAGTACCGCGAGCGTCTCGGGCGGTTGCAGCCGCGCGACGCCAGTCATCAGACGTGGACCGGCCAATTCCGCCAGATGCTCGGCGATCATTTGAAAGAAAATCACCGGGAGCGTGCGGCCGCGCCAGAGTACAAGCTGGCCGTGCAGGCCTGCCGAGAGGGGCTGCGGCTTGCGAGCAACACCGCCGACCGCGACAAGGCGCAGGGCTGTCTCACCGAGCTGGCGGCACAGGGATACCGGTAGGAGCGCCGCTACGCCAGCGATACGCCCATGACCATCACGCTGCACGTCCTCGCTGGCCCTGAGACGGGTGCCACGACGCCCGTCCACGAGGCGCTGTCCATCGGCAGCGATCCGGCCAGCGATTTCATGCTGACCGATTCGACGGTTGCGCCGCAGCACTGCGTGATTCGGCCGGAACCGGCCGGTGTGTCGGTGCGCGCGCTCGCGCCGACCTTCGTCAACGGACTGCCGGTCGTCGAGCAGACGATTGCCGCGGGGGACACGATCCACCTCGGCGAATCGGTGCTGGCCGTGCGCGTCGCGGAGGCCCCTTCGCTCACGTCGGTCGAACAGGCGGTCGTGATCGAGAGCGCCGGTGCGACAATCGAACGCTCCATTGCCGTCGAAGACTTGCTGGCCACCATCCCAGGCGACGTGCGTGACGCGGCGCCAGCCGACATCGGCGCGTTTGCGCGCATCGGCATCGCGCTAGCCTCGATCAATGGACTGGCGGGTCTCGGCCGGCCGCTGCTCGAGTTGATTCTCGACGCGGTTGGCGCGGATCGCGGCGCCCTCCTGCTGTCGGGAGAGGACCGCGCGCTCACCGTCCTCTGCGGCCTCGATCGCACGGGCTCGGGCACGCCGGTCGCGATTGCGCGCCCCGTGATCGACACGGTGCTGCGGGACGGCGGCGCCGTTGTGGCCAGCGGCACCCGCGCCGGATCCAGCGTTCGTCCGTGCGTGCTCGTCACGCCGCTCCGCGCGTTCGACCGAATCCTGGGCGCGATCTACATCGAGACCGCACGCGTGACACCCGCGGCGGCGGACGCACCGCTGCGGTTTCTCGTCGCGATTAGCGGCACCGCTGCCCTCGCGCTCGCGCACGCCCGGCACCTCGAGCGCGTCACCTCAGAGGCGCTCCAGCGGCGCGTCACGATCGATCGCATGCACAACATGGTGGGCGGCACGCCCGCGATGCGCCGGCTGTACAAGGACATCTCGCGGACCGCGCCGACCGAGGCCACCGTGCTGATCGCCGGGGAGAGCGGCACCGGCAAAGAACTGGTCGCGCGCGCGGTGCACAGGAACAGCCGGCGCGCCGAAAAGCCGTTCGTGGCGATCAACTGCGCCGCGATACCGGATACGCTGCTCGAGAGCGAGCTGTTCGGACACGAAAAGGGGGCGTTCACCGGCGCGCTCGTTCAGAAACGCGGCCGCTTCGAGCTCGCGGCGGGCGGCACGCTGTTCCTCGACGAGGTCGGCGAACTGCCGCTCGCGTTGCAGGCGAAGTTGTTGCGCGCGCTGCAGGAGCGCGAGATCGAGCGCGTCGGTGGGACCAGGCCGATCAAAGTCGACTTTCGTCTCGTCGCCGCGACCAATCGCGATCTCCCGTCGGCCGTACGGGCCGGCCGCTTTCGCGAGGATCTCTACTTCCGCCTCAACGTGATTTCGCTGCCCGTTCCTGCGCTCCGCGATCGACGCGAGGACATTCCGATGCTGGCCCGCTATTTTGCGGAGAAGCATGCGAGGACGGCGGCCCGCCATGCGATCGCGATCGCGCCCGAGGCGCTCGCGGCGCTGTGCGCGTACGACTGGCCGGGCAACGTTCGAGAGCTGGAGAACGTCATCGAGCGGGCGCTCGTCCTCGGCGACGGGGACGCAGTGCGCGTCGACGATCTTCCTGAGGCGATTGTCGACAGCGCGCAGACGCCGGCGGCGGCCGGGTCCGAAGCGTTCCACGCGGCGCTGCGTGAGCGGAAGAAGGAACTGATCCTTGCAGCAATCGAGCGCGCAGGCGGCAACCTCACCGCGGCCGCTCGGTCGCTGGCGCTTCATCCGAATTACCTGCATCGTCTGATACGGATCCTCCAGCTGCGCGGATCGTTCTCGTCCAAAGCCCCGGACCCCCGTCACCCGACCAATCCGATTGGATAGACCCTATCCGGCCGGATACGGCCGGTGCCGCCGCGGAAGCGGCCGGCGACGCATCTTTTCAAGATTTCATTCCGGTTGTGGCGTGTTTCGGCCGGACGCGTGATCCGGTGCGAATCGGCATCCTCGTTGCTCCTCCGCCCGGTCACGAGGCACCCAATGCAATCAAGCGAGGAGCACGTGGGGCAGGCCATTCTGTCCCTCACGTCGGACATCCCGAATCAACCGTTGTCTCTGGGCCGGAGAACGCCGCTCGGCACGCTGGTCCGTCTCCTGAAAAATGTCGCGCAGGCGGTTTCCGCCGAGTCGATGCGGCTGGAGCATCGCGCCGATTTCTTCTGGCGTGAGGCGCTTCGACAGCTCGACGCAGTCTGGCACGACGATGCGTTCTGGAGCGACCTGCGACAGCACCCCTCGATCGAGAAGATCGCGAACGAGCGAGCGATGGACGGGCAGCGGCTTCGCGACACGATCGCGCGCGAGGTGGTTGCCGATTCACTGTGGACACTGCGCACCGCGCTCCAGCCGCAACACGATGGCGGCGGAGAACGCGGCGCGGCGCTGACCGACTATCTGCGGCAGCTGAGCGCGGCCACGGGCGCGCTCGATGCGGCGCGCATGGACGCGTTGTGCAGTGCCGTGCGCGACGAGGTCGCGCGCAGCGTGGAAGAGAAGCGCTGGGAGCGCGCCGAGACGCTGGTCTCGTGGTTGCTCGATGCCGTTGGGGGCGAGGAGCACGAAACGCTGTTTACGACTACGGTCGCGGCCCATGCCATCGCCGAGCTCGCAGAGAGTCAGGAGGAAACCGCCGCGAGGGCGAACGCCGCGCGATTGGCCGAAGCGATTCGCCGGATCGAGCAGCTCCAGGAGCGTGCGCGGCGCAACGCGGCGCTGTTCGACGTCGTCGCCGAGCTGCAGGTGCGGATGGCGGTGCAGCTGGCCAATGGCGGCCGCCTCTCCGACGCGCTGGTCGCGGTGCAGAAGTCGGCGACCTGCGATCCGGTGCTCCAGACGGCGCACGACGTGCGCGACAAGCTTGCGGAGATGATGAAGCAGCTTCGGCAGGAGGCTGACGCGCTGCGCGCGAAAGTGGCGGCCACGCCGAATGCGGCGCTCACCGGAAAGGGCCACGAGATGCTCCGTGAAGCGGAGCGCGGGTTCGGGCCCGTAAACGCCTTCGTCGAATCGCCCGCGGCCGCGCAGATCACCGAGCGGCTACTCGTGGCGCAAGGCGCCGCGGCGTGGAGGTCGATCGGCCTCGCTCCCGAACATCCATCGGATGAACAGCTCACCGCGCTCTATCGCGCGTTGAACGCGGCGTTCCACCACGCGCACGGGGATCCTGCGCAGGTGCCCGCGGCGTGGCGGCAGACGATAGGAGAAGTCCAGGGCGCGGCGACGCTCGACGCCGATCGCATCGTGCCGTGGATCCGCAACCGCGTTGCCGGCGTGGCGACGGCGACGACGCCCGTCGCGCCGGTCGCGTGGCCGGCTGGCGCTTCTGCGGTGACGATCAGCCGCGCGTCTCGCTTTCGGGATCACGAGCCGTTCACGTCGTGGCTCCTCAGCCGGCAAGCGATGTGGGCGAAGGCGGCGTGCGCGGCAGCGCTGCTCGCGCTCTGCGTGTCGATCGTGATGTTTGCGCGCGACGCGCAGAGCCGTCGCGACCGCGAGGCGGCATTTGCAGCGCTGCGTGCGGCGCGCGCCGCGGGCGAATACACGCGCGTGCTGGACGCGGCGGAAACCTTCCTCTCGAACCACATCTCCGCTCCGGATCCACGTGACGCGGAAGTCCGATTGGCATACAGCGAAGCGCTCGTTCGCTGGTTCACTGAACAGGCACCTGGCCCGGACGGCGATCGCCGGGCGGCCCGGTACCGGACCCTGATGGTTGGCGGCACGGCTGGAGGTTCACGTCAATGAAGCGCCTTGTCATCGTCGTGGCGTTTGTTGCCGCCGCGAGTGCGGCAGCGATCATATCGGCCATCGGCCGCGCGCCGGTCGTTCCGGTCGAGCAGGAGGTGGCCTTCGACGGCTTCCCGATGGATCGGCCGCGGGTCGTCGACTTCGGCGACCCGCAGCTCGAATCCGACGAACCGACCTTGTATGCGCGACACACCGCGAGCGCGCTCAAGATCGATCTCGACGCGGCGGCGCGTCGTGAGGTCGCGGATCAGGTGCGCGACTGGGTGCTCATGACCATCCTGTCGGCGTCGCCGCTGTCCGCCGACGAATTGAACGAGGCGCTCTACGACCTCCCGCCGGTCCGGCGGGGGCAGTTCGATCGCATCGGGAAGTTCGATTACGGCGAGACCCGCGCCCGGGCGATCAGAAACGGCGACGTCATCGCCGTCATCCCGAGCGGATCGAAAGCGCAGCGCGGCGACGCGCTCGCGCATATCCTCGACGAGCAGCGCAAGAACACCGGCACGATCGCGCCGGCCGTGCAGGTCTTCGAATACGAGCTCGCCCCGGATCTGAGGTCGGCGAGCGTCGTACGCAGGGCACCAATCGACGGACGGACGCTGTTCACCGCGGAAGCCGGCTACGTCGAACGATCGATCTCCTCGTCGGGAGATCTCACGGCGTTCCTGTCGGCCGTTGACGATCTCACGTATGCGCGGCGCGACAACGGCACGCTGGTGGTCGGCGGCCGGCGGCTCCAGTCGCGACACCCTCGCAACATCCGCGTCGAGGACATCGCCGCGATCTGGCAGTCCGAGCAGACGGAAGAAGGACAGCGACACGGAAGCGGGTTTTCACTCGATCCGCAGTTCGATTACGGAAAGCTCCGCCGGACCTTGGAAGAGCGGATCGTTCCTGCTCTCAGAGACCGCGGTGCTTCCCAGGTCCAGCTTCAGTCGTTGGAGGCGGCGCTGGATGTCAAAGATATCGGCACGTTCCTCTCGGTGCTTGACGACGCCTGCACCCAGCTGCTCGGAGACCAATCGCGGTGTGCGGAGAACGATCGCGATCTGCTCAAGTCGCACCAATTCCAGGCTGCTCGCTATGACGGGAATTTGAAGGGGACCGAGGTCGGCATGGTGCTCTTCTATACCGACCTTCTGATGAAGTTGTGGGCGCAGGATTACGAGCGAGCGACGCCTAGAGCGGTTGCCGGATTCCCGAACAGGACCGCGATGGAAGTCGCGGCGATCTATCGGACGGAAGTGCGGGACGCGCCGACCACGCGGCTCTGGCTCGGATCGCTCAACGAAGGGTACCAGACGGCGCGCGGCGGAAACGAACTGCTGTTCGCACGCGTCGCAACGCGCGTCTTCGCTGTGCCGAACGACTTCATCACGGGCGAGGATCGGACCGACACTACGGAACCGCACGTCTACAACCGCATCTTCATGACCTGGTGGAACGATCATTACGAGGAAGTGGCGCGCTTCGAGCCCGAATACGAGCGCCTGAACGAGATCATGAAGTGGAGCCAGTTGATTAGTTGGGTCAACACATCGAATCAAAGCGCGTTGCTCCAGTGCCTCAGTCCCGTTGTGGTCGATCGCTCGAGCCGGTTCACGTCATGGGTCCTCAGACACCCCGAGCTCACGTTCCGCAACTGGTCAGCCATTGCGTTCAAACCCGATGGCTACGAGGGCTCCACGACCGAAGCCCTTGCAATACTGAGTTCTCGCCCATTCCGACAATTTGGTGAGACCAACTATTGGTCCGGCGGAGTGAGCCTAGCCCGCCGCGCCGAGCTTGCCGAACGAGCGGCGCTCACCGAAGACGTGCCAGTGCTGGCGCGACGCGCGCGGCTGGATTACGCGAAGTCGAATATCGCAACCGGCGAGCTGCGCACGACGCAAGCCATCGAATACAACCTCCGTAGCGCGAGCATCGGCAACGCGACGACGATTGCGCGCGTGCCGACCAGCCAGCGCCTTCGTGGCCTGGTCAGCGAGTTCCGCCACGGCGATCTCGAACGCACGATCACGAGGACCGGCGACGGCTTCCGCATTCGCGCGCGCGCCGTGGGCGCGGATGTTGGCGATTTTCAGGTGACGCGCACCCCCGAGGGATTCAGCGTCGGCTGGCACGCCCGCGCGGTGGATCGAGGACAGGCGATCGCCCGGCGCGCCAGTCGGGCGCCGGACATCGATGCCGCGCTCGCCGCGGACAGGGATGTCGCGGCGGCGATCAGGCTCAACGACGGCAGTTATCTCGTGAAACCTGTCGATGCCGACGGCTGGATGAGGATCACAACGGGATCGAGCGACAGCAAGGCCGTGCTCACCGGTTACGACGCGCGAGTGTCTGGCAACGGCAGCGACGCGCGAAACTTCGACATCGCGTTTCCGGACGATCAGACGGTCACGGCGCAGCTGCGCGAGGCGGGCTGGATTGGCGTCGATGCGGCCGAAACCCGGAACGGGGCGATCTGGGTTGCCGATGCGAGAGGCCCGCCCGCCGGCGCCACGACCAGGAAGGTGCTGTATGCGGGACGGCCGTTCTCGATCGTCGACGACGCGGCAAACGGCCGGGTGCTGGTGCGAGGCTCAGAGCTTCCCGCTGAACTGCGGAGCGATCCCGCCCGTCTTCGTATGGCCCTTCGCGGCGCTGATTCCAGCCCGATGGCCGACCCGAGCGTCGCGTCGGTGCTCGAACGCGGCGATCCTCATGCGACCGCGACGGCGCTGGCGGAGGATCCCGCGAAGTTCCGCGCCGCATTCGACGCGCGTCTCGTGCAGGAACAGCGAGTGGCCGCGCGGTTGATCGAGCAGGGCCAATTCCGGGAGGCGCGTCTACACGCCGATGCGCTGCTCGCGAGCTTCGGCGATCAGCCGGAGTTCCGAGTCCAGCGCGCGCTCGCGCAGCTCGGCGAACACGACGTCCAAGGCGCCGCCCGCGCCCTGGACGCGCCGTTCAAACGTCCAGCCGACGCCCGGTTCTTCGACGAAATCGACAAGCGGATCGCGGACCCGCGGCTGCCCCCGGTCGAGCGTGAAAACCTTTCCGCGTTGCGGCGTGAGGCTGCGTGGCGAAGCGAGAAGGCGCGCCGGGGTGCCGACATGCCAGGCGATCTGACCGTCACGGCGGATGGAAACCTTCTGCGTCTCGAGTACCGCGCCGAGACGCTGGCCGCGCAACCCGCAGACGTGTCCCGCATCGTCGCCGACCGCGCGACGCTATACGTCGAGGACAGTCCGGGCCTGAACAACGTCGACTGGAGTCCATCGACGCTGCACGACACCATCAACGGTCTCGTCAGCAGCGGCCGCGTCGACGTGCAGTTGCTGACCGTCCCTTTGAGCGACTTCAGTCCTGCGCGGATCATCGAGGTGCAGAGCCGGACGACGCTGACCCGCGTGATGCCGAAGCTGACCGAGATGCCGGCACGCCTGACCACGTCGCGATGCGGCGACAACGACGAGCAGGGGCAAGGCTGCCAGGTCTATGTCGTCAGAGCGCCGGCGGTCTCGACGATCTCCCGGCGATAACGAGCGTTCGATGATTGCCCTCGCGCTGGATCGTGCGGTCGCCATTGCCGAAGCCCAGTTCGAGCGCGGCCAGTACTCCGCCGCGCTCGATCGGTACCGCGCGATCCTGACAGTGAGAGTCGAGGAGCCTCGACGAATCACCACCGCGTTCGATGCGGCGGTGATCGAGCGCGTCGCCGATCTGGCGACGCTCTTCGGCCGGTACGACGCCGCCGAAGACCTGCTCGTCGCGCTTTCAGCTCGCTTTCGTTCCGCCGGCAACATCGTCGGCGTGGACCACGCGCTGCTGAAGGTGTGCAGCGTGCGCCTCGCCAAAGAGCAGCTCGCCGGGGCGCGCCGCACGCTCGAGCAACTCTCCTTCGTCGGGGGGTCGCTCGACTTCTTCGACGGCGCGTCGCCGGCGGATCTCGATCGATGGGAACGGAAGGTCGCGCCGTCGGCGTCCGTCGGCGATCGCGAGCTGCTCCGCTCTCGGTTCTACCTCGAGCTCAGTCGACTGCTGTCCGCTCACGGCTTCTATCGCCAGGCGGGTGTTGTCGGACAGCGCGGGATCGACATCGCGCGCCAGAGTTCCTCGGACGTCGTCAGGAATGGCATCCCGCCGCTCACGCTTGCCGCCGCGGCAGCATGCCTGGAACGCGGCGACCTGGTGAAGGCGGACGACCTGCTGGTCGAGAGCCCACCCGATCGTCCGCTCTGGGAGCACCCGGCCTGGAGCGTTCGGCGCCTCGAGATCATCGCCAAACTGCGGCTGCTGAGCGGGGATCTCGGCGCGGCCAAAACCGCCCTCGACGATGTGCTCGTCAGATGCACGCGTGGCGGCTTTCACGCCGCCGCCGTGCAGGCTGCCGCGAACCTAGCGCACGCGCTCATCCTCATCAATCAGACAAACGCCGCGGTCGAGTTGCTCCGAGAGGCTGAACACCGCGCCCGCGCCGCGAACGATGCAACGGGCGCGATGCGAGCCGCGAAGTTGGCGGAGGTCGCGACCCTACGCGCCGCGTCGCTCGCCGACGGTGTCGCGATCGCGCCGAGCGTGTCGGAGCTGTGGGGGCCAGAGCCGGTGGCCACGGTCGCAGCCGCCGCGGATCACGATCCGCCCGACATGCCGCAGGCCGTGAACTTCTTGACGCTGTTCGAGGACCGCGCGCTCGTCTTTCACTGGCACCTCGGACGCCGCGACTGGGAGAGGGCGCGGACGTGCCTCCACGGCATCTCCGACGCGGTCGCCCACTCCGATTCGATCCTCATCACCGCCCGTCTGCTCGCGATGGAGGGGATGCTGCACTACTACACGGGTGACTTCACGGCAGCGCACGCGGCGTTCGCGCAGACCGCCCAAGTGTTTCGCGATCTCGGCGTGCTCCCCGATCTCTGGCAGGCGCAGCGGTTCCTCGGGTGGACGCTGAAGCGTCTCGGCCGCCTCGACGAAGCGGCACCGACCGTCGAGGAGGCCGACCGCACCCTGGACCTCCTCACCGGCTCGCTGGCAGACGACGACCGCGCGACATTCCGCTTGAACAAATGGACCGCTGATGAAGAATTTCTTGGCGGTCAGCTGGCGGCGATCGTGGGGCTGGTCCAATCGCGCGCTGATGCGCCGTGGTGGCGCCGCCCCTCCGTCGCATGGCGACTTCGAAAGAAGGTCGCGCTCTTCCTCTCTCAGATCGATCGCCATCAACGCGTCACGTTCGGGCAGGCCATCGGCGCTGAGGCGACGCACGAGACGGGGGCACTGCCGCCCGTGTCTCTCCGCACGCCCCGCGACACCGTGGTGCTCGGATTCCTGGTGCTGCCGGATCGCGTCTTCGTCGGCCGTCTCTGTCGCGGGCGTGCCGCCGTCTTCGTCCGGCCACTGACACGCCTGGCGTTGCGCACGCTGGTCAGCGACTGGCATGCGGCGCTCGTCTCCGGCGAGCCGGCCGAGCGGGCGCGCGAGCGAATGTCCCGTTTGAGTGCCGCCCTCGAATTCGGGGAGCTGCTCGAAGGACTCCCCGCCGGCATTCGTCACCTGACAATCGTTGCGGACGACAGCCTGCGCGGCGTCCCGTTTTCCACGTTCGAGTATCGCGGACAGCCGCTGATCACGCGCTTCAGCGTGACGATGGGATTCGGATGGTCGACCGACGGCCCTCGCACACGCAGGCCGGCCGAGGGTCTGGCCGTCGGCGTTGGACAGGCCGTCGGCGCGTTGCGGCCACTGGAACATGCCGCTGCGGAGGTCGCGATGGTCGAGCGCTGGCACCGCCGGCATGGAACGCCGGTGACGCGCGTCGAGAACGCCGATGCGACGCGCTCATCCCTCGTGTCGCGTCTGCCAGGCGCCACACACGTGCACATCGCGTCGCACGGCATCTTCCATCGCGATCGACCGGATCGATCCGGACTCGTGCTGTCGGGCGGCGTCGACGACGCGTTGACGCTGCGTGAGCTTGCCGCGCTCGACCTGACCGCGCTGCGCCTCACGGTCCTGTCCGCGTGCTGGGCTGCCGACAGCTTCATCCTTCCCGGGCGCGTCGTGCTGAGCGTCCCGTATACGCTGTGGCGCGCCGGCGCGCGCACCGTCATCGCGCCGTTGTGGGAGATCGACGACGCGGTCGCGATGCCGTTCATGACGCGGTTCTACGAGCTGCTCGAGTCGATGGCCCCACGTGCGGCGTTGCAGGCGGTGCAGCGCGAGTGCCTGGAGCGGCGGCTGCCGGGTGTTGCAGCGGACACCGCCGATCCGATCTACTGGGCGGGATTTCAGTTGTATGGCGACGGCCGTTCAGCGGTCGTGTGACGGGCGAACATTGGCGATGGATGCAATCTCCGTCTTCATCAGCAGCAAGCAATCGGAGTTCGAGACCGAACGTGCCGTGCTCGCGGACAAGATCCGGGCGATCCCATTCCTCGACGTGGTCGTCGCCGAGGAATGGGCGCCCGAGCGGACACCCGTTCAAGACGTGTTCCTCGAGAAGGTGCGGCGCTGCCCGATCTACGTGGGACTCTTTCAGTGCATCTACAGTGAACCGACGGAGCTGGAATATCACGCCGGAATGGAGAACCCCTACCGGGAAGTGCTGTTCTATGTGAAGGCGTGCCGCGAGGCGCGGGATCCCCGGCTCGCCGCGTTCATCGAGGCCGCGCGATCGCGCCACGTCACGTTCCAGTTCGAGGGCATCAGGGATCTTCTGCCGGTGTTCACGTCGCATCTGCAGGCGGCGCTGGTCCGGATGGTCGAGAACCTGCAGGCGCTCGGAAAGCAGAAGCCGGTCAGCCGCTCGGAGGACTCGGTGCTGCAGCGGCGCTGGGCCGCGCAGCAGCGGCACCTTCGCGCGCTCGGGTTGCCTGAGGATCATGCCGTCGCAGCAGAGCAGCTGACCCAAGCCGTGGCCGCTCTTGGCGAGCGTTCGTGAACGCATGGAACATGTATCATGGCGCCTCCTCCGCGCCGATCTCTCACGTCTCAGAGGAGCGATATGGATTCTCTTCGCAATAGAGTGGTCACGCTAGCCAGCCTGCAGCCGCCCAAGGGTCAGGCTGAATCCGCTGAGAAGGAACCGCAGGCTCGCACGCCGGAGGGACAACTGCGTCTTGCGCGCTACCGCCAAATCATGGCGCGTCTCCAGCAGGAGACCGACGACACCGGCTCCGACGTGATGATCACCGTGCCCGATCGTGAGGTGTCCCTGGCCCAAAGCAAGCTGGCAGCAGACGCGGGCGCGGCGCGCTCGCTCGAGTCGGGCGGCCAGGAAGTGCAGTTTGGCACGGGCTTGAAGGGCGGTGACTGGTTCCGATGGATCTGGAGCCTCACCGACTGGGTCGATCGAAAGGACGCGCATCCAATGCTGCGGCCGAAGAGCACCGTCGCCGAGTCCCTGTCCGGGGATCTGCGCGTGGCGATTGCCGCCGACTGGGGCACAGGCTTGTATGGCGCGCCGAAAATCGCCGCAACCATCCGCAACATGGCAGGGACGCGCAAGTTCGATCTCGCGATGCACCTCGGCGACGTCTACTATTCGGGCACCGAAGACGAGGTGAAGGAACGGTTCATCGATGTCTGGCCGTTCGAGGCGGCCACGGTCAACCGCGCCTTGAACGGCAATCACGAGATGTATTCGGGTGGCTTCGGTTACTTCAAGGCAATTCTGCCGAAGTTCAGCCAGAGCGCTTCGTATTTCGCCGTCCAGAACGAGCGCTGGGTTCTCGTCGGCCTCGACACCGCCTACATCGATCACGACATGGATAACGAACAAGTCGCGTGGCTGAATCTGATCGTCGATCAGGCGCAGAAGCCAAAGCCTCGCAAGGTCGTCTTGTTCTCGCACCAGCAGCCGTTCTCGCGGCTCGATGCGCAAGGTCCGAAGCTCCAGCAGGCACTGAGGCACCTGCTCGAAGGACAGCGCATCAAGGCCTGGTACTGGGGCCACGAGCACGATTGCGTGATCTACGACGAGCATCAGGCGTGGAAGTTGTTTGGCCGCTGCCTTGGCAACGGTGGAATTCCGTCTGCACGCAACGCCGACGTCCAGGCCGCACCTGCCGATCCCAAGTACCCGGGCGCTGCCGGCTGCACCTGGCGCCGCCTTGATGGGTTCGCTCCCTTCCCAGGCTGTATCGCGCTCGACGGCCCCAACATGGACATGCAGAAGCCGAGCGACCAGAAGAAATTCGTTCCTCACGGCTTCATGACGCTGGACTTCAAGGGCGACGAGCTCACCGAGCGAGTGTTCCTCTCGAATGGCGCCGAACTCTACATGAACACCATCAAGTAGGTGGTCATCGCCGATGGCTGGTCTCTTCGTCATTCATACCGACGGGTCTCATCGCTTCGTCGCTGAACACCTGCTCCAGCCCCTGCCCGCTTTCGGATATACGTGGTGGCTCTCGGGTGCCGAGCATCGAACACAACATCACGACACGGACGTCCAAGACGAGATGCGCGCGACCGCCGCGATCATTGCGGTGTTCTCAGACGACGCCCTCGGCGACGGCGTCGTGCGCGAACAGCTGCGCGCGGCGGCGCGCACGAACAAGACGGTCGTGCCGGTTCGATTCGAAACCACATCTGGCGAGAACTGGGCCGAGGTCTGGAAAGCTGCCGCCGGCGCGGAGTGCGCGGTCGTTCCCGCGGCGCAGGCTGGCGATGACTGGGTACTCTGGAACGACCTCGCCGCGTTGCTCCCTCCGCAGCCGGGAGGCGAGAGGGAAAGTGCCGACATTCCGGATCGCGCGATGCGGATTCCCTGGCACGTGCCGGTATTCTCGCGATTGTTGAAGGACGCAGTCGTCCGCCATGACTACAACCGCGCCGATGCGCTGGTACGAACGTTGACGCGTCACCTCCGCGGGCAACGGTCGTCTTACCCGACGGAAGACGCCCGACGCGATCTGGGCGTACTACGCGACTACCGCCATTTCTCGATGATGCGGCGCTACGCGGCGGCCGTTCTCGCGGCCGGCAGCACAGACTTCCGCGTCAGGCGCCAGGACGCTCAGGCCGCGATCGAGCTTGGCGACTTCGTGAGTGCCGTCTCGACGCTCGAGCAGATCGTGGCGGAAGCGCCGAGAACCGACGAGGAGTCCTACGAAGCCCGTGGTCTTCTGGGTCGCGTCTGCAAGCAGCAGTACATCAATGCGCCGCAGGCGGCGCAAGCGTCTGAATTCCTTCGAGGCGCGCTCGAGGCCTACTCCGGCGTCTACGAGGAAAACGCCGAGAAGGTCTGGCATGGCATCAACACAGTCAGCTTGCTGTTGCGGGCGGGCCGCGACGGCCGAACGGAGTACCGAGTCACAGATGCGCCTGAAATGGCGCGCCAGATCCTCGCGACGCTCGACAACCGTCAGAAGGAACGGCAACGCAAGCAGCAGCAATTCGAGAATCGCGAGAAGGGGGCGGCCGACGGTTCAGCGCTTCTGGAGGTGTGGGACCTCGCGACGCGCGTCGAAGCGCACCTTGCCCTGGGCGAGTACGACCGGGCGGCCGGTGCACTGGATGAATACCTCGCGCACCCGGGGATGCACGCCTTCGAGGTCTCATCGACCTATCGTCAGTTCGACGAAGTGTTGCAGCTTCAGCGCGATCCAAAGGCCCAGCCGATCATGAATGCCCTCTGGCGCGCGGTCGAGCGCCATCGGACCGGCGGGTTGTCGGCGCCACGCACCGATGCTCGCACTTCCAAGAACGCTCAGTCCGCGGCGCGGCCGCTCGTCGTGCGCGTCTCCGATCCCGCGTGGCAGCCTGCCCCGATACCGGATCTCGAGATCAAAGGACGCCTCGGCACGATCGTCTCGATCGCCGGCACCGAAGACATCATCAAAGCACTGATGAAGGATCCGATGGTCGTGTCGGTCGAGGAAAGCCGGCCGTCGCGGCTGAAGGACTGCCGCCGGTCGGTTCCCTTCGTCAAGGTGTCCAATCCCTTTGCCGGACCTGGCGGTGAGTTCTTTGAGCAGGGAGACCGCGCGCTCGTGGCGGTCATCGACGACGGCATCGATGTTCTCCACCACGCGTTTCTGGACGACGCCGAACAGAGTCGGATCGTCGGCATCTGGGATCAGGGGGACGCCACCGGACCAACGCCCGCCGCATTGACGTTGGGCGATGAGTTCGGTGAGTTCAACTTCGGGACGTATCACACGCGCGAGCAGATTGGCGGATACATCGCAAAAAACAAGGGCGTCGCGGCCGAGGCCGTCACGCTGCCGCAGGGTCTAGCAAACCGGGACGCCGACGGACACGGTACGCACGTCGCGAGCATCGCCGCCGGCCGGCCGGCCGGTGAGTTTGCTGGCGGCGTGGCGCCAGCGGCCAGCCTGCTGATCGTCATTCCTGCCGGCGGCGAGTCGATCGGATATTCACAGGCACATCTCGCGGCCCTGACCTTCATCGATCGCGTCGCCACGAAACTGCGCAAGCCCGTTGTCGTCAATGTGAGCCAAGGCATGAATGCGGGTGCTCACGACGGCAAGTCCGCGGTGGAAGTCGGGTTCGACGAGTTCTCGAAAGGTGGCCGCAAGCCAGGGCGCGTGATCGTGAAATCGGCCGGCAACGAAGGAGACCGAGCCGGCCATGCGAAGTTGAAGCCGGCCGCCGGCGGAGTCATGCGACTGCCGTGGACTTGCGACGATCCCGATCAGGTGTGGCTGGGCGATCAAATCGAGCTGTGGTGGAACTCCGCGAACGAGTTCCGGTTTCGATTGGAGGAACCGACCGGCCAGGCGTCGGATTGGGTCGACCTGGCGCACGCGGAGGTGACCGGGAACCTTCGAGGAGTGCGATACACGTTGAAGCTGGTTCGGCGCCACGTGGACAACGGCGATAGCCGGTTGACGGTCGACCTCGGGAATGGGTTTACGACCATTCCGCCGGGGACCTGGTCGCTGGTGGTCCAGAGCGTGCGGATCAAGGAACCGGGCGCGATTCACGCCTGGATCGAACGCAGCGACAGCAGCCGCTCACGATTTACCAACAACAGCGATCAGGAAATGACCGTGACGATTCCTGGCACGGCGCAGAGCGTCATCACGGTCGCGGCGATTGGGGTCCCCGATCCGGTGGATCAGCCCATCGAGGTCGGTCACTTTTCCTCGTTTGGTCCGACGCGCGACGAGCGGAACAAGCCAGACGTGGCTGCTCCTGGCGTGCGGATCGTCGCCGCCCGGGGCGGGACGTTCGACGGGGTCATGGAAAACGGTGGTACGAGCATGGCCGCGCCGCATGTGGCGGGCGCGATCGCTCTGCTGCTGTCCAAATCAGCCCGCACGTTTCCAGAAGCAGAGTGGCCGACGGCGACGCAGATCGCAAAAGCGCTGAGCCAGAACACGCGCGAGTACAACGGTCAATGGACGCCGAGCCAGGGATGGGGCGTGCTGGATGTCGGCGCTCTGCTCAATGCCTTCTGATCGACAGTAAGGTTGTCCCTCATGCAGAAGCCGCTGCCGCCTCAGACGCCCCGCTGGCTCAGTCCGCCGGCGAACGTGGTGGAGCCCTACACGTTCTTTGAATCGGTGCAAGATCATCCCTTTCAACCCGACGATGTCGCGTTGAACCTGCGCAACGCGTGGTGGCTGGCGGACGCGGCGCTGCTCGCGTACTCCGGCGAGACCGCCGTGAGCGACGCGTTCACGCGCGCCGGCATCGCGGGCGACGTGCGGTGCTTCAGCGGCGTGCACAGCACGCAGGCGTACGTTTTGTCCATGCGCGAGGCGATCGTGTTGTCGTTCCGCGGTACGCAGCTGGACGACTTCTGGTCGTCGGTCCTCGACTTCGTGGTCGATGCGCAGTTCCTGCCCGTGCCCGACTCGCACGGTAATCTCGTACATGCGGGGTTTCTAGCCGCGCTCGAAGAAGTGTGGACGCCGGTGTCCGCCCATCTCCTCGCCGAGCAGACGAAGAAGGCGCGTCCCCTCTGGATTACCGGGCACAGCCTCGGGGCGGCGCTCGCGACGCTCGCCGCGAACGTGTGCGCCGACGATTCGAGATTTCGGCTGACGGGCGTCTATACGTTCGGGTCGCCGCGCGTCGGCGACCCGGGGTTCTGCGACCGGATCCGCGTGCCGTTCTTTCGATTCCGAAACGACTCGGACATCGTTCCCCACCTTCCGCTCGGACTTCTCTTTCGCCATGCGGGAACGCTCGAGTTCATCGACGGCGCCGGTCACCTGCACCGCAATCTCGAGCGCACGGTGGAACTGCTGCTCGATCCGGGCGCGCACCTGCTGTCGGCGCGGGAGGCGCTTACGATGCGTGAGGTCATTCGGCCCGGCCCGGCCAAAGATTTTCCGCTCCCCGGGTTTCTCGCCGATCACGCGCCCATCAACTACAGCATCCTGCTGTGGAACAACTACGACCGGTAAGCACGCGACATGCCGAGCCTTCTCGAAGTGTCGAGCGTCGGCCTGGAGGAGAACGCGGCGCTCCGGCAGCTCGTCGCGGAAATCCGGGCCGAGGCCGACGCGTTCGTGTTCCTGAGCGGCGGCGCGTCGAACATGCACGAGGATCATCGGCGTCGTCTTCTCGCGATGCTCGACGGGCTCGCGATACTCGCCACCGACGGCCGTCGCTTCGCGGTCGGGGACGGCGGCACCCAGGCGGGCATCATGGAGGCGGCCGGACACGCACGCCGCGCCAGCGGCAACGCGTTTCCTTTGATTGGTGTCGCGCCCGCGGGCGAGATTCCGCCGCGCGGCGCGACGCCGATCGACCCCAATCACTCACACGTCATCGCCGTCGACAATCCGTCGGCGCCTGCCGCGAACAGCTGGGGATCCGAGATCGAAACCATGTACTGGCTCTTCGAAAAACTCGCCGAGGGACGACGCTCCGTTGCCGTGGTGGCCAACGGCGGCGCGAACACGCTGAAAGAAGTGGAGTGCAACGTGCGGGCGGGACGTCGCATCCTGCTCGTCACGGGCAGCGGACGCGCAGCCGACGTACTCGCGTCGTTGTTGGAAGGCGGCGACGTCGCGGCCGATCTCACCACCTTGCAGGCGAGTGCGATCGAGGCACGGCTCACGCGCAGGCCGGAGCTGTTTCAGAGCATCCGGCTCGAGGCCGGCGCATCTGGTCTTCGCGACGCAGTCGCGTCCGCGCTCGGGTGAGCCGGGGCATCGCTTACCCGAGCGACAACGTCTTCCGACAGACGGCGCGGAGCTCAACAGCCGGCGTCGAATTTCTTCGCGCAGGCCTGCGTTCTACGTCGCATATGCATTGACACGTCTTCATACGCGCACGTAAAGTGCGCCTTTCTGCGGCAGCACCAACTCGATGCGGGACCGTCCCATCCTGATCATGGACGAGGACCTCGATCGCCGGCGCACGGTTGTCGACCTCCTCGCTCAGTACGGCTATGCCGGCGTCCAAACGGGGCCCGTGACCCGGCTGTTCCACGACGTGCGGCGG
>JBKPRU010000004.1:0-13291 GCA_046734675.1 Acidobacteriota bacterium
GTGACGCTCGGTGCCGCGACCTCCGCGGCGTTGCCCGAACGATCGACGGAGACGACGCGGTAGTAGTAGGTCGTGTTCGGCGAGAGACCCGACAGCGTCACGGTGTGCGGTGTTGCGAACGAGCCGAGCGTGATCGTCTTGGTTCCCGGCGGCAGGATGGTCGTGCCGTCGAGAATCGCGGCGTCGGTGGAGTACTGGATCGTCGACGTCGCCTCTTCGTTCGTTGTCCAGGTAATCGTGACTTTCGAGCTGTCGACGATCGTGGCCTTGATCTGCGAAACGACCGGCGGCGTCGAATCGTCCACGCTCGACGCGAACACGACGTCGACCCAGTAGTTCGTGCCATTGAACGTATTGTTCGGGAACTGCGACTCGCCGTAGACGAAGACGCCGTTGCCGCCGGCGACTGGACTCGTCGGCGCGTGCAGCGGTGGTGAATCGATCGGCGCGGCGGCGAAGTAGGCCGCATCAGCCGAATACGAGCCGACGTTGCTGTGGTACGAGATGACGTAGGTCGTGTTGGCGCGGATCGCGACAGGGCTCGAGAAGAGCGCCTGCTGCCATCCCGAGGGCGTTTCGTTCGCGAACGTGACCGTCGCCAGGCGTGTGCCGGTCAGCGACCAGAGGTTGCCGACGTGCGTGCCGGTGTTCACTGCGCTCTTGTAGAAACGGACGCCCGTGATGAAGCCGTCGATGTCGCTGTAGAACTTCGTGCCGACCTCCACCGCGTTGGCGTCCGCTGCCGACGGAAGCGTCGGCACGCTTGCCGGCCGCCACAGGCTGGTGCACGGGCACGTGCCCGGCCCGATCGTCACGGTCGTGCCCGCGGCGACGACTTCGGCGTTGCCGCTGTCGTCGAACGCGCGCGAGCGAATCGTCGCGGTGCCCGGCGATCCTGGCGTCCAGTCGTACGTCCACGTACCGGAGGCCAACAGGTTTGCCTGGTGCCATGTCGTCCCGTTGTCCACCGAGACTTCGACGCCGGCCACGACGCCGCCCCCTTGTTCGATGGCGGTGCCATTGATCGTCACGCGTGATCCGCTGTCGACGGTGGTCCCGGTCGCGGGCGACAGGATCGTGGACGAGGGCGCAGCGATGTCCTGCGACATCGTCGCGGCGACGAGGCCTGTTTGCAGCGTACGTGGCTGGACGGCCATGTCGGCGAACAGGTTCACCGTCGCCTGCTGCATGGCCGCATCCGGCGCAACGACCGTCATGTCGTGCACGCCGTCCAATCCCCACGACCACTGCACGGTGCCGGCGCCGAAGACCAGCGCGCCGCTCTGGTGACGATAGAGCGTCAGGCTGTGCGTTGCCGTACCCTGCGCGATGTTGATGCCGTAGTCGACAACGCGCTCGGGGGCCACGAGCGTGGTGGACGAGAGCCGGACGAGGCCACTGGGGCGGAAGCCATTGTCGATGTCTTCGTCCCATTCGTAGCCAAGGGTCTCGACCGGCGTGCGATAGCCCGGGTCCGCCGGCGTCAGATTCGCGACCGCGGTATTGCGCCAGAAGCGCAAGCCGGCCATCGAGGGCGGCACGTGGATCCGATCGCTGCAACAGTTCACCGTCCAGAGTTGGCCGGTCACTCCGTTCTCCGGCACGCCTCCACCCGCTTGAGGGAAGCGCGGATCACGCCAGGTACCGGTCCACGGCTGCGCCGGATCCGGATCGACGCGCGCGCCATCACCGAACGTTTCCTTGTAGCTGACCAGCGTGCGGAAGCCGGCATTCGATCCGTCGATCGACGGCTCGAAGCGCGTCTTCCAGAACATCTCGTTGCCGCTGAAGAACGCGAGGCTGACGCCCACGTCGCGCGCGCGTTCGACGTGCGCGCGCTGATCGGCCGACCAGTACTCGTCGTGGCCGACCGACAGGAAGATCTTCGGCCGCACCGGGCTCGTGAGCCCCCTCTGCGTGTCCAGGCCGTAGCGATCCGTGTCGACGCCGGTCCAGTACTTGACGTCGTAGCCGTTTGCTTCGAGCCACCGGATCATCGGGTACTCGGCGTTGAACAGGAAGCTGCGCGGGTTCAGCACGCGCGTATCGAACGGCCGGTTGTAACTGACCTTCGCCGCGCGATTCGCGCACGAGTAGTCGCCCGCCGCATTGAGGAACGGGCCGCCGCAATACAGGCTGCCACCGCCGTACTGGTTGTAGGCCTGCCACGTCGTGTCGGAGGTCTGGAACAGGACATCCGCGCGGCGCGCATCGTCGCGGACGATGAAGTAGATGTGGCTCGAGGCATCGGCATTGTCCGACCGCGACAGCTTCGCGATGAACACACCGGAGGTGACGCCGCTCGTATTCCAGGATCCGGTGACTGACCAGTTGCCGCAGTCGACGAGCCCGGACGCGGGCTCTGTGAGGCACGGCGGCTGGTTCTGTGCGGCGAGAATATCGGCGGCAGTCGGCGTGAACGACGCAATCTTGCGGGCGCCGTCGCCGCGATAGTAGCCGAGACGATAAATGTCGATGACGTAGCCGGGCGCGCTCGTGCGGATCTTGAACGAGACCGTCGCGCCGGAACTGACGCTGATGTCGGTGGCGAATCCCTGGAGCGTCGGCTCGCCGGCGCCCTGAATGTCCCATTCGTTCTGAGGACTGCCGGTCAGCTGGTTCTCACAGACGATCGGATTCGACGCGCAGGCAGGTGCCTGCGCAAGAATCGTCGTCCACACGCTGGAATCGAGCGTCGGACCCGCAAGCAGCCACAGCCACCACACACCACCAACGATCGCCAGCCGCCTCGCGAATCCGCCCATCACTCGGTCTCCCCACACGCCACCCGCGCACACCTCCGGCATGCCGGAGAGACCCACCGGTTCGCTCCGCGCACCGAAGATTCAGATGCGAGGCGCAGCCGGACAGCTGCGGGGTTGGCTCAGATCGGTTGTTGTGCGAGGAGGTTGAGCAATTTGCTCGCCCGCCACGACAAATCTCGGAGACCGCGGATTTGTTACCGTCGATATTGCGGAATTTATTGATGAGAAGCCGGAACCCGGCGACAGAAGTCTGCTTGCAAGTAGAAACAAGTGCGGAGCCCCGACGACTACCGCGCGACGGCGACAAGGTGCCGGAGCACGCGCGAAGGTTCTGGGACCAGGCGGATCGCCGCCCGGTCCCAGTACCCGCACGTTCGCAGGGTGCTTTGCCGTCCGCCGAAGATCGAAATCAATTACGGCCGTCGGCGGCGGACCGGTGCATCGATCAGCCTACCCATTCGGATGCGGGGTTCGCATCGGACAAACGGGCGAGTACTACTAGCCCGATGGTGCCAGTAGCGCGGCCGTTATGGGTCGACGAGCCCGTGCTTGCGGGCCAGCAACGCAAGCTCGAGACGGGTGGAAACGCCCGTCTTGTTGAAGGCCTGCGTGAGGTGGTGCTTCGCTGTGTGCTCGCTGATGCCGAGCCGCTCCGCGATCTCGCGGTTGTTCAGGCCCTGGACGACGCCCTGCACGATCTCATGCTGCCGATCGGTGAGATCGAAGGGGTTGTGCCCGAGTCGTCCGCCAGTCAGCTTCCGGGCGAAGTCAACGAAGTGGGTGATCCGCTCGCGATCGAGCCAGTAGTCGCCGTCCGCAACCGCGCGAATACCGTCGAGCAGCGTCTCTGACGCCGCCGTCTTCAGGACGATGCCTCGAGCGCCGAGTTGGACTGCGCTCCACATCTCGGTGCGATCGATCGACGCGGTGACCAGGAGCGATCGCAGCGACGCCTCGTTCGGCTTCTGCTTCAACTCACGCAGCACCTCGAGGCCCGTCATGCGCGGCATCGAGACGTCGAGCACGAGGACATCCGGCCGGAGCGCGGCCGTCTTCTGCACCGCCTCCCGGCCGTCCTGCGCTTCGCCCACAACCTGGAAACCGCCGTCGCCTTCGAGGATCCGTCGAAGGCCCATGCGGACGACCGCGTGGTCGTCCGCGAGCACGATCCGTAGCTGCTCCCGATGCTCAAGCACGCCGTGCCTCCCGTATCTGACGTGGCAACGAGATCTCGAGCGTGACTCCCTCGTCGGGCGACGACTCGATAGCCATGTTCGCCCCCATCTCGCGGACGCGTTCCTTGATCACACGCGGGCCTACGCGCCGCGCTTCGAGCTCCTGCAGGGTCAATCGTCCGGAGAAGGTGAACGGCCGGCCGTCGTTGCGAATCGTCAGGCGCCAGGTGTCGCGCTCCTCAGCGAGCTGCACGTCCACTCGACGCGCGGCTGCGTGCTTGCGGACGTTCGTCAGCGCTTCCTGGAGGGTGCGCACGAGCTCTCGTGCGACGCGGGGGACGAGCGGCACGCTCTCCGCTCCCGCCCTAAAACGCGCCGAGATGCCCGTCTCCCGTCCGAATCGCTCGACGATTTCCGCCATGACCGGAATGAGCTGGCGCGGCCCGAGCTCGACCGGGCGGATCTGGTGCATGACGTCGCGCACCGCGCGCGCTTCTTCGGCGAGTAGCTGCTGTATGGAGCGCAGCTGCGCTTCGACGTGTGGATCGCGCGCGCCGACCTGACGCCGCAGCGCCGCCACCTGCAGCTCCAGACCGATGAGCGACTGGATCACTCCATCGTGCAGTTCGCGCGCGACGCGCCGCCGCTCGGCCGCGCTCGCCTGCGACCGCAGGCGGCGGACGAGATACTGGCTATGCATCGCGGGTACGACACTGCAGAGGACCCGGTGCGCGAAGCGCAGCTCGGACACCGCGAACCGCCGTTCGCGCAGCAGGAATACGCGCCCGCGCCATTCACTGCCGAATCCAATGGCGATCCCCAGGGCGGCGGATGCCGGATGCCGCTCCCAGAACAGCGGGTCGATGTCGCAGTCGGCTTTCCTCATCACGCAGCCATCGCGGTCGATGGGGGTGAGGACGCAGGCACCACTCGGACGGCGCGCCAGGCTCCAGCCGTCTCCCGGCGCGTCGAAGAAGTAGATGTTGTGCGACTCGTCCGGCATCTCCGACGACGTGAGCACGATCGGATGCGGATGCGGTCCGCGCGACGCCGTCCAGAGGACGAGGCGTTCGGCGTCGATCTCACGAGCCGCGATGACGATGTGGTCGGCGTCGAGCATGTCGAGCATCTCGCCGCAGACTTGACGGAGCGCGAGACGAAATCCGGTCTGGCCCTGAATGGCAGTGAGGAGATCGCCTGCCGCTGCCGTTTCGGCCCGGCGCTGCTTCTCGTCTTCGGCAAGGAAGCCGAGCAGCACGGCGGTGACGCCGATGTAGGTTCCCCGCAGCACGAACCGCTCGTAATCGAAGTTCGGCGGCGTCAGCACCCACGCAAGAGTGGCGAGCGCCGCCAGCGCAGCCGTGCCAGTCGCGAGCGTCTCGTTCAATCGCCATCGATAGGCCGCTTCGAGGATGACGAAGAGGAACATGACGAAGAACGGACTGGCGAGCCCGGCCGTAGCAAACGTGATAGCGAAGGCGAACAGGAAGTCGACAGCGTGCAGAACCAGCGGCACGCTGCGCGGAAGCCGGATGGCGAGCGTGACCAGAACGCCCACGGCCACACTCTCGATTGCGTACGCGATGAACAGGCCGCGAACGAGCGGCGTGGCTCCGAAGGGAACACTCGTCCCGACCAGCGCGGTCAACGCGCAGGCGGAGCAGAGGGTTATCCGCGCGCCCGCCAACACGCGTTCGACGCGGCGCGCGTCGGATGCATGTCGGCGTACGAAGGCGGACACGTCTAGCCGTCGCAGGTCGGCTGGCGCGATCTCCATTTCCTCCGCTGGCAGACGCCGCCAGTCAGGGACCGCAGCGGGGCAACGTCGCCAGTGCGAGTAGCGGACTTGCAAAATCAGTGCTGTAGCGTGTTTTCGCCCGGATGTGGACCTTTGTCCAGAGAGGTAAGGACGAGGTAAGCGAGTGCAGCGACAGCGAACCCGACGAACCACGCGTAGTCGTAGAGGGGACGGAGCGCTGGCACGAGCAGCCCGCCCCATGCCACGGCGCAACCCGCGAGCGTCGCCGCCGCGCCCGGGACGTGCCATCCATGGGAATAGCGATACGCGCCGTCAGAGAGATAGAGATCTTCGAGCTGCAGCTGGCGGCGGCGCACGATCCAGTAGTCCGCGATCAGCACGCCGGCAATCGATCCCAAGCCGCCCGAGTACCCCAGCAGCCACGTGAAGATGTAGCCCGAAGGATCCGCGAGCAGCCTCCACGGCTGGATGACGATGCCGAGAATGCCGGTGATGAGGCCTCCCGTCCTGAAGCTGATCGCGCGCGGGAACGCGTTGGCGAAATCGTTCGCGGGCGATACGACGTTCGCGGCAATGTTGACGGCGAGCGTCGCCACGACGGCGGTGAACATCGACACGGCAATGACGACGGGATCGCGGAAGCGGCCGACCAGCTTCACGGGGTCCCAAATCAGCTCGCCGTAGATGATCGCCGTCGCACTCGTGATCATCACGCCCATGGCCGCAAACACGAACATCGTCGTCGGCAGCGCGACGACCTGGCCGAGCATCTGCTCGCGCTGGCTGCGCCCGAAGCGGGTGAAGTCGGGCATGTTGAGCGAGAGGGTCGCCCAGAAGCCGATCATCGCGGTTAGCGACGGCACGAACACACGAAAGAACGCCGGGAAGGTGGCGAAGTGTCCGGGCTGGGAGAGCAGCGGACCGACGCCGTGCGCGCGCCAGACCGCCCACGCGAGGAGCGCCGTCGTCATGATGAGCACGAACGGCGCGGCCCAGTTCTCCACGCGCCGCAGCAGATCCATGCCGCGGTAGATGATGAAGATGTTCAGACTCCAGAAGAGGAGGAACGAGAGCCATTCCGTGGTGGTGTGGCCGCCGAATCCGGCACCCAGCAGGTCGGACCATCCGGGCACCACGCTCGCGAAGAACGTGTTCAGCGCCTCGCCGCCAATCCACGCCTGGATGCCGAACCATCCGCAGGCGACGATCGCGCGCATCAGCGCCGGCAGGTTCGAGCCGATCGTGCCGTAGGCGGCGCGCGCGAACACCGGAAACGGGATGCCGTACTTCGTCCCCGGGTGGGAGTTGAGCAGGATCGGAGCGAGCACGATCGTGTTGCCGAGGAGGACCGTGACGAGCGCCTGCCAGGCGTTCATGCCCGACGCGATCAGCCCCGACGCGAGCATGTAAGTCGGGATGCAGTGCGCCATGCTGATCCACAGCGCCGCGTAGTTGTAGGTGGTCCACGTGCGCGCCGCAATCGACACCGGCGCGAGGTCTTCGTTGTACAGGGGGCTCGCCTCAATCCGGGTGCGATCGACGAGCTCGACGCGTCCGTCCGCCAGGGTGGTAATCACAATCCGGCCGGCGCCTGACTCGGTCCGCGCTTCAGAAAGCGTCCGGCGCCCTTCTTGCCGACGAATTTTCCCTCGTCGATGATCACCGCGCCGTTCGCGATGACGGTGCTCGGCGCGCCGTGCACGACGGTGCCTTCGTAGGGGTTGTAGTCGACGCGCATGTGCAGTGACTTCACCCCGAGCGTCTGCTGCGCGTTCGGGTCGAAGACGACGATGTCGGCGTCGCTGCCGACGGCAATCGTGCCCTTGCGCGGAAACAGGCCGAACATCCGCGCCGGCGTCGTCGAACAGAGCTCGACGAAGCGGTTCAGGCTGATGCGGCCGGTGCGGACGCCGCCGTTGTGGACGAGCGTCAGGCGCGTTTCGATCCCCGGCGCGCCGTTCGGGATCTTGCTGAAGTCGTCCTTGCCAAGCTCCTTCTGTTCGCGCATGCAGAACGGGCAGTGGTCGGTCGAGATCACCTGCAGGTCGTTTTTCGCGAGGCCCTTCCAGAGCACGTCCTGGTGCCACTTCTCCCGCAGCGGCGGCGACATCACGTACTTCGCGCCGTCGAAGCCCGGTTCCTCGTAGTTGTCGTAGGACAGGAACAGATACTGCGGGCAGGTCTCCGCATATGCCGGCAGGCCCA
This sequence comes from Acidobacteriota bacterium, assembly GCA_046734675.1. Classification (GTDB taxonomy): domain Bacteria; phylum Acidobacteriota; class Vicinamibacteria; order Vicinamibacterales; family 2-12-FULL-66-21; genus QHWT01. Next base: position 7,905 of record JBKPRU010000004.1, read on the forward strand.
TGTCGCGCGCCTGCTTGATCTTGTCCAGTGCGTCCGCGGACGAGAGATGGACGATGTAGATCGGGACGCCGGCGATCTCGGCGAGCGCGATCGCGCGTCCGGTGGCTTCGCCTTCCGCGCGCGACGGACGCGTCAGCGCGTGATACTTCGGCGCCTTCTCTCCCTTGCGGATCGCCTCCTGCACCAGCACGTCGATCACGCCGCCGTTCTCGGCATGCATGCAGACGAGCCCGCCGTTCTCTCCGGTGCGGCCGAGCGCCCTGAAGATCGTCGCGTCGTCGACCATGAACACGCCGGGATAGGCCATGAACAGCTTGAAGCTGGTGACCCCTTCCTGGCGGACCATCGTGTCCATGTCGCTCAGGCCGGCGTCGGGCAGCTCCGTGACGATCATGTGGAACGAGTAGTCGATGACCGCCTTCCCCGATGCCTTTGCCATCCACTCGTCGAGCGCGTGCCTCATCGTCTTGCCGCGGTACTGGATCGCGAAGTCGACGAGGCTGGTGGTCCCGCCGAAGGCGGCGGCAATCGTGCCGGTCTCGAAGTCGTCCGAGGAGCAGGTGCCGCCAAACGGCATGTCGAGATGCGTATGCACGTCGATGCCGCCGGGCATCACGTACTTGCCCGACGCGTCGATGGTGCGGTCCGCCTGGAAACGATGCGAGGGGAGGTCGCGCCCGATCGCCGTGATGGTCCCGTTCTCGCAATAGACGTCGGCGACGTAATCATCGCTCGCGGTGATCACGCGGCCGTTGGTGATGAGCAGACTCATGGCTGATGTCTCAGGACTCGAGGCGCTCGACGCCGGGTCTAACGCCCCGGCCTACACACCAAGCGGTAGGGCGGACCTTCAGGTCCGCCATCACAATGCCGTGATCGTCCCGTAAGTTTCAGGGCGACGATCGCGATAGAACTGCCAGGTGTTGCGCACTTCCTGAATCAGATCGAGGTTCAGATCGGCGACGACGAGCTCGTCGCGATCGCGGCTGCCCTCGGCGATGAAGCGGCCGCGCGGATCGCAGAAGTAGCTCTGGCCGTAGAACTCGCCAATCTTCCACGGCGCTTCGACGCCGACGCGATTGATCGCGCCGACGAAATAGCCGTTGGCGACCGCGTGCGCTGGCTGTTCGAGCTTCCACAGGTACTCGGACAGGCCCGCGACCGTCGCCGACGGATTCAGCACGATCTCGGCGCCGTTCAGCCCGAGAATGCGCGCGCCCTCGGGGAAGTGTCGGTCGTAGCAGATGTAGACGCCGACGCGTCCCACCGCTGTGTCGAACACCGGATAGCCCAGATTGCCGGGACGGAAGTAGAACTTCTCCCAGAAGCCGGGCGCGACGTGCGGAATGTGGTGCTTGCGATATTTGCCGAGGTACCGGCCGTCGGCGTCGATGACCGCGGCGGCGTTGTAGTAGACGCCGGTCATCTCTTCTTCGTAGATCGGAACGACCATCACGATGCCGTGCTGCTTCGCGACGTCCTGCATCATGCGGATCGTCGGGCCATCCGGGATGGGCTCCACCATCTCGTACCAACGGGTGTGTTGTTCGGCGCAGAAGTATGGGCCGTAGAACAGCTCCTGGAGACAAAGCAGCTGGACGCCGCCGCGCGCGGCCTCCTCGATGAGCGGCATGTGCTTGTCGATCATCCGCCGCTTCACGTCGGCCGAACCGCCGTCGAGCGGCACGTCCGCTTTCACCTGGATCAATCCGCCGCGAACCGTGCGAGGCATGGGCCCTCCGAGTGGGAAGGGCTGGAAGGTAACACGGATCAGACGGAATTTCACCGAAGTTGCGCTACACTCGGCGCTTCCTTCCAGGGGGCGCCATGACCGCATCCGTCGGCACCGTGTTTACCGGCCTTCGGTTCGAGAACCCGTTTCTGCTGGCGTCCGCGCCACCTACCGAGTCCGACACCAACATCCTCCGCGCGTTCGAGGCAGGCTGGGGCGGCGTCGTGACGAAGACGATTGGCCTCCATCCGGTCGTCAACGTCAAAGGCCCGAAGACGAAATTCTTGCGCTCGACCCCGGACAACGGCCAGATCTCGATGGAGAAGCGCCCGAACACGGCGCTCCACTCGTCATGGAATTGGGAGCTCATCTCCGACAAACCGCTCGATTGGTGGGTGCCGCGGCTGCGCCGGATCAAGGACGCGTATCCCCACCGCGTGCTGGTCGCGTCGATCATGGCCGGCTCCGGCGACGACCGCGAGCTCAATCACTGGCGCGAGCTGGCCGAGGGCTGCCAGGCCCAAGGCGTCGACGCGTTCGAGCTGAACCTGTCGTGCCCGCACATGGACCGCGAGGACATGGGCTCGAACATCGGCAAGAACTGCGCGCTCATCGATACGGTCGTGCGCGCGGTGAAGTCGGTGGCGCGCGTGCCTGTGTGGGTGAAGCTCACGCCCACCACGACGAACATCGCAAAGGAAGCGGAAGCGGCCTTCGGCGCCGGCGCCGACGCGATCTCCTCGTCCAACACGTTCACGTCGATCCCGCTGATTGATCCGCGCTCACTCGAGTTCGAGGTGAACGTTGATGGCAAGGTGTCGTACGGCGGACTGGGTGGTCCGGCAATCCTGCCGCTGTCGCTGGCGAAGATGGCGCAGATGACGACCGCATTTCCCGAGCGGAGCTTCTCAGGGATCGGCGGCGTCTCCGACTTCTCACACGCGTTGAATTATTTCCTCCTTGGCTGCGGCACCGTGCAGGTCTGCACCTCGGCGATGCTCGACCACGCGATCGGCCCGAACGTGATCAAGCGGCTGGTCGCCGGGGTGCAGGAGTTCCTCGAACAGAACGCCGACAAGGGCTGGCGTTCGGTCGACGACTTTCGCGGCCTGCGCCGCGATCGCATCGTCGCCCACTCGGAGATCAAGCGTCCCGAGGCACGCGAGTACTTCGGCGGCCACGACGTGCCGGAGGGCTACGCAGCGGCGCCGGCGGCGGCGGATCCGCGGAGCTGATTCGACGGCTCCGCAGTGGGCATCACGCCTCCCGCGCGGCCGCCTTGACGCGATCCGGCGTCCAGCCGCGGGCGCGCATCTCGCGAACGCCGGTTGCGCCGTCCGACTTGCTCAACTTCTGCGTGGGCGTCTCCATGATCAGACGGTGATGGAGGAACGCGGGCGGACGCTCCCGTCCGAGCAGGCGCGCGAGCTGGATCTGCCGTCCAGTCGACGCGAGCAGGTCTTCACCGCGGATGACGAGGTCGATTTCCTGACGCCAGTCGTCCACCGTGACCGCGAACTGATAGGTCCAGTTGCCGCGCCGATCGCGCAGCAGGAAGTCCCCGCACTGGCGCGACGGATCCTGTTCCTGCAGGCCAAGCCGCCCGTCGACGAATCGCTCGACGCCCGGATCGATGCGCACGCGCCAGCCGTAGCCCTCGACGAGGGGAAGCCCGCGATCGCGGCAGTGCCCGGGGTACCACAGTTCATCGCCGGTCGATGCGGGCTGTGTCAATGCCGAATGCCGGATGTCAAAAGCCTGGTCAACGCCCAAGGGCGAATGCCGGATGTCGAAAGCGGTGTCAATGCCCGATGCCGACGAGGTCGCGGTCACGTATCCGCGAGTGCGATCGCGCGCGGCGATCTCCTTGCGCGTGCAATCGCACGCATAGACGAGTCCTCGCGCGCGCAGAAGCTCGATCGCTTCGCGATAGACCTCGTCACGGTCGCTCTGACGTCCGCCGGACACGTCGGCGCGATAGCCGAGCCAGTCGAGGTCCTCGAGGATGGCGGCCTCGTACTCGGGACGGCTGCGTTCGCGATCGTGGTCTTCGATTCTGAGCAGGACCCGGGCGCCCGATGTCCAGACGTGTTCGGCGTTGAGCACGTGACCGAGGTGCAGATAGCCGGTCGGCGCGGGGGCGAAGCGCGTCAGCACGGCCGTCCTCCGTCCTCCGACAACCCGTTTTTACCGGCGGACGGTCAGTGTGAACTCGCGTTCGGCGATCGCATCGTCGTCGCGCACGGTGACGACGAAGTGCCAGGTGCCGATGCTGTTCGTGACGCCGGAGATGATGCCGGTCGCGAGATCGAGGCGATAGCCGGCGGGCAGCCGGCCGGAGGGAATCCACCACATCACGGATCCGCGCGCGTTCGAGGCCTGGAGGGCCTGCGTGTAGGGCTGGCCGCGGCGCGCGTCGGGCAGGGCCCCCGTCGTAATCGAGAGCGGCGCTCCGGTATCGCCGCCGCCGTCCTGGTCACCGTCGAGCCCCTTCAACTGAACGAGGAACACATCCTGCCGCGCGGTGCCGCCGCGATCGCCCTGCGGATCGGTGCCGAGCGTCTTCTCCCAGTTCGACGTGAACAGCACCCATCGTCCGTCGGGAGACACGTTGGGCCGTGGCGAATACCAGAACGAGATCAACGACGGATTCCGATCGTCGCGGACGTTGCTGCGGTGATGCGCGAACCGCCAGACCTCGGCGAAGTGTCCGGCCGCGACATCGGTTTGCACCGCAATCAGCTCGTCGTCCCACGGCCGCCACTCGACGTCGTTGTCGCCGTAGCGATAGGTCGCAGTGAGGAACGGGACGAGTCGATTGGGTTGCGCGTTGTTCCACGTCGGATGCTCGTCGAGGTACACCTCTTTCGGCGCCACCACCGGCCCGATGAGATCACGCGACGAGAGCGGGGTATCGAGCGAGCGGATCTGCCACTGCGCGGCGTCCCAGGTCGGCGACGCGGTGCAGCAGTCCTGGTTCACGGATACGCCATAGCCGTACGCGTCATGGCCGTTCGGGAACGAGGAGGGGGATGGCATCGGCGTGATCGCGTCGCTTGCCGTGTCCCACACGTAGACGGGCGCGGCGTTCCGCGGCGCGCCACGGTCGGTGCCGGTGGGGTAGAGCATGACGAACCGGCCGCTCCGATCGATGAACGCGTGGTGCAGGTTGAAGTCGAGCGGCGTGCTCGTGCGCCGCCCGTCGAGCGTCGATCGCGCGGTATCGAGCAGCCGCCGCGGCTGCCGGTTCTCCTTGTCGAAGACGACGACGAAGTGATGACGATCCTGCGACGTGCCGCCGAAGAACGCGACGAGCCGTTCGATGTCGCCCGAGCTCGATCCGATGCCGCCCACGAAAGTATCCGACAATTGCGGCGCGAGTTGATCGAGGTCGAGCAGCCGCGTGTATTGTCCGCTGCGGAAATCGAATTGATCGATGGTGCGGAGCGACCCGCCACTCGCGCTGCCGTAGATCACCGCCGGGTTGAGGTAGCTGAAATGCGGCTCGATGTAGAAGCGGAGCGTCAGCCCACCCTCGTCGTCACGCGACGCGTTGATCCGCGAGGCGGTGCCGCTCGCCGGATCGAATGCGAACGGGACGATCGTGCCGTCGGTCGAGACGACGTAGAAGAGCGAGCCGTCCGCACTCCAGGCG
>JBKPRU010000005.1:0-6766 GCA_046734675.1 Acidobacteriota bacterium
CGCCTGCGGTGTGCGCGCCCTCTTCCGCGGGCCCAGCGGCACGGGCAAGACCCTTGCGGCGCGGCTGCTCGCCTCGGTGCTGCAGAAGGACCTCTACCGGGTCGACCTCTCGTCGATCGTCAACAAGTACATCGGCGAGACGGAGAAGAACCTCGATCGCGTGCTCTCGCGCGCCGAGGAGCTCGACGTCGTCCTGCTGTTCGACGAAGGGGATGCGCTGCTGACGCAGCGCACCGGCGTGTCGAACGCGAACGACCGCTACGCCAACCTCGAGACCAACTACCTGTTGCAGCGCCTCGAAGCGTTCGACGGCATCCTGATCGTGACCACCAACGGCGCCGAGCGGATCGATGCGGCGTTCGAACGGCGCATGGATGTCGTGGTGGAGTTCATCCCGGCGCAGGCGGCGGAGCGGTGGGCGCTCTGGCAATTGCACCTTCCGGCGACGCATGCGATCGCGCCGGACTTCCTCGACGAGCTCGCGTCGCGCTGCGTGCTGAGCGGTGGGCAGATTAAGAATGCCGTGCAGCACGCGGTACTGCAGGCGATGCCGCGCGGCGGCGGAATCGACGCCGTGCTCCTCGAAGCCGCGGTCCGGCGCGAGTACCGCAAGCTGGGCGCCGTCTGTCCGTTGCGGTCGGTCGTTCCTCAATACAGCGCGTAAGAACACATGCCGCCGGCCCCCGCGCGCGTGCCGTCTCCTGCCAGGTCTCGTGCCGCGGAGCCTGCGCCGGCGTCGAGCGCGAGGAAGCGTCCGGCGCCGGGGCCGTCGCCGCTCGCCGCCGCGCCGCCGCGGGTAAAACTCGCGATTGTCCGCGCGACGGAGACCGCCGGAGGCGCGCCCCTCGCCCCCGGCGTGAAGGGGGAGCTGGAACGCAGCTTCAAGGCAGATCTCTCGGCGGTGCGGGTGCACACCGACGGCAACGCGCGGCAGGTGGCCGTGACGCTGTCGGCGCGAGCCGTCACACACGGTACGCACATCTTCCTCGGCCCCGGCGAGAACCAACAGGATCTGCCGCTGATGGCGCACGAGGTCGCGCACGTCGTGCAGCAGCGCGGCGGCGCGGTCGCACAGCCGTGGAGCGGGAGCGGCGGCGATCACTTCGAGCACGAGGCGCAGCGCGCCTCCGACGCGGCCGTCCGCGGCGATACGTTCACGGTGCGCGAGCGTACCGACCGGCCGCGCGTGCAGCGGTTCGGCATCAGCAACATCCTCGACAAGCTCGCCAGCCTCGCCAACAACATCCCCGGCTTCCGGATGTTCACGATCGTGCTCGGCGTGAACCCCGTGAACATGTCGTCGGTGCCGCGGACGCCCGCAAACATCCTGCGCGCGGCGGTGGAGCTGATTCCCGGCGGCGGCATCATCACGCAGGCGCTCGAGTCCTACGGCATCTTCGAGAAGGTCGGCGCCTGGGTCCAGCAGCAGATCGACGCGCTCGGCATGGTCGGCAGCGCCATCCGCGCCGGGTTGATGAAGTTCATCGACTCGATCGAACTGACCGATCTCGTGCCGTGGAACCTCGGCAGGCTGGCAGACAAGGCGCTCGACACGCTCACCGCGCCGGTCAGACGGCTCGTCGACTTCGTCGTCGGCCTTGCCGTCGGCATCCTGACGTTCATCAAGGACGCGATCCTGATCCCGCTCGCGAAGCTCGCGGAAGGGACGCGCGGCTACGACCTGCTGAAGGCAATCCTCGGGCAGGATCCGGTCACGGGGGCCCCGGTACCGCGGACCGCCGAGACGCTGATCCCCGGCTTCCTCAAGCTGATAGGCGAGGAAGAAACGTGGGAGAACATGAAGAAGTCGCGCGCCATCCCGCGCGCGTGGGCGTGGTTCCAGGGCGCGATGGGCGCCGTGATCGGGTTTGTCCAGGAAGTCCCCGGCCTGGTCGTCTCGACCATCAAGTCGCTGACGCTCGGCGACGTGTTCCCGATCACGGGCGTCTTCATCAAGGTCGGGAAGGCGTTCGGCGGCTTCCTCGGGCGGTTCATCGACTGGATCGGCACGGCGCTGTGGAACCTGCTCGAGATCATCTTCGAGGTGGTCAGCCCGGGTGCGCTGGCCTACATCAAGAAGACCGGCGCCGCGCTCAAGAGCATCCTGAAGAACCCGGCGCCGTTCGTCGGCAACTTGATCAAGGCGGCGAAGGGAGGCTTCGACGCGTTTGCCGACAACTTCGGCGCGCACCTGAAGGCTGGTCTCATCAGCTGGTTGACCGGAGCGCTCGAAGGCGTCTACATCCCGAAAGCGTTCACGTTGGGCGAACTCGTCAAGTTCGTCCTGTCGGTGCTGGGACTCACATGGGCGAACATTCGCCCGAAGCTGGTCAAGGCGACGAGCGAAACCATCGTCAAGGCGATGGAGACCGGCTTCAAGCTGGTGGTCACGCTCGTGACCGAAGGGCCGGCCGCGTTCTGGGAGCAGCTGAAAGCGGAACTCGCGAACCTCCGGGACATGGTGGTCGGCGGCATCACCGATCTCATCGTCGATCTGATCGTCAAGAAGGCCATCCCGAAGATCGTCTCGATGTTCATTCCGGGCGCGGGATTCATCAGCCTGATCCTCTCCATCTACGACACCGTGATGGTGTTCGTGAACCGGCTGAAGCAGATCATCGCGGTCGTCACGGCGTTCATTGATTCGATCGTCGCGATCGCCGCCGGCAACATCGGCGCGGCGGTCAAGCGGGTGGAATCGATCCTCGCGCGCCTGCTATCGCTGGCCATCGCCTTCCTGTTCGGGTTCGCCGGCCTCGGCAAGGTCGCCGACAAGGTGATGGGCGTGATCAAGAAGATCCGCGCGCCCATCGACAAGGCGCTCGACAAACTGATCGCGTGGGTCGTGAACATGGCGAAGAAGCTCTTCGCCAAGGTGTTCGGGAAGGACAAGGCTGTCGACCCTGCAGTCCAAAAGAAATGGGACGACGGGATCAAGTCGGTGCGAGGAGTGGCCAGCCGATCGAAGGACAAGCCAAAGGGTGACATAGAACGCGACCTCTCGGGCATCAGGGGTTCATACGGCTTCAAGACGCTGGTCTTGAAACAGAAGGACAGCAAGCTCGTGGTACACGCCGTCATGAACCCGGAAGAGGACGTTGACCTGTTGGGAAGCGACCTGGATCCGAATGAGTTCACGGGCGAATCGCTCTGGATCGAGGTCGGGAGGCGCGTGCACGCTGATGAGGTCCCCGTAGGCGAAGGTGCCCGCATTTCGCAAAAGAGTCTGAGCTGGAACTCGAAGGTGTTGCTCGATCTCATCGACAAGAGCATGGAACCGGAGCCGCTTAAAGCCGCAGCGCGTGCGACCGTCGCGTCGAGCCTGATGCGCGCCAGCAAGTCGACCGACGAGAAGGAGATCTACCGGTTGGTCAATGCGGCAGCGCGCGCGGTGAACAATCTGTACGCGGCGACTATCGCCGATGTGCCCGGCAAAGCACTGCAGGCTCATCACCGCCCGGGAGTCAGCGAAAGTTCCCCCACCTTCCCCCAGACGCGGGCGGGACGCAAGCGCGCATCAGTCGCCAAACGCATAAAGGACAACGTTGCGAACCTTACACCCGAGGAAAAGGCCATCGGTGCTCGGCCCGCGAAAGAGCGGCCGGCGCTAATCCGCGCGTACGTCGCTCAGTTGCTCGAAAAGGAAATGCAGTCCAAAACCGAGAAGGGACTTGGGCCACTGGACGAGTTCGACCTCGACGTGATCACCGCTGAAGTGCACTTAGGTCAAATTCATCGTCGATAAGCACTATGGCCTCACCGCTGCTCGTCTCCTGCCTCATGCCGACTGCCGATCGCCGTCCGTTCGTGCCGCGCGCGATCGCGCGGTTCCTCGCGCAGGACTACGCGGACAGCGAGCTCCTGGTCGTTGACGACGGCAGTGATCCGGTGCGCGACCTCGTGCCAGACGATCCGCGCGTGCGCTACGTCGCGCTCGAGCGGCGGCTCGTGCTCGGCGCGAAGCGGAACCTCGCCTGCGAAGAAGCGCGCGGCGAGGTCATCGTCCACTGGGACGATGACGACTGGTCCGCGTCGTGGCGGCTCCGCTATCAGATAGAGGAGTTGCTGGCGGCGCGCGCCGACGTGGCGGGGCTCAATCGCGTGCGGTTTCTCGATCTCGCCGCCAGCGCCGCGTGGGAGTACGAGTACCCGGCGAGCGGCGCGCCCTGGGTCTACGGCGCGACGCTGATCTACACCAAGGCGTTCTGGCGCCGCAATCCGTTCCCGCCGCTCGGCGTCGGCGAAGACAGCCGGTTCGTGTGGGCGAACGTGCCGAAGCGGATTCATGCGCACGCCGATCCCCGGTTCTTCGTCGGCACGGTGCACGCAGCCAACACGAGCCGCAAGGATACCCGCGGCCATCGCTGGCGGCGCTACTCCGTCGAGACCCTGCATGCGCTGATGCGGCAGGACGGACGGGAGGACGAATGACCCGGTCCCGAGCGCTCGTCTCGGCGGCGCGCGGCATCGGCGACATCCTGCGCGTCACACCGCTGGTGCGGGTCTGCGCGCAGCTCGGCTACGAGGTCGACGTGCTGATCGCATCGGACTACGCCGACGTCGCCGGGCTCCTCGAGGGCGACGCCGACATCCGTCGAACCTTTCATGTCCCCAGCCCGTGGCGCGGCGGATCCGCTCCAGACCTGACTGCGCTCGCGGCCGAACGATACGACGTGGCGGCGTTTACGTTCTGGAGCCAGGCGCTGCGGCCGCACGTACGCGCGTCGCGCACGCTGGTGTTCGGACAGGCGGAGTGGCTGCGCGACGGCGACACGGCGTGCGTGCGCGCGCTCGCGAGGCAGCTGGGATGGCACGCGCCGCTGCCGCCGCCGTTTGCGCACGCGGCCTCGACGGCTGTTCATGTCCCGCCCGGCACGGTCGCGCTCCATCCGGGGTGCAAGCCAGACTGGCCGTGGAAGAAGTGGCACGGCTTCGACGCGCTCGCCGCCCGGCTCCCGCGCGTCGTCGTGATCGGCAGCGACGCCGATCGCGTCACTGATGGCACGTATTTCCACCGGTCGTTCGCGTGGCCGGCGCACGTCGTCGATCTGACCGGCCGGCTCGATCTGCCGGCGACCGCCGCCGTCCTCTCCCAATGTGCCGCGCTCGTGGCCAACGATTCCGGCCTGATGCACCTCGGCGTCGCGCTCGGCCTTCCCACGTTCGGCATCTTCGGGATCACCAGTCCGGCGCGCGAGGCGATGGACGCGCCGAACATGATCGCGATCTCGAAAGCGCTGCCGTGCGAGCCCGCGTGCCGGCAGCGCGCGTGGGGACGCCGCGACTGCGAGCATCACCTGCGGTGCCTCCGCACGCTCGACGCCGACGACGTGCTGCGGCGAATGACGGTTGGGCCCGGAGCACACGCATGGACGGCCTGAGCCTCGTCTACTACGGCCACGTCTTCGACGCGACGGGGTACGGCCGCGCCGCGCGCGGGTACCTGCACGCGCTGCATGCCGCCGGGATTCAGGTATCGGCCGTCGATCTGATGAAGCACGACAAGCAAGTGGACGACGAGCTCGTCGAGTCGATGGTCAATCGCCGCACTCAGGGGGACTTCCACCTGTTCCACGGGATTCCGCCGCAGTGGGCGCGTCTCGCGTTTCCGCTCCGCAATGCCATCGGCATGACCGTGTGGGAAACCGATCGCATGCCCGCGCAGTGGCGCACCGCGCTCAGCCACGTCATGGAAGTGTGGCTGCCGTGCGACTTCAACGTCTCGGTGTTCCGGCGCGACCTGCGCACGCCAATCTTCAAGCTGCCGCACGTAGTCGACGCGCGGTCCTGGAACGGAGAGGTGGCCCCCTGCGAAGCCGCGCTCGCGATCGATGCGGACGACTTCGTCGTCTACAGCGTCTTCGAGTGGCAGGAGCGCAAGGGACCCTCCGACGTGCTGACGGTGTACCTCGACGCGTTTCGCGACGTGCGCGATACCCTGCTCGTCGTCAAGACCAACCCGGGCGCGGCGAAATCCGCGGAGCAGGCGCTCGCGGCCGCGCGCACGAAGACGCGCTCCGACGCGCGCGTGTCGATTCGCGCCGAGGCCTGGTGTGATGCGCAGCTCGAGGCGCTGCGGCGCCGCGGCGACGCGTACCTGTCGATGCACCGCGGCGAAGGATGGTGTTATCCGCTCTTCGATGCAGCGTCACAGGGCACGCCGGTAGTCGCGACCGCCTTTGGCGGCCCGCTCGAATACCTGTCGCCGGATAGCGCGGAGCTGATTGGCTACGACCTCGTCGCCGTGCGCCAGCCGTATCTCTACTACCACCCGACGATGCGATGGGCGCAGCCGGAGTTGCGCGCTGCGATCGCCGCGCTGCGGCGGATCTACGAGCATCGGAGCGGGGCTCGCGCGCGCGCGAAGGTCGGAGCCGAACGGATCAAGGAGGCCTATGCCCCCCAGGTCGTCGGCGCCGCGGCGCGGCAGCAGCTCCTGCAGCTGTTGCGCCGAAGTGACAGCGCGCGCTGGCAGCGCATGCGGAGAGCGCAGATCGCCGCGGAGCTGAGGCCCTCCGCGCCGATTGCAGGATCGTGGTACGACGAGGGCTACTTCGAGACCGGCGTCAAGAGCAACTGGCAGGACGGCTATTCGTGGCCGTCGTTCTCGGGTGTTTTCACCGAAGCGGCGCAATTCCTCGCGTCGACATTCGACAGTGCCACGACCTTTCTCGATGTCGGCTGCGCCAAGGGCTTTCTCGTTCGCGCGCTTCGCGACATCGGCCGATCGTGCTGGGGCGTCGATCACAGTCACTGGGCCCTCGCC
>JBKPRU010000006.1:0-4764 GCA_046734675.1 Acidobacteriota bacterium
ATCTGATGCTGCCCAATCCTGACGATCCGTCCAAGCCCTGATACCAACAGAGGGAGACCTGAGTGGCCGCATTCGTGAAAACGCGCCTCGGCGCGATGATGTTCCTCGAGTACATCGTGTGGGGGTCGTGGTATGTGACCATCACCACGTACCTGACCAGTACGCTGCATTTTTCCGGCACCCAGGCCGGCGCCGTGTTCGGGACGGCGTCGGTCGCCTCACTGGTCTCGCCGTTCTTCGTCGGCCTGATCGCCGACCGCTTCTTCGCGACCGAGCGCGTCATGGCCGTGCTCTACGTGCTCGGCGCGTTCTGCATGTTCGCGCTCACGAAGGTGACCTCGTTCGGGGGCGTCTACGCGCTGGTCCTGGCGTTCTGTCTCTGTTATTTCCCGACGATTGCGCTGACGAACTCGATCGCGATGCAGCAGGTCGCGAACCCCGGCCGCGACTTTCCGCCGATCCGCGTGCTCGGCACGATCGGCTGGATCGTCATCAACCTGATCATCGGGTTCATGCGCGTCGAGGCGACGACGGTGCCGTTCATGCTCGCCGCAGGCAGCTCGATCGTGATGGCGATCTACAGTCTCTCGCTGCCGCACACTCCGCCCCGCGCCAAGGGCCAGGCGGTCACCGCGCGCAGCATTCTCGGGCTCGACGCGCTGGTGATGATGAAGCAGCGCGACTTCGCCGTGTTCGTCATCGCGTCGGTAGCGGCCTGCATTCCGCTGACCTTCTATTACTCGTTCACCAATCCGTATCTGAACGCCGTCGGCGTGGTGAATGCCGCCGGCAAGATGACGCTCGGACAGATGTCCGAGATCGCGATGATGCTGCTGATGCCCGTGGTCTTCCGGGTCATGACGGTGCGCGGCATCCTGCTGATGGGACTCGGCGCATGGGCGGTTCGCTACGGGCTGCTCGCCTATGGCGACGCGGGCGCCGGGATGTGGATGTTCTACATCGCGATCCTGCTGCACGGCGTCTGCTACGACTTCTTCTTCGTCGCCGGGCAGCTCTACACCGACCAGGTTGCGCCGCCGCACTTCCGCAGCACCGCGCAGGGCTTCATCTCGTTTGTCACCTACGGCGTCGGCATGCTGATCGGCTCGCTCCTCTCCGGCGGCGCGCTCGATTACTTCACGACCACCGGCCCCGACGGTACACCGGTGCGCAACTGGACGTCCTTCTGGCTCAGTTCCGCCATGATGTCGTTCGCGATCATGCTGCTCGTGCTGCTGTTCTTCCGCACGCGGGTCAAGATCGGCACGCCCCAGGAGAGTACGGCGCAGGCTGCGTGAGGTACGTGCATTCGAGCGCCTGTGACCTGACGAAGACGGAGAGATCGGTGAGCACGGAGAGATCGGGTTTTTGTGCTTTATCGTAAAAAATTGACGCGTTCTCTCCGCGCTCCCCGCGCCTCTCCGTGTACGTCAGCTCACCGGCGTTGCTAAGGAGCTGGAGGCGACGATGAGAATGAAGTGGCTGTCGCTTGTGCTCGTCGCCAGTGTCGCAACTCTGTATGGCGACGCGAAGCTTGGGGAGTTCGACGATCACGGTGACGTAGGGTCGCCGAAGATCGCCGGGTCGGCGGCGTACAACCCGGTCTCGCAGACCTACTCGATCGCCGCGTCGGGCGAGAACATGTGGGGCGGACGCGACGAGTTCCATTTCGTCTGGAAGCGCCTCACCGGTGACTTCATCCTGCAGACGCGCGTGCTGTTTGTGGGCAGCGGCGTCGACCCGCATCGCAAGGCGGGCCTGATCGTCCGCCCCGGCCAGGATGCGGATGCTCCCTACGTCGACGCCGTCGTCCATGGCGACGGGCTCACGTCGCTGCAGTTCCGGCGGACGAAAGGCGGCAGCACCGAGGAACAACGGTCGGCGATCAAGGGAGCCGACGTCCTCCAGCTCGAACGGCGCGGACGCACGTTCATCATGTCCGCGGCGAAGTTGGGCGAGCCGTTCGTCACGAGCGAGATCGCGGACCTCGATCTTGGCGACGCGGTACTCGTCGGTCTCGGACTGTGCTCGCACAACCCGGACGTCACCGAGCGCGCCCTCTTCAGCAACGTGCGCATCATCAAGCCCGCGAAGCCGGATTTCGTTCCGTATCGCGACTACATCGGCAGCGTGCTCGAGCTGCTCGACGTCGAGAGCGGGCAGCGCCAGACGCTACGTCAGTCGCAAGAGCCGTTCGAGGCGCCGAACTGGACGAAAGACGGAAGCGCGCTGATCTACAACACGAGCGGCCGCGGCGACACCCGCGGACGGCTGGTCCGCTTCGATCTCGCGACGCGCAGCAGCACGCCAATCGACACCGGGACGTCGAACCGCAACAACAACGATCACGTGCTGTCGTTCGACGGCACGATGCTCGGCATCAGCGATCAGAGCGCGGGGCAGTCGGCCGTCTACACGGTCCCGGCGGGGGGCGGCACGCCCAAACGCATCACGCCGTTGACGCCGTCGTACCTCCACGGCTGGTCGCCCGACGGGCGCACGCTCGTGTACACCGGCGGGCGCGACAAGGAGTTCGATATCTACAGCATTGCCGCCGACGGGAGCGGCGTGGAACGGCGGCTGACCGACGTCAAAGGGCTGGACGACGGACCTGAATTCAGTCCCGACGGAAAGTTCATTTACTTCAACTCGGTGCGCAGCGGCTCGATGCAGATCTGGCGCATGGCGCCCGACGGCAGCAATCCCGAGCAGGTCACCAGCGACGAGTGGAACAACTGGTTCCCGCATCTGTCGCCGGATGGACGATGGATCGCGTTCATCAGCTTCCCGAAAGCGGTCGACCCGTCCGACCATCCGTATTACAAGCACGTGCTGCTGCGGGTCATGCCAGTGACGGGCGGTACGCCGCGGATCGTCGCTTACGTCTACGGCGGCCAGGGCACGATCAACGTTCCGTCGTGGTCGCCGGATGGACGCATGCTCGCGTTCGTCAGCAACAGCGGACCGATGTTCTAATAAGTTGCTGAAAAAGCTTGGCGACTGACGGTAGGGCGCCTCTTAGAGGCGCCGTCGTGAAGGCTGACGGTAGGGCGCCTCTTTAGAGGCGCCGTCGTGAAGGCGCACCTGAAGGTGCGCCCTACCGTGCACCCACGTCTCTCTAGGTTACAGAGGCGCTGTGATCAGTCGTCCATTTTGAGGATGCCGGCCGCGAACCACGCGCCACCGGCGTTACGGATTAGCAGCAACGGGCTTGCGCACGTCGCCGGTGGCGCCGGCGTGAGCATGTCGTCGATGCGGAAGTCGCCGTTCGCCGCGAGCGGAACCGTGCCGGTGTCACGAAGTGTGAACGGCGCCGTCGCCTCGCAAATCAGCGTCGCTTTGACGTTCTGATTGCCGTTCAGGCCGATGTTGTTGCCGCCGCCGAGCAGCAGGCCGCGGCCGCGCACGCTGATGTGTCCGTCGCTCGAGAGTTCGGCCTCTAACGATCGGATCACCCAGATCTGTCCCGGCGGGTTGACGCCACGCACCACGTTCGGAGTGGGTGTGGCGTTCGATACCGGGATGACGCCGATCCCGCCGTCCCAGCGAATTACCGAATCGTCGTCCGCCGTGATCGGCGCGGCGAGGGCGGCGCAGAACACGCACGCCAACGCCAGCGTTCTCTTCATCATCGCGTTTCCTCCTGCAACACGGGCGGCCCTCACGGCATTGGGCCAGGGCTTGTTGCGGCGCGCCATTCTCATTCCGCGGTGCGCGGAAGTCAACGCGTGATCGTGGTACGCGCGATACGCCGACGGACTATCCGCCGCGCAGCACGCGAAGTGGATCCATCGTCGCCGCGCGGCGCGCCGGCAGGACTGACGCGAACGCTCCGACGGCGGCGAGCACGAATGGCACCGCGATGAACGTGATCGCGTCGTGCGTGGTGACGCCGTACAGTTGTGCGTCGAGGAGCGCCGCGAGCCACAGTGACGCGATGATCCCGGGCACGAGGCCGGCGGCGGTGATCGCGAGTCCCTGCCGGAGCACGAGCCGCAGGATGTCGGCACGGCGCGCGCCGATGGCAGTGCGAATCGCCAGCTCGCGCGAACGCTGCGCGATCGAATAGGAGAGAAGCCCGAACAGCCCGACGCCGGCAATGAGCAGAGCGAAGCCCGCAAAGCCGCCGAGCAGCACCGCATACAGACGCGGCCGCGCCAGCGTCGTGAGCAATCGCTGCTCGAGTGGCACGATCATCTCTGCGACGAGGTTCGGGTCGGTGCTGCGAACCGCGGTGCGCAGTGCCGCGGCGGCGATTCGCATGTCGCCCGACGTCCGCGCGAGCAGGGTGACCGTCTGCACCGGCAGCTTCCCATCGAGCTGCCGGAACGAGTAGTACAGCTCCGGCTGCGACGCGATCGCACCGGTCACGTACTTCACGTCGTCGACGACGCCGACGACCGTGTATTCGAGCGGGCTGTCGTTCGAGGAGTACGCGACGAGCGGCAGCTTCGCGCCGAGTGGCGCCTCTCCCAGATAGCGGCGCGCGAACGCCTGGTTGACGATCGCGACGCGCTCGGACGCGCTCGTGTCGGCGTCCGTGAAGCTCCGGCCCGTGACGACCCGAATACCGAGCGCCGAGAAGTAGCGCGGGCTGACGACGCGCGGTGAGGCTTGCACGGGCACGACTGCGCCGCCAGCCACGGGAGATTTCAACTGGAACGCGGCGCTCGAACCGCCCGCCGCGAGCGGCAGCTCCGAGGTGAACGCGGGATCGCTGATGCCGGGCGTCGCCGCCAGTCGATCGAGCACCTGATCGACGAG
>JBKPRU010000007.1:0-17643 GCA_046734675.1 Acidobacteriota bacterium
CTCCATCGCGTCGCGCAGCGCCGCCGCTTCGAAGGCGGCCAGCTGCTCACCGGCGCGGGCCCGCAGGTCGGCGCGGCCGGTGCGGAGTTCGTGCGCCCCGGCGGCCCGCGGCGCTGCCGAGAGGACGATGACCTGCTCCGCGCCGGCGACGGCGACCTCCTCGAGCAGGCGCTCGAGCGAACCGGGGCGATCGCAGAGGCGATGCGTCTCGCCGCGCCACGGCCCTTCCGCCGCGAAGCGCACGAGATGCGGATCGGTCGCGACCGGAATGGTCAGCGCCGAGGCGAGCGCGTCGAACATGTGCTCGCGCGCGACCCCCGCGAGATCGAACGCCTCCGCGGGGCGCGCGCCCTGCCGCACCGCGCGGCCGAAGAAGCGCGCGCGGTGTGCCTCGCCGAGCAGCGCGAACACGACGTCGCGTCGCGCGTCCATGTCGTGCGCGAGCAGGAGCAGCTCGCGGAACCCGGGCTGCCCGACGTTCTCGGCGAGCAGCTCCACGTAGCGCTTCCCCAGTTCCAGGCGCGGCGGCGGCGCAATCGGGGCCGCGCCCCGAATCAGGTTCCACAGCTCCGTCGACGCGCGGTCGACCACGACCTGTGACGTCAGCGGCGCGCCGACGAGCCGCCAGAACGATCCGTGGCGGACGCGCCGCCGGAGCGGTGCGCGAAACAGCGCCGAGGCAAGCGATGCGGCGAGCGCGCCAATCGCGACCAGGAGCGCGAGCACGATCAGGCGCGGGATCAGCGTCGGAAGGGCCGTGGGCGCGAACAGCGCATCGAGCGCGCGCGCGTACGCGGAGGTCACCGCTGCCGACGCGCCGGTGAGGCTCACGAGCCACAGCAGCACCCCAATCAGCGCGACGATGACGCCAAGCGCAAGCAGCACCAGCGGCACGGCGAGGAGCGCGCAGGCGGCCACGATCGCCCAACCGGCGACGCGGAGCGGCGGGCGCCATCCGTACGCCGCGCGAATCGCGCCGTCCTTCCACAGCCCTTCGTTCGACCAGAGCCGCTGGCCGCCGTCGACGGCGGCGAACATCGCACCGAGCGTGCCGATGCCGCGGCCGGCGACGAGATCGATGCGGACGCCCGCTTCGTGCAGGGCGCGCAGAACGCCCGCATGGTAGGCGCCTCCCGTGCCCGTGCCGGTCAGCACCAGCGCCGTGCGCCGCCGCGTGGAGTATTGACGGTCCTGGGTGTCGTGCGTGATCACAAGCGGGCCGGGAACGGCCTCAGGCTTCGTCGTGGATGGTCGCCAGCTTGACGATCTCGAAGTGCCGCTCGACGCCGTTCGGCGTTCGCACCGTCACGTCGTCGCCTTCTTCCTTGTTCAGCAGGGCGCGGCCGATCGGCGATGCCGTGGAGATCAACCCTTCGTCGACGTTCGCGTCTTCCGGCATGACCAGCTGGTAGATGACCGTGTGCCCGGCGTCGTCACGAAGCGTGACCGTGGAGCCGAAACCCACCTTGTCCTTCGGCAGCTTATCGAGGTTCATCAGCGAGATCTCGCTGACGCGTTTCTGCAGAAGGCTGATGCGCGATTCGACGAGGCGCTGACGTTCTTTCGCCGCCTGATACTCGGCGTTCTCGCGAAGGTCGCCCAGCTCGCGCGCGCGCTTGATCTCCTTCGGAAGCTCGGTCTTCAGCTCGCGGTCGAGCTGATGAATCTCGTCTTCGAATTTCTTCAGGATCTTCGCCTTCACGCCGGCCATGGTAGCAGAATTCGTTTGCGAAATAATAGAAACCGATGCAGCACATCACGAGTCGCCAGAACGCGATCGTGAAGCGATTCCGCGAGCTCGCGCGGGGCGCGCACGACGGCGGCGTCCTCCTCGATGGCGAGCACCTGCTGCACGAAGCGCTCGCGTGCGGCGTGCCGGTCGAAGTCGCCGCGTTCTCGGATCGACGCGTGAACGGCGACGTGACGTCGCCGCTGGTGCGCATGGCAGACGAGGTGATGAAGAACGGCGGGCGCGTGCTGAGCGTCACCGATCACGTGCTCGCAGCGATGAGCCCCGTGCAACATCCATCCGGCGTCGTCGCCATCGCGCACCCCACGCCCGGCGATCTCCGCACCATCTTCCGCGCGCCGCGTGCCGCCGTGGGGTCTGACGCCGCTGCGCGGATCCAGACGGCGGGGTCACACCCCGGTCGGGGGATTACCCATCCGCTCGTCGTCATCCTCGCGGGGCTGCAGGATCCCGGCAACGTCGGCACGATCGTGCGCACCGCCGCGGCGTTTGGCGCCACCGGCATCGTGACGGTTGAAGGATCGGCGGATCCGTTTGGATGGAAGGCGCTCCGCGGCGCGATGGGCGGCACGTTCCGCGTGCCCATCGCGGCCCGCGGTACGCTCGCGGAGGTGACGGCCGCGGTGCGCGACGCAAAGGTCCGCCTCGTCGCCGCCGTGCCCCGAGCCGGCACGCCGCTGCCCCACGTCGATTTGCGACAGCCGTCGGCGATCGTGCTCGGCGGCGAAGGCCCGGGCCTCAGCGACGCCGTGCTGCAGGCCGCGGATGAAACCGTGACGATTCCAATGCGCGCGCCGGTCGAGTCGCTGAACGTGGCGGTCGCCGCCGCGCTCCTGCTCTACGAAGCGTCGCGGCAGCGGGAGGAGGCGCGCTGATGGATCTGTTCGCCGACGAAGAGCCGCCCGTCCCCGCCGTCGACGCGTCCGCGCCGCTCGCCGAACGCATGCGGCCACGCACCCTCGACGATATCGTCGGACAGGACGCGCTCATCGCGCCTAGCCGTCCGCTGCGCGAATCGATCGAGCAGGATCGACTGCGCTCGATCATCCTGTGGGGCCCACCCGGCACCGGCAAGACGACGCTCGCGCGTGTGATCGCGAGCGCGACGCGCGCGCACTTCACCATGTTCAGCGCGGTCCTCTCGGGCATCAAGGAGATACGCGAGGTGATGGCCGAGGCCGAGCAGGCGCGCCGCCGCTCGGGCCGCCGTACCATCCTCTTCGTCGACGAGATCCATCGCTTCAACAAGGCGCAGCAGGACGCGTTCCTCCCCCGCGTCGAATCGGGCGACATCGTGCTGATTGGCGCGACCACCGAGAACCCGTCGTTCGAGGTGAACTCGGCGCTGCTCTCGCGATCGAAGGTCTACGTCCTGAAGCCGCTCGACGGCGACGCGCTCGTCACGATCATGCGGCGCGCGCTCGGGGACGAGGAGCGCGGCCTTGGCGCGATGCACCTGGAGGCCACCGACGAGGCGCTGCACGGCCTCGCGCGCTACGCGAACGGCGACGCCCGCGTCGCGCTCAACATGCTGGAAATGGCCGCCGCGGCGGCCAACGGCCGCGAGCTGACCGCGGAGCTCGTCGCCGATCTGGCGCAGAGCCGCGCGCTGCTCTACGACAAGTCGGGCGAAGAACACTTCAATCTGATTTCCGCGCTCCACAAGTCGATGCGCAACAGCGATCCGGATGCCTCGGTCTACTGGCTCGCGCGAATGCTGGAAGCGGGCGAGGACACGATGTACATCGCGCGCCGGCTGGTGCGGTTTGCCTCCGAGGACATCGGCAACGCCGACCCGCGCGCGCTGACGATCGCCGTTGCCGCGAAAGACGCGCTGCATTTCATCGGCATGCCGGAGGGCAACACGGCGCTCGCGCAGGCCGCGATCTACATGGCGGTCGCCCCGAAGAGCAATGCCGTCTACCTCGCATATGGCGCCGCCGCGGAAGCGGCGGCAAAGGAGGTCGCCGAGCCGGTGCCGCTCCATCTCCGAAACGCGCCAACGAAGTTGATGAAGACACTCGAATACGGGAAGGGCTACCGCTACGCACATGACGAGGCGGACGGCGTCGCTGCCGGCATGGACTGTCTGCCGCCGGCGCACCGCAACCGGCGGTTCTACGAGCCGGTCAATCGCGGACTGGAGATCGAGATCGCCAAGCGGCTCGAGGAGATCCGAAAGGGGAAGGAATCGAACGAGGCGAAGACGTCGAAGGAACCTCGAGAGTCGAAGGATCGCTGAATGATCCTTCGCCCCTTCGTCGTCCTTCGACCCTTCGACTTACGGCTGCGCGAGCGTCGCGCCCTGCGGCACCTTGCGGAACATCTCCGCGCGGAGCGGCAGGATGAACGAGAAGCGGTAGTCGCCCTGCATCCGGCCGATCGGGATCCCGACCAGGTGCCCTTCGCCGTTGAGCACGCCCCCGCCGGACACGCCCGGGTGGCCGTCGGTGAGGCAGGTCACGAGGTTGTTGGCGGTGCGCTGGCCGACGTAGCCGGTCGAGAGGATGATCCCCTTCGAGTAGTCGTTGCCAAGGCGGAAGATCGGATCGGCGAAATCGAAGTTGTAGGTGAGGTCGAGGTCGAGCGCCGGCAGATCCACCGGCTCCTTGACCTTCAGGATGGCCCAGTCGCCCGGATCGACTTCGACGTTCGCGTCGCCCGTGTCGACGATGCGCGCCTGGAGGCCGCGGCCGTCATACATCAATTTGATCGAGGTGATCTTGCGGCTCGCGGCGCCGTCGCCGAGCGCCACGACCCCGTGCTTCACGGTGATGAAGTAGCCGTTGCCCAGATAACCGGCCGTGCCGTAGTTGCTCGCCCCGGTGCTGTCGTACGAGTACATCTCGACGAAGCTGGCGCGGCGCTCGCGGAGCAGGCTGACCGGGAGCAGCCCCATCTCGCTGCGAAGCTGCTTCTTGATGTCGGCGACCAGCGCCGCGCGACTGTGATCGTCCATCGTCGCCGCGGGCGTACGGGGCTCGGCGGTCTTGCCGCTCGTGCCGGAGATTTCGGCCGCGCGCTGGCGCTTCAGCGAAAAGAGCTCGGCACGGAGAGCGGCGATCTGTTCATTCTCGTTCTCGGCCGCCTGACGCGCCGCCAGGAAGCTGCCGAGGCCGAAGAACATGACGGCCGAAAGGGCGAATAATAGGGTCGGTAGAAAGCCGCGTGTCATTGACGACTCCAAGTTCGGCAGCTAAACCACCCCGCGCACGCGGCGCGAAGCTTACAGCTTTGCGCTGACCCGAATTAGCCGGGAGCGCCTTTATCGCTTGGAAACAACTTGCTGGGATAGGTGCAGAGTAACCCCGACCTGCCGTGGAGTCAAGCACATAGCGCCGCGTTCGTGAAAAAAACTCCAGTCGCGCCTGACTCTCCCTCGCCCCGTTTCCCGCGCGGGCGCCGACAACTTGCAATTTCATTCGACGTTTCAGCGATTCGGGGTGTTCAGTGAGGCGGGATCAGACACGCTGAAAGTTTTTCTCGATCTCGCGCCGAGTGAGGCGTAATACGACAGGACGCCCGTGCGGGCAGACGCTCGAATAGGCGGTGCGCCGGAGCTCCTCCAGGATGTAGCGCATCTTTTCCATCGTCAGGGGGTAGTTCGCTTTGACCGCGGCATGGCAGGCCATCGTCGCGGCGATGCGCCGGAGGGCATCCTCGACGCGCGATCCGCGGTCGAGCCCCTCGAGGTCCTCTGCCAGCGCCCGCACCGCGGCTTCGCATTCAGCCGGATCGAGCAGCGCCGGGACCGCCGACAGCCGCACCGTGTTACCGCCAAACCCTTCGATCTCGATCCCGAGCCGGTCGAGCGACGCCGCGTGCTGCGCG
The DNA here is from genome assembly GCA_046734675.1 of Acidobacteriota bacterium. Lineage (GTDB taxonomy): Bacteria > Acidobacteriota > Vicinamibacteria > Vicinamibacterales > 2-12-FULL-66-21 > QHWT01. The sequence continues at coordinate 5,582 of JBKPRU010000007.1, forward strand.
AGCGCCTCGCGCGGGCCCGGCGGAAGGTCGACGACGATCGGGCTCAGCAGCCGCTGACTTTCCAGCCGCCCGGTCGTCAGGCGCTCCATCACCTGTTCGAACAACACCCGCTCGTGCGCGACGTGCTGGTCGATAATCGCGACGCCCTCGTCGTCGACCGCGATGATGAACGTGTCGCGGAACTGACCGAGCGGGATCATCGGCCGGATTTCAACCGCCGGTCCCCGCTCGGCCATCGGCGGCGCAGCAGGCGCGACGAGCGACCCGGGATCCGGTCTCAACGAATCGCGCTGCTCCGCCCAGCGATTCGCGACGGCTGCCCCCGCGAGGACGCCGGGAATCGCGACGGACTGCGGCTCCGGCGCGAACGACGGGGGCGCCGTTAGTTGCAACTCCGGCGCGCGCCCCTGGCCAAGGGCCTCGCCCAGCGCGCGGCGCAGCACTTCGTGCACAAGCGACTGCTCGAGGAAGCGCACTTCAGCCTTCGTCGGATGGACGTTCACGTCGACGCGATCCGGAGCGATCCGCAGGAAGAGGTGCACCTCGGGGCTCCGCTCCTTGATCGTCGCGACGCTGTAGGCCTCGATGATCGCGTGCGCGATCGTCCGGTCCTTGACGATGCGCCGGTTGACGAAAACGTTCTGCGCACCGCGCACCGGTCCCTGATCGCCCAGCGCGGCGGCGAAGCCTTCGATCGCCAGCCCGCCCGCGTCCTTCTTCACCTGGACGAGGTCCGGACGATCGCCAAACAACTGAAAGAACCGATCGCGCAGCCCCGCGGACGGCGGGCATTGAAGCAGTGTGCGTCCCCCGCTGGTCAACGTAAATCCGACCTCCGGGTAGCCGAGCGCGAGCTGCGTTACCAGCCGTGAGATCTGCGTCGTCTCCGCCGTGTCGGACTTGAGGAACTTGCGGCGCGCGGGCAGGTTGTAGAACAGGTCCGCGATCTCGATGCACGTGCCTTCCGGCGCGCCGACCTCGCGAATCGACGCGATCGCGCCGGCGTTGACCTTGATTTCGGTGCCGCCCTGCGCGCCACTTGCTCCGAGCGCAGTTGAGGAGCGGGCGCGCGTGCGCAGCGTGAAATGCGAGACCGACGCGATGCTGGGCAGCGCCTCGCCGCGAAAGCCGAGCGTGCGAATCGCGCCGAGGTCGTCCGCGCGGGCGATCTTGCTGGTCGCATGCCGCTCGATCGCGAGACGCGCGTCCTCCGGATCCATGCCGTCGCCGTCGTCTTCGACGCGAATCAGCTTCTTGCCGCCGAGCTCGACGGTGATGGCAATGCGGCGTGCGCCGGCATCGAGCGCGTTCTCGACGAGCTCCTTCACGACCGACGCGGGCCGCTCGACGACTTCACCGGCGGCAATCTGGTTGGCGAGATCGGGGGGAAGACGATGAATCTTCATTCGAAGGGTCGAAAGACTTTTCCAAAGGGTCGAAGGATCTTACCCCACCAAAAAGAGCGAGTTGGAGCAGCGTGGAGTCCGGACACGATCTGAAAGCTCCTTCGCCCCTTCGTTGTCCTTCGATTCCTTCCCTTTCAGATCCAGCCTCGGTTGTGAAAATACATGAGCATGGCGCCGACAACGCCCATCATCACCACCATGAGCATCCAGAACACGGTCGTGCCGCCGAGACCGAAATGCGGTAAATCGACGTTCATGCCGTAGAGGCCGGTGATGAACGTGAGCGGCATGAACACGGTCGCGATCACGGTCAGCACCTTCATCACGTTATTCAACTGGTTCGAGACCGTGGTCAGGTGCGCATCGAGCAGGCTGGTGATGCGATCCTGGAAGAACATCGATTCGTCGGCGAGGCGGACGAGATGATCGTGGACGTCGCGAAAACGATACGAGATCTGCTCGTCGATGAACGGAAACTCCCGTCGCGCCAGCCGTCCGACGACGTCGCGCTGCGGCTGGACGACGCGGCGGAGCGACGAGACGTCGGCCTTGAAGTCGAGGATCTTCTTGGCGAGCGCCGGCGAGCCGTGCTCGAAGACTTCCCCTTCGAGCTCGTCGAGGCGCTCGCTCAGCTCTTCGATCTCCGGCCGGTAATTGTCGACCATCGCGTCGATGATGCGGTGCATGAGCGCCGCCGCCCCTTCGCCGAGCGCGCGCGCGTTGCGCGAGCACACTTCGGAGATCTGCTCGATCGATCGCGAGTCGCCGCTGTGGATCGTAAGCAGGTAATTGGGCCCGAGGAAGAAGTCGACGTCATACGTGCGGAAGCAGTGCTCCGGCGCCTTGAAGTCGATCCGATGCAGGATGAGATACAGGTACTCGCCGTAGGACTCGACCTTGGGGAAGTGCGTGGTGCCGAGCGCGTCTTCCACGGCGAGCTCGTGGAAATGGAAGATGTCGGTGAGGATCCGCGCCTCCTCGGGCGTCGGGTTCATCAGATCCACCCACAACGTCACGCCGCTCTCGGGACGGAGCCACGCCGGATCGACGTGGTCCGTCCGATTGGTCGTTCCCCGATCGTGGGTATGGGCGAAGACCTGAATCAATCCCCGACCTTGACCTGCAGCGCCGCCTGGGCGGCGGCCAGCCGCGCGACCGGGACGCGGTACGGCGAGCAGCTGACGTAGTCCAGGCCGACCTTCTCGAAGAAGAACACCGATGCCGGGTCGCCGCCGTGCTCACCGCAGATCCCGAGCTTGATGCCCGGCCGCGACGCGCGGCCCTTCTTGACCGCGATGTCGACGAGCTGTCCGACGCCGCTGGCGTCGATCGTGGCGAACGGGTTCTTCTTGACGATCTCGAGCTCCTGGTAGTGCGGCAGGAACGATCCCGAGTCGTCGCGCGACATGCCGAGGCCGGTCTGGGTCAGGTCGTTGGTGCCGAAGCTGAAGAACTCCGCCGACTGCGCGATCTCGTCGGCCGTGAGCGCGCCGCGCGGGACTTCGATCATGGTCCCGACCATGTAATTCAGCTTGATCTTCTGCTCTTCCTGAACTTCCCTCGCGACCTGGTGCACGACGTCGATCTGGAGATCGAGCTCCTTCTTGAAGCCGACGAGCGGGATCATGATTTCGGGCCGGACCTTGATGCCCTCCTTCTGAACCTCCGCCGCCGCCTCGAATACCGCCCGCGCCTGCATCGCCGAGATTTCCGGGTAGCCGATGCCAAGGCGGCAGCCGCGGAACCCGAGCATCGGGTTGAACTCGTGCAACTGCGCGACGCGCTGCTGGATGCGGTCGGCCGGCACCCCAATCTTCTTCGCCAGCTCCTCCTGCTGCTCCTTCGTGTGCGGCAGGAACTCGTGCAGCGGCGGATCGAGGAAGCGGATCGTCGCCGGATAGCCCTTGAGGGCGCGGAAGATGCCGGCGAAATCCTCGCGCTGGTACGGCAGCAGCTTGCCGAGCGCCGCCTTCCGCGCCTCCTCGGTCTCCGCGAGGATCATTTCCCGCATCGCGTCGATGCGATCTCCCTCGAAGAACATGTGCTCGGTGCGCGTCAGGCCGATGCCGACGGCGCCGAACGCGACCGCGTTCTCGGTCTGTTCCGGAGTATCCGCGTTGGTGCGTACGCTCATGCGGCTGGCATCGGAGCACCACTTCATCAGCTGCTGGAAGTGCTTGAACTTCTCCGTCTTCTTGGCTTCCTCGTCGCCGTTGATGAGACCGGCGACGATCTCCGACGGCGCGGTCTTGACCTGTCCCGCGTACACCTTGCCGGCGGTGCCGTCGATCGACATCCAGTCGCCTTCCTTGAACGTCCGGCCGTCGACCTTCACGGTCCGTGACTGGTAGTCCACGTCGATTGCGGCCGCGCCGCAGACGCAGACCTTTCCCATCTGCCGCGCGACGAGGGCGGCGTGTGAAGATACGCCGCCGCGCGCGGTCAGGATGCCTTCGGCGGCAATCATTCCGCGGAGGTCCTCTGGCGAGGTCTCGATCCGAACGAGCAGTACCTTCTCGTTCTTTTCCGCCGCCGCCACCGCACGCTCGGCGTTCAGATAGATCTTGCCGGAGGCCGCGCCGGGGCCAGCCGGTAGGCCGGTCGCAATCGGCTGCGCCTTGTTGACTTCCGTCGCGTCGAACACCGGCGCGAGCAGCTGTTCGAGCTGGTCGGCGGGATTGCGCAGCACCGCCGTCTTCCAGTCGATCAGCTTCTCTTTGTACATGTCCATCGAGAACTTGAGCGCGGCCATCGCCGTGCGCTTCCCGTTCCGCGTCTGCAGCATGTAGACGACGCCGTCCTCGATCGTGAACTCGAAGTCCTGGACGTCCTTGAAGTGCTGTTCGAGCGTGGCGCGGATGCGTTCGAGCTCGGCGTAGGCCTTCGGCATCTGCTTTTTCAGCTCGGAGACCGGCTCCGGCGTGCGCACGCCCGCGACGACGTCCTCGCCCTGCGCGTTGATCAGGAATTCGCCGTAGAACTCCTTGGCGCCGTTCGCGGGGTTGCGCGTGAACGCGACGCCCGACCCGGACTCGTCGCCGGTGTTGCCGTAGACCATCGCCTGCACGTTGACCGCGGTGCCCCACTCCGTCGGAATGTTGTACTTCCGCCGGTAGACGATGGCGCGATCGTTCATCCACGATCCGAACACGGCGCCGACCGCCCCCATCAACTGATCCCAGGGCGAGCTGGGGAACTGCTTGCCGACGCGTTCCTTGATCAGCGCCTTGAAGCGCGTGACCAGCTCCTTGAGATCGTCGACGGTCAGCTTGGTGTCGTCGACGTCATGGTGATAGCGGTCGTGCTTGAGGCCGTGAATCACCGTCTCGAACGGCTCGTGATCTTCATCGGCGCGCTTCTGCACGCCGAGCACGACGTCGCCGTACATCTGCACGAAGCGGCGGTAGCAGTCCCACGCGAAGCGCGGGTTGCCGGTCTTGGCGGCCAGCGCTTCGACGGTCTGGTCGTTGAGGCCGAGGTTCAGGATCGTGTCCATCATGCCCGGCATCGAGTCGCGGGCGCCCGAGCGCACCGAGACGAGCAGCGGGTTCTTGAGATCGCCAAACTTCTTGCCGGTCTGCTGCTCGATCGAGGCAATGCCCGCTTCCATCTGCGCGCGCAGCGCCGGCGGGTACGACCGCTTGTTGTCGTAATAGTAGGTGCAGACCTCGGTCGTGATGGTGAATCCCGGCGGCACCGGCAGCCCGATGCGGCACATCTCGGCGAGGTTCGCGCCCTTTCCGCCGAGCAGCGGCTTCATCGTCCCGTTGCCGTCGGTCTTGCGGCCGAAGTGATACACGTATTTGCCGCCGCTCGTGGCCTTCTTCACGGCTCTTGCCGCTGCCACGGCGGTGACGGCCACGGCGGCCGTCTTGAGTGCCTTCTTCGTATTGCCCTTCGTAACGAGTTTCTTGGCCATGGACGCCTTACTACTCCGTTCTGAGAACCATAAAGGAGATCTCGCCGATGTGATGCCGAATCAAGTCGACCAGGTCCGCCAGCAGCCCAACCCGGTGGCGGCGCAGCGTCTCGTCTTCGGCGATCACCATCACTTGCTCGAAGAACTGATCGATCCGCGGGCGTAACTCCGCGGCGCGTTTCAACACACCGACTTCATTCCGCTCTGCGGACAACGTTTCCAAGTCTGTGCGGAGCTTCTTGACGTCGTTGAACAGCGTGATATCGATTTCCGCAAAGCCCGCTCCGCCCTCTGCGCCAGGTGCCGCACCCAGCGTGAGGCCGCGCGCGATTCCCGTCTGATCGCCAATTGAATCGACCAGGTTGGCGGCGCGCTTGAACAACGAGGCGAGCGCACCAAACTCCGCCGAATTGCGCATCTGCTGCAAGGCCGCGGCGCGCCGCCAGAACACGTCCAACGGAAACTCGTCCAACCTCCGCACCTCGAACGTGACCGTCTGAATCTCCTCGTACGAGAGCCCGCGCGTTTGCATCAAGTGACGCAATCGTTCGACGAAAAAGGTCAGCAACCGCTGACGGGAATCGGCGTCGACGCTGAAGCCCGAGTCTGAAACGAGCTTGCCGACCGTGGGACCGTTCCGGATGCCGGTCAGGTTTTCGAGATCGACAAGGATCCGAACGATCCCTTGCGCACCACGACGCAGGCCGAACGGATCCCGAGAGCCAGAGACTTTCTCTCCAGCACTCCAGAGACCAACGACGGTGTCGATTTTGTCGGCGAGCGAAAGCGCCGCCCAGCTCAGAGCGGCACTTCCAAGCTGCGCGCGCGACGGCGGCGCGTCGGCTTCGACGCCCACCGGCAGGTAGTGGTAATAAATCGCCTTCCACACCTGCTCGGGCAGCCCTTCTTCCCGCGCGTAGATGCCGCCCATCACGCCCTGCAGCTCGGGGAACTCGAACACCATGTCGGTCGTCAGATCCGCCTTGGCGAGGCGCGCCGCCTGCGCGGCTGCATCGGCGGCGTCCGGGCGCCCGAACGCCTTCTCGACGATCGCCCGCGCGCGCTGCTCGATCCGCTGCGCCTTGTCGCGATAAGTCTGCTGCCCCGCCGGCAGCTTCTTGTGGAACGTCAGCGTGTGCAGGCGGTCGAGGCGATCCGCGAGCTTCGTGCGCCGGTCCGCTTCCCAGAAGAACCGCGCGTCGCGGAGACGCGCCGTCACGACGCGCTCGGCGTTCTTCGCGATCAGCCGCTCGTCCTGCGGCTGCGTGTTCACGACCGCGAGGAACGCTTCCTTCAGCGCCCCCTGCTCGTTGACGACCGGAAAGTAGTGCTGATGATGCACGAGCGTGGTCGTCAGCACTTCGTGCGGCAGCTCCAGGAACGTGCGCTCGAAAAAGCCGGCGACGACCCCGGGATACTCGACGAGATCCGCGACCTCGTCGACGAGCGATGCGTGCTCGCGCAGCGCGACGCGCCCACTCAGCTTGCGCGCCTTCAGCTCCAGCTCGCGCGCGATCCGATCGCGGCGCTCCGAGTGTTCGAGGATGACGAAGTGCTCGTTGAGGCGCGCGCGGTAGTCGTCGAAGGTGCGCACCTTGATGGAGCGTCCCGCGCGGCCGCTCGTCGCCAGGAAGCGATGCCCGTAGGTCACGGCGCCGGTCGTGACTTCCTGCACGAGCGAGCCCGCGGCATTCGGCATGCGCGCGATCGTGTACGGGACGACCCGGCCGCCGTAGAGAAAGAGCAGCCAGCGAATGGGCCGGCCGAAGGTCAGCTCGCCGCGGCCGTCCTCGAGCATCGCGTCCCAGTGCATCTCCTTCGGGAACGCCATGTTGCGCAGCAGCCCCGCGAGCAGCTCCGGCAGCGCGTCCACGGCGCTCTTCCCGCGCTGACGCCGTTTCGCGACGAGGTAGGTGCCTTTCGGCGTCTCGGTCCGTTCCAGCGATTCGAACGGAACGCCCTGCTTCTTCGCGAAACCAAGCGCCGCCGGCGTCGGTTCGCCCGCGGCGTCGAAGGCGGCGGACACGGGCGGCCCGGTCACCGTTTCGTCCAGATCTTCCTGCCGCTCCGGCATCCGTCCGACGAACGCGGTCAATCGCCGCGGCGTGCTGTAGCTCTCGACGGGCACGTCCGGCACCATGCGCATCTCGCGCAGCCGCCCATCGAGCTTCTCGGCGAGCTGTTTCGTCAGGCCGGGAAGCCACGCCGCCGGCAGCTCCTCGACCCCGATCTCGATTAAGAGCTCACGATCCATCTGCTAGGTGTTTACCTTCGTTTCGTGAACTTCGTGTTGAGCCGTCGGCCGTGACTCACTGGGAGCCGTCGGTAGTTCCTCGTCCACGCCCGCCCACTTCTTCGCGATCGCCACCGCGAGCTGGCGCACGCGCAGGATGTAAGCGGTGCGTTCGGTCACGCCGATGCCGCCGCTCGCATCCAGCAGGTTGAACATGTGCGAGCACTTCAGGCAGTAATCGAGCGCGGGCAGCACCAGCTTCGATCGCAGCAGCGTCTGGCCGAGCAGGTAGTACTGCTCGAACAGCTCGCGGTGAATGCGATGAAGCTCCGCCGCCGGCATGTCGATCTGCCCGAACGCGTATTTCGACTGCTCGACCTCGTCGCGGTGCCGCACGTCGCGATACTTCACGCCGGGCGCCCACTCGAGATCGAACACGTTGTCGACGTCCTGCAGCGCCATCGCGAAGCGTTCGATCCCGTAGGTCAGCTCCACCGAGATCGGCGCGAGGTCGATCCCGCCGGCCTGCTGGAAGTAGGTGAACTGCGTGATCTCCTGGCCGTCGAACAGGACCTGCCAGCCGATGCCCCACGCGCCCAGCGTGGGCGATTCCCAATTGTCCTCCTCGAAGCGCACGTCGTGCGCGCGCAGATCGATCCCGCACGCCTCGAGGCTCTGGAGATAGAGCTGCTGCACTTCGTCGGGCGCGGGCTTGAGGATGACCTGGAACTGCTGGTGCTTGAACAGACGATTCGGGTTCTCGCCGAAGCGGCCGTCCGCGGGGCGGCGCGACGGCTGGACGTAGGCGACGCTCCAGGGCTCCGGACCCAGCACCCGCAGGAACGTCTCGGGGTGCATCGTCCCTGCACCCATTTCGATATCGAGAGGCTGCTGCAGGAGACAGCCCCGGGACGCCCAGAACTCGGAGAGTTTAAAGATGAGTTGTTGCAGCGTGACCATCAAGCGTTGGCTATCCGTGACTGAGCGAGCGGAGCACGCGCGCGGATTTCAGCTCCTTGTCGAGGTGCACGGCCAGCAGGCGCCGGTGCGCGATCTCGAGGTCGCGCGCGGCCCCCGCGTCGAGCGGCACCTGCTCCAGGGCGTCGGGCCCTGACGAGGCGGCGGCGCGAAGGAACCGCAGCGCCTCGATCGAAACCGTCGTTCCGCCGGTGGCCGAATCGGAGGCGCAGCGACGGCAGAGAAAATGCGCGTCGCGCGGCGGCATCACCGCCCCGCCGTCGAACGCCCCGCCGCATCCAGGGCAGCTCGAAACCTGCGGATACACCCCCTGGAGCCGGAGCAGCCAGAACTCGAAGTAGCGCGCGAGCCGCGGCACCGGCACCCCGCTCGCGAGCGCATCGATCGCGGATGCCCCGAGCCGATAGAGCCGCTCGTCGGCATGCGCTTCCGGCGCCCACTCGTCGATCAATTCCGCGAAATACTCCGCGTGCCCGAGCGCCGACGCGTCCCCATCCGCCCGGCCGACCGCCGCGAGCGGACTGTTCTGCGGCTCGACGTAATTGATGCGCACCAGGTCGCGCAACTCGCGCTCGTAATACGCAACGCCGGCCCGGGTCAGCGGCTCGAGTGCACCCAGAAAGCGCGAACGTGCCCGTCGCGCCCCCTTAGCCACCCCCCGCTTCTTACCTCGATCCCGGGTCAGGAACACCACGATCCGATCCGCCTCGCCGAGCTTGTACGTGCGCAGGATCAGCGCATCGGAGGTGTAAACCGGCATCGAATGACCCTGTATTCTACCCCGTTCGCTCCACCAGCCTCAGGAACAAGGTGCCGAGTCCGAGGAACGACAGAAAGCCGAAGACATCGGTCAGCGTCGTGATGAATACCGACGAGGCGAGCGCCGGATCGATCTTCAGCGCACGCAGCGACAGCGGGATCAATGTCCCGGCGGTCGCCGCGACGAACATGTTGATGATCATCGCGGCGCCGAGGATGGCGCCGAGCCACGGGCTCCCCTTCCACGCCCACACGACGAGCGCGCCGACCACGCCGCATGCGATGCCGTTCCCGAGACCGACCAGCGCTTCCTTGAAGAGCGCCTTCCGCGTGTTCGCCCACGTCAGCTCGCCGAGCGCAATACCGCGGACGATCACGGTGAGCGTCTGCGTGGCGGCATTGCCGCCCATCCCGGCGACGACCGGCATGAACACGGCGAGCGCCGGCGCCTGTGCGATCCGCCCTTCGAAGAGCGCGACCACTGACGCGGCGAGGAACGCGGTGACGAGATTCACTTCGAGCCACGGCACGCGCTTGCGCAGCGACTCGCCCGCGGTCGAGAACACGCGATCGTCGCCGGCGACGCCGGCCAGGCGATAGACGTCTTCGGTCGCTTCGTCCTTGATGACGTCGATCACGTCGTCGACGGTGATGACGCCTACGAGCTTATTCTCCTCGTCGACGACTGGGATCGCCAGCAGGTTGTAGGACGCGACCTGGCGCGCGACTTCTTCCTGGTCGGTCTCCGCGCGCACGCTGATCAGATCGGTCGTCATGATCCGCTTGAGCGGCGTCGACGGCGGCACGAGCAGCAGCCGCCGCAGCGAGGCGACGCCTACCAGGTGCCGGCGCCCGTCGACGACGTAGAGATAGAAGACCATCTCGACGTCGCGCGATCCCTGCAGCGCGGTGATCGCTTCGCCGACCGTCATGTCCTCCGAAAGCGCGAAGACTTTCGGATTCATGATGCGGCCGGCTGTCTGCTCGGCGTACTCGAGGAGCTCGCCGACTTCGTCGCCCGGTCGCTTCTCGATCAGCTCGAGGACCGATGCGCGCAGTTCCTCTGGCAGGTAATCGACGATCGCGGCCGCATCGTCCGACGGCAGTTCGTGGAGGAGCCGAGCGATGTCCTCGGGCGAGCGGCCCGAGAGCAGCGCCGCGCCCGCTTCGGGTCCGAGCTCGGAGAGCGCTTCCATCCCGAGCTTGCTGTTCCGCTCGACGAGCAGTGTGAACGCGGTGGTGCGTTCTTTTTCATTGAGCTCGGAGAAGACCTGGGCGAGGTCGGCGGGATGCTGCTTCTGAAGCAGATTGACGAGATTCGCCGTCGCGCCGAGTCGAATCAGGCGCCGGACGGAATCCAGGACGACGTCAATCTTGCGCTGAGCCATGAGATCCGCTCATTGTACAGCGCACAAATAGAAACATGAAAGGCGGAAGACGAAGACAGAAGGCGGAAGTACGACGTCTTCAGACGTTCTTCCTTCCGTCTTCCGTCTTCCGCCTTCCGCCTTCCGTCTTTCAGGGCGCGGCTAGCGTTCGCGCCGCGCTTCTCTTTTGATGTCTCCCTCGCGGACCGTATATCCGGACGGCACCTGGAACAACGATGGGTCCGGCTCGCCGCGAATGATGTTGGTGAGACGGTAGCTGCTCTCACCCATGCGTGGATCGGAGTGGTGCGTCATGACGAGCACCTTCAACTCCGGCGAGCGCCATTCCTCGGAGACGATCGTGATGGGCTGCTCGTTGCCGATCTGCCCGGCCGGGATCGTGGACGTGTTCTTGCGTCCTTCGACCGCGATGCCTTCCATCGTCCGCCGTTCGAGTGGCCCCTCGGTCCTGAGCTCGCGCCCCGCCGGCGCAGGGGGCGGAGGGGGCGGGGGCGGGGGCATCGCGCTCCGCATCCGCGGTGCACCTTCGGGCGCGCCGCCGGCGGCCGCCCGTTCGGCCTCCTCTTTCCGACGCTCCTCGGTGCGTCGTTCTTCGAGGCGCGCGGCTTCGACCTTGTTCATGATCGAGCCGGCGATCCGCGTGTTCGATTTCCAGGCGATGTGGTTCGCGGGATCGAGCATGTACGACACGCCGGCGACAGGATCCACGATCGAGATGCTGACCTCGCCGTTCAGCCGCTCTTCCTCGCGGCGCGTCCGCCCCTCGCTGTCGCGATAGACCTTGCCGGTCGATTTGCGGCTGATGCGGTTGCCGTCGACGAGCGCCTGATTGGTCTCGACGAGGATCTCCGCGGAGTAGGGCGCCCCTTTGATCGCGGACTCGAGCGGGACGCGCTCGCGCATCACGAACTGATGCTCGGCCACCGCCGGACGTTCTTCCAGCTGCCGCTTCAGCATGTCCTCTGACGTCTGCGCGTTGACGGCGCTCGCGATCAGCACGGCGGCGCCGGTGATGATGAATGTGCGCATGGGGATCTCCTCAATGGCGGGTCTAAAGACCAGCCCTACACCTGCTCTGAGCCGCGGGTCTGAAGACCCGCCGTATTTGTGTCTGGCGTCGGCCGGGTCTTTAGACCCGGCCTCCATCAATCGCCGACCAATCTGACGGCTCGTGCGAGGCCGTCCTGTCCAACCACGAGATCCGCCTTCACGGCGCGAACGCGCGACAGCGGCGGGACGATGCCGAGCGACGGCAGCATCGAGACGGGCAGATCGATGCGTACCACTTGCCCGCTTTCGAGCGGCGGCAGGTCGCGCGCGCCGGGCCACGCGATGAAGTCGCCGGGCAGCTGCCGGGGCGCGCCGGCCGCGTCCACGGC
>JBKPRU010000008.1:0-21176 GCA_046734675.1 Acidobacteriota bacterium
GTAGGTCGGGGGTTCAAATCCCTCCGGGCGCGCCAATGACGGAAGCTTGAAAGGCGGAAGACAGAACGCGGAAGGCGGAAGTACGAGGTCAGGCGGAAGTACGAGGTCATCCTCGTCATTCTTTGTCCGCCTTCTACGTTCTGCCTTGTACGTTCCGCCTTGTACGTTCCGCCCTCGTTCTGCTTCTGTCTTCCGTCTTCCGTTGATATGCGCCCGTAGCTCAGCTGGATAGAGCGTCGGCCTCCGGAGCCGAAGGCCACAGGTTCGAATCCTGTCGGGCGCGCTTCCTTTAATCCGAGGGGCTTCGCCCCTCGGACTCCCCTACACGCTCGCTCGCGGGGACCCCTTCGATCCCCGCTCCGCTCCCGTGGCTCACTCGCGACGCTCGTTCGCGGCCGATCGGGGCTCGCCCCTCGGACTCCCCTCCACGCTCGCTCGCGGGGACCCCTTCGATCCCCGCTCCGCTCCCGTGGCTCACTCGCGACGCTCGTTCGCGGCCGATCGGGGCTTCGCTCTCGGACTCCCCTACACGCTCGCTCGCGGGGACCCCTGCGATCCCCGCACCATCACTGCTACTGCGTGATCGGCGTCAACAAAATGGATGCGACGCGGCCGTTATTGCTGCCCATCGCGACGATCTGACCCGCGTTGTTGATCGCGAAGACCTGGGTGACGCTCCAGGCGCCGTCTTCCGGCGCGACGAGGGACGCGAGGTCGACGATCACGCCCTGTTGCGAGAGGAAGGCGCGGCGCTCGTTCGTGGGCGACACGCTGACGCCGACGACCTGCCCCGCGGCGTTGACCGCCATCGCGGTGCTGCTGACGTCACCGGGGAGGACGCCGAGATCGATCGGCGTATGCGCCGCGTCGTTGTTCCACAACACCGCGCGGTCGCCGACGAACGGGATCCAGCTGCCGCCCACCGCCTGCCCGATATCGTTGATGCCCCACGCGATCGACTGCGAGCTGCCGGCAATCGGTTCGAGCGCCACGACCGAGTGGGCCGCGTCGTTATTCCAGAACGCGCCGCGCTGCCCGAGGATCGACGTCTGCACCCAGCCGGCGGCCTGTCCGCGCTGGTTCGACGCGGTCGCATACGCCGTATTCAGCTTCGAATCGCCGCCGGCGAGCCTCGGCAGCTCGTAGCGGCGGTAGCGTCCCGGCTTCGAGGGCTCTTCGACGTAGTACACGGGCGTCCAGGCGCTCGTATTGCCCGACAGCCCTCTCGCGTAGTTGCCGAAGATGATACCGCTGTCCATGATCCCGACCGCGCGCATGTTGGCACCGCCCGACGGATCGACGTTCAGCAGACTCCCCTTGAACGTCACGAACGGGCGCGGCTGCCAGTCGCCGGTATCTCCCTCGCCGACCGTGACGCCGAACGAGTTGATGGCGTTCGCCGACGCGTAGTGGCCGTTCGGCAGCACGCCGAGATCGCTCACGCCCGTGTCCTTCCACGCCGCCGCGCGGAGCGGTGTGGAGGACGCTTGCGCGCAGGATCCGGCCGTCTGCCCGGCGTCGTTGATCGCCGTCGCCACGCAGGGCCGGCCAGCGCTGAGATCGGTCACGTGATACATGGGCGTCTGCGCGGATGCGTGTGCCGCCGCGAACATCGCCGCCAGGGTCAGGGAGGAGATGGACGAGATGTTGAGAGCCATTGACGACCTCTTCGCGTAAGAGCGGGTGCGGCTGCCCGCCGCCGCCGCCGTTCATGTGAATGCTGTCTGTTCGACGGCTGCGGCGACGCCGCGGAACAGATTTCTGCAGGCCGCTGACCGCCGGTCGCACGCGTCCCCCCGATTTCCCTTCCGCGATCCCCGGAAAGTTCTGTGTCGTTTCCGTGGTTTCACCTCTGCGCATCGATCGATCGCCGCGCCTACTGTTGGTGCACGCAAACAACAACGCGCTGTCGGGCGGCCAGCCCAGGCCAGCACCGGTGTCAACAGGCGCGATGAGCAAGGAGATCGGCAATGCGTGCATTACTCACCCGCGCAATGATGCTTTCGAGCGCACTCCTGATGGCCGCAGCCGTCTCGGCGCAGGCACAGGGGCTGGAGCGCGTCGGCCCGACGTCGCCGGCGAACGGATTCCCGACGTGGTATCAGGACAAGACCGGGCTGACGCTGGAGTTCTGTCAGCCGCTGGTCCAGGCGGAACTGGATGGCGGATGGTGTCTGCTGCTGCCGGCCGACACGACGCTGCCGGAAACCCTTCCCGCGCCCTTTTCCGAGGAGCACTTCTATTGGGCCGCCAACGCCGCGATCACCAGTCCGGCGCTGAACGCGACGCTGGTGCTCGCGCTCGAGGGCGCCTTCGCCAACGCCGCGGTGATCAACGGCGATCAGATCGTCTTCGCTCGCATCAGATTCCGGTTCGACGCACCGCAGACGGGCACCTATACCGTCTACCACCCGTTTGGCACCGACGTGGTCCAGGCGACGGCGGGTCAGCGCGTGTTCTTCACCGAGGACGTCGGGTTGACGTGCCCGCTCGGCACGTTCGACTGCGCACTGCGCGGCCGTCTCGGTCCGTTCCTGCTCGCGTCGAACACGCCGGGTGGGCCGGAGCTGCCGGGGGTGCCGGGACCGGCGGCCGGAAAACTGTACATCGCGGATCCGGGACGGCTCGGGCCGGTGACGGGCAGCCCCGTCGGCCAGAACTATTTCCGGATCACGGGCCCCGGCGCGATCGACGTGCGCAGCGACAACTTCACGTTGATGGGACGCGCGTTTCAGGGGAATCTCGGCGGACGCGTGACGGTCGACCGGGCCAGCTATTCGCGCGACGCCGGCAGCATCAACGGGAAAGTCGACGTGTTCGCGACGGCGTTCGCGACCTCACAGCCGCGGCTGCCCGGCGCGCCGCTCGTCGGCACCACCACGCCCGCGCTGGGGTTCTATCCGGCGGCGTGCAGCGTCGGAACCGGCGGCGTGCTCGGCGCCCCCGCGGGTGTAGCGGCCATCCAGATGTTCAATGCGGACACTCGCTACTACGGCCAGACGGTCGGCGCCATTCCGCCCGCGGTCTGCGTGCAGGACTTCACCGCGCGGAATGCGAACAATCAGATCGTCCCGAGCTTCACGCAGAAATCCATCACCGATGTGGTGACGATCTCGCAGGCCGTCTACAACCCCGCCGCGGGCGGCATCCTGACCGTCGCGGCGAACTCGAGTGACGCGAGCGCGCCGCCGCAGCTGACCGTCGCGGGCTTCGGCTCGTTCACCAGCGGCGCGTCGCTCGCCGCGAACGTCGGCGTGCCTCCGGCGACGATCAGCGTGACCTCCGCGAACGGCGGACGCGCGGACATCGCGGTCAGCACGCTCGAAGGGCAGCCGAGCTTCCCCGCCGTGCCGATTGCCGGCAACGACACGTTCACGGTGATCGAGGACAGCGGCGCGAACGCGCTCAACGTGCTCGCGAACGATACTAACGCCGGCGTGCTGATCAGCGCGGCGCAGGCGACCATCGCCGTCGCGCAGCAGCCGCTGCTCGGCACCGCGCAGCCCGGCGCCAACGGAACCATCGTCTTCACGCCCGCGCCGAACAAGTTCGGAACGGACCTGCTGATGTACACGGTGACGGTGAACGGAGTCACCTCGTCGCCGGCCTTCGTCACGCTGTCGATCACCAACGTGAACGACCCGCCGGTTGCGGTGGATGATGCGGCCACCGGCGTAGGCGGGCTCGCCATCTCCGTCGACTTGCTCGCCAACGACAGCGACCCCGACGGTACGGCGGATCTGGTCGGCGTGGTCATCGCGAGTGCGCCGGCTGGCGTGACCTACACGCTGACGGGCGGAAATCTGAGCTTCACCGCGCTCGCCGGGACCTACACGTTCACCTATCGGGCGAAGGACGCCTTCGGTGCGACGTCCAATCTGGCGACGGCGACCGTGACGCTGGCGGGCGGCGAGACGCTGGGCATCACCCGGGCCGACTACATCGTCAACAAGCGGCGGTGGCGGGTCGACGGTACGAGCAGCGTGACCGGCACGCAGACGATCTTCATCTCGTATGCGAACGGCACGTTTGCCGACGGCACGAGTGCCGCCGGCACGCTGGTCGGCACCACGCAGGTGGTGGGAGGGCTCTTCACGCTCGACCTGACGCTGGCCGGCACGAACGACCCGCGCAATCCGACGAGCGCGCTGTTCAGTGTCAGACCGACGGCGATTCGCGCGACCTCGTCGCTCGGCGGCAGTTCGCCGGTGACGTCGCTGACCCTCCGGTAGTCGTCCTGCGGGCGACGGCGCGACGCGCGGCTGGATCTTACCGGCCGCGCGTCGCGCCTGTTCGCGCGTACGATCGCATCGGCTCGGGCGCACCCGGTATTTCTCGCATCGGATCAGCGGCATTTCCCCTGGTCTTTCGCGGGGCTTACCGGGTTCCTGCGTCTCACCGCGTTGCCGTATCGTTCTCACCATGACCGCGGCCGCCGTCCCCGCGAAGTGCCTCACGTGCGCGTTCCGCTGCGCCGGCATCTGCGACGTCGAGCGTGCGCGGGCCCTCCACGGGGCGCGCGGACGCGTGACGCAGTGCGCGCCATCCGATGAGGAGCTCGTCGGGTGCCATCTTGCGGCGGCCGCGTCCTCTCACGAGTCGCCGTACTTCACGACGCTCTTCGAGCGCCACTTCCGGTACGTAGTGGCCGCGGTCTGCCGCTTCACCGGACGCTTCGAAATCGCCCAGGACCTCGCGCAGGATGTGTTCGTGAAAGCGCTCCTCAACATCCGCTCGTTCAGGCGGGACGCCCGGTTCACGACGTGGCTGTATGCGATCGCGAGGAATTGCTGCTTCGACTACGCGAAGGCGTGCGCCGCGCGCCCGCGCGAGATCGGCGACAGCGTCGCCGCGCCGCCGGTGGTCACCAACGCCGCGCTGCGGATCCTATATGTAGCGGAAGCCCGCCGCATCGTGCTGCGACTGATGCGCGACGCCGATCTCGACGACACGGAGCGGCGCGTGTTCCTGCTGCATTACGCCGGGGACGTGCCGCTCGAGGCGGTGACAGCACGCCTCGCGCTCAGGAACCGCAGCGGCGCGAAAGCGCATATCGTCAGCGCGAAGCGCAAGCTCCGCGGCGCGGTCCGGCGGTGGAAGAGTCGCACCCTCAGGGCTCCGCGAGCCAGCCGTTCAACACCGCGTACTTGACGACGTCGGTCCGGCCGCGCAGCCCGAGCTTCCGCATCACGTTCGCCTTGTGCACTTCGACGGTCTTGACGCTGATGTCGAGCTCAGCGGCAATCTCCTTGTTGCTGTATCCGCGGGCGATCATGCGGAGCACGTCGATCTCGCGGTCGGTGGCGCGCGGCGTGGTGACGCGGCCCCGCGGATCGCGGTCCTCGTCGCGCGCCGGCAGTGCCGGATCGAGATAGCGTCCGCCGCTCGCGGCGGCGCGGATCGCGCGCACCAGTTCGACGGAGGCGCTCTGCTTCAACACGTAGCCCGACGCGCCCGCGTCGAGCAGCACCTGCACGAAGGCATGGTCGTCGTGCCGCGTGAGCGCGACGATCGCCGCGGACACTCCGGCACCCTTCAGCGCGCGCGCGATCTCGACGCCACCCAGCCCCGGCATCGACAGATCGAGCACGACGACGTCGGGACTGAGCGATCTCGCGGATTCGATCGCCTCGCGGCCGTCGCCCGCCTCGCCGATGACCTCCATGTCGGGCTGGGCATCGACGAGCAGCCGCAAGCCTTCGCGCACGGTTTCATGATCTTCGGCCAGCAGGACCCGGATTGACTCGCGCGGCTCGGCGGACGCCGGATCTCGATGAAGCGCCACGTGTCACCGCCCGCACGCTGCCACGGGACAGCGCACGAAGACCGACGTCCCCTTCCCGGGCGTCGATTCGATGTCGACCGCGGCGCCGACCAGGGCGGCGCGCTCCTTCATGCCGGCGATCCCGAGCCCGCCGTCGCGCGCGGCATCGCCGGCGGCGTCGAATCCGATACCGTCGTCCTCGACGACGAGCACCACCTTGTCGTCCGCCACCGCGAGGATCACGTCGACGCGGCTGGCGTGCGCGTGCTTGGCGACGTTGTTCAAGGCTTCCTGCGCGATGCGGTAGTACGCGAGCTCCGCCTCGCGCGGCAGGTGTCCGGTCTCGAAGCCGCGCAGCCGGAACTCGGTGGCGAGGCCGACGTGGCCGGACCATTCCGCGAGGAATCGCGGCAGCGCCGCGACCAGCCCGAGCTCGTCGAGCACCGCGGGCCGCAGCTCCCACGCGAGAAAGTCGACGTCCTTGCTGATCTGCCGGGTCAGCGCGAGCGCCTCCTCGATTGATTCGACGCGGCCGCCATGCTCCGACTGGTGCCGCTCCAGCGCCAACCGCAGCGCGGTCAGCTGTTGACCGAACTGATCGTGGAGATCGCGCGCGATGCGGCCGCGCTCGTCCTCCTGCGCGCTGACGACCCGATGCAGCAGGTTGGTGATCGCGCTCTTGGCGGATTCGTGCTGCACCACTTCGGCCTGCAGCTGCGCCGTCCGCTCCCGCACGTGCCTTTCGAGTTCCGAGCGCGCGGACTCGAGCGCCGCGGCGCTCTCCTCGCGTGACGTGAGATCGCGGGCGATCTTCGCGAAGCCGAGGCCGCGGAGGCCGAGCCGCCGCGTGACGCCACTGCAGAAGAAGCGCGCGCCGTTCTTCCGCATGTGATACCGCTCGTCGGCGGCGCGTCCGTTGCGACGCGCTTCGTCGAGCTCGCGCGCCGCCGCGCCGGCGGCGCGGTCTTCCGGTGTAAACAGGATCTCCGCCGGCTCGCCGATGATTTCCTCTGCCCTGTAGCCGAACATCCGCTCGGCCCCGGCGTTCCAGGAATCGATCGTCCCCTCGTCGGTGATGGTGAAGATCGCGTAGTCGAGCGCGCTGTCGATGAGCAGCCGCAGCCGCTCCTCGCTCTGACGGACTTGAAGGTCGCTGCGGCGGTGTTCGGTGATGTCCTGGAACGTGAGCACCACCCCGTCGATGTGATTGTCCGCGGTGCGATAGGGCAGCATCCGCATCAGGTGCCATCGCTGGTCGGCGGTCTCGACCTCTCGTTCGACGGTCTGGAGGCGCTCGAGGACCAACTCGACGTCGGTGCGGAGGTGGTCGTTCTTGAACCGCGCCGTGATGTCGGTGATCGGACGCCCGCTGTCGCTCTCGAGCAGATTGAAAATGTCGCGGGCCCGCGGCGTCGAGAACTTCACGCGCAGCTGGCGGTCGATGAAGATGGTGCCGATATCGGTGGCGTTGATCAGGTTGTGAAAGTCGTTGTTGGTGAGGCCGAGCTCCTCGATCTTGATCTTCAGTTCCTGGTTGACGGTGGTCAGCTCCTCGTTGACCGACTGCAGCTCCTCCTTGCTGGTCTCGAGCTCCTCCGCTGCGGATCGGAGCTCCTCGTTCATCGCCTGCAGCTCCTCGTTCGACGCTTTCGCCTCCTCGACTTGCGTCTCGTACTGCTCAACGGTGTGACGCAGCTGCGCTTTGACGCGCGCGATCTCTTGCTCGAGGTGCTGCGCGACCGCGTCTGATCCACCCGTCACCTGGCTCACCCGCTCGGTCGCACCTGCGCTGGGCGTCTCCTCGAAGAGGACGAGGAAGTAGCCGCGCGCAGGATCGCTCTCGTGCAGGACGGGGCGGATAGTCAGGTGCACGCGCCGCGGGCGGCCATCGAACGCGACCTCCACGTCGCGGACTTCGACGGTACTCCGCTCCTGGATGGCCTGGTGCAGGGCGGTGCGCAGGTCCGGCCGCAGCTCCGGACGGACGACGGCCAGCAGATCGCGAGTCGGTTCACCGCCACGCACCTCCATGTAGCGACCCGCTTGGGCGGACATGTGGACGATGTTGTGGTCGTTGTTGATCACCACCGAGGGAGGCGCGTACTGCTCGAGAAGGCGGTGGTGCAGCTCCGGCGGCCACATGCGGTCGGCAGCGCGAGCGTCCGGCGGTTTCCGACCGCCCCGGATTTGCGGCACCGCGACATCGGCAAGCGGCAGCGCGACCCGGCTCGTCACCGTGCGGCTCTCGTACACGTGTGCCACGGCGTCCACGCGCAGGAACAGATCGTTGGCGGCCTCGGGCGACTCCGACGCGCCGAGAAACAGGAAGCGGGCGGGTCGCAGCGCGAAATGGAACGTCTCGACGACCCGTTCCTGCACGGGGCGATTCAGGTAGATGAGCAGGTTGCGGCAGGCAATCAGATCGAGGTGCGAGAACGGCGGATCCTTCAGCACGTTGTGATGCGCGAAGAGCACCAGCTCCCGCAGCTCACGGCGAACTCGGTACCCCTGCGCATCCCGCTGAAAGAACCGCTGAAGGCGGTCCGCGGACACGTCGACGACGTCGGCTGCGGTGTAAAAGCCTTCGCGGGCCACCCCGATGGCCCGCTCGTCCAGGTCGGTCGCGAACAACTGGATGGAAGGCGGTTCGACGGCGGCCGCCGCGTACTCGCCCAGCAGCATCGCCAGCGAGTACGCTTCCTCGCCCGTCGCACAACCCGCGGACCACACGCGCACCTGGTCGGTAGGACCCCGACCGATGAACAGCCGCGGAATGATGCGCTGCGCCAATGCGTCCCAGGCCGCCGGATCGCGGAAGAAATTGGTGACGCTGATGAGCAGGTCCTTCATCAGCAGCGGCGGTTCCTCAGGGGCGTAGCGCAAGAGGCGCACGTACTCGTCGACGGAAGACACGCCCCGGACGGTCATCCTGCGGTTGATGCGGCGCTGCACCGTCGCGGGCTTGTAGTTCGAAAAATCGTGTCCCGTGCGCACGCGGAGCAGCGTCAGCACGTCGCGGACCGCCTCGGCGTCGCCCACGCCCGCCCCACCCGGTTGGGACGATTCCCGCTGCAGGTGCTCCACGTACTGCGTGATGCGCGGCGGCATCTGGGCGGCCGGCAGCACGAGATCGACCAGGCCGGTCGCGATCGCATTGCGCGGCATGTCCGGGTACTCCGCCTCGGATGGATCCTGCGCGATGACCAGCCCGCCGTACTCCTTGACCCGCTTCAGGCCTGCGCATCCATCCGGCCCGGTGCCGGACAACACGACGCCGACCGCCTGGGCGCCGTGCGTGTCGCCAAGCGCGCGGAAGAACACGTCCACCGGCGCGCGCCGCTGTTCGGAAGTCGCGATGTCCGAGACGGTCAGCGTGCTGTCTTCGATTCGCATCACCTTGTTCGGAGGGATGACGTAGACGTGGTCCGGCTTCACGCGGGTAGCGGACGTAACCTGCGCGACGGGAATGGCCGATGCCGACTGAATCACCTCCGCGAGCCGGCTCTCGTGTTCCGGCGAGAGGTGCAGGATCACCGCATAGGCGAGACCGCTGTCCGCCGTGACGTGCGCAAAGAATTCCTGAAGGGCCTTGATTCCGCCGGCCGACGCACCGACTCCCACCACGAACAGCGAATCGCCGCCCTGAGAGCCCGACAGCGCCGGCGAAGGGGAATCAGTCATCGAATCACATTCTCAGCGTAGTATATGAAGCGGCGGAACGTTGGCTCGATCCAAACACGTCGTCGTCATGGGAGCATCGGCGGGCGGCATCGAAGCGCTGCGCACACTCGTGGCAGGGCTGCCTGAGGATTTTCCGGCGCCCATCTGCGTGGTCGTGCATACGTCCCCACAGGCGCCTGGCGTGCTCGACGGCATTCTGACACGAGCCGGCGTCCTCAAGGCGACGAATGCGAGAAGCGGCCAACGGCTGAGACCGTCGCACATCTACGTGGCACCACCGGACTGCCACCTCGTCCTCGAGCCGGGAGTGGTCAGGGTCACGAAGGGACCACGTGAAAACCGGTTCCGCCCGGCTATAGATCCCCTGTTCCGATCGGCCGCGCAGGTCTATGGTCCGGCTGCGATTGGTGTGATCCTCTCGGGCAGCCTCGACGATGGGACCGACGGCCTGTGGGTAATCAAGCGTCTCGGCGGCACCGCCATCGTGCAGGACCCCTCCGACGCGATGTTTCCGTCGATGCCGCTGAGCGCCATCGGCAATGTGGCCGTCGATCATGTGCTCCCGGCCGCGCAGATCCCGGACGTGCTCGTGCGCCTCACGGCCACCACCATCGAGATCGCCGTGCCGCCGGAGGTTCCGGACCAGACGAAGATCGAGGTGAAAATCGCGATGGAGGAGAATCCCATCGAGGCGGGCCTGGAGCAGATCGGCAGGCCATCATCGTACGCCTGCCCGGAATGTCACGGCGTGCTGCTCGAGCTGAAGGAAGGCATGCGCACGAAGTTCCGATGCCACACCGGACACGCGTACTCGATTGCCAGCCTGCTCGCCGCCGTCGCCGAAGGCGTCGAAGACACGCTCTGGAACGCCATTCGTGCCCTGGAAGAGGCCCAGTTGCTGATGACGCGGATGGCGGAACACCTGAACACCGCGCACAACGATGAGGAGGCCCGGCAGCTGTCCGCGCGCGCGGACGAGGCGCGTCGCCAGTCGGATATGATTCGCCAACTCGTCACCAGCCGAGTGCCGCTCGAATCATCCACGAACTCCTGAAGCACACCACGCGAGCCGCACCGCGCGCGGCGCCGCATTCGCCGGCTACGGGTTTCCCCCGATGGCGGCCCCCCCCCCCACGGTGTCACGATGCGGCGGTGTCTAGCCCTCAAATCCGGGTGCTCGTGGCCGACGATCACGAGGTCGTCCGTCATGGCCTCGCGTTGCTCCTCGACGGTCAGCCTGACATGCAGGTAGTCGGCGAAGTCGGCAACGGGCGACTTGCGGTTGCGCAGGCGGCGGCGCTGAAGCCTGACGTGTTGCTGCTCGATCTCTCGATGCCCGAAATGAACGGCCTCGAGACCGCCCGCACCGTCGTCAAGGAGATGCCCGGCGTCGCCATCGTGGCGCTGACGCGCTATGGCGACGAAGCGTACGTTCAGGCGCTCCTCGCCGCCGGCGCGCGCGGCTTCGTTCTCAAACAGAGCGCGTCGACGGAGCTCCTCAACGCGATCCGCGTCGCCGCGAGCGGCCGGAGCTACCTCGATGCCGCCGTTACCCAGCGCGTTGCCGGAGCGTTCGTGGCCCGGCATGCGGGGGAGACGCCGCTCCGGCGCGCCTCCGAACGAGAACTGGAAGTGCTCCGGCTCATCGCTATCGGATACAGCAACAAGGAGATAGCTGCGCGTCTCGACCTCAGCGTCAAGACCATCGAGGTCCACAAGGCCAACGCCATGCGTAAGCTCGACCTGCGCGGGCGTGTCGATATCGTGCGGTTTGCCATCCTTCAGAACTGGCTTCACGACGCGTAGGGATTTTCCCTACGACCGGCGGGGCATTGCCGATTCCGCCCTTTAGCGCGTGGATGCGATGCTTCCCTGAGAGGTAAGAGCGGCGTCACGTTCGGGCGCACGCGAGGCCTTCGAAACCACTATTTGCAACGGACCCAGGACGGCGTGGGTACGCCGTCGCGGTGCCTTCATCCCATGCAGGCCATTGCCCCACGACCATCGCCCCGGGCTCCCTCAATCCTGATCGTTGACCCTGACGCAGATGCGCGCCTCCTTTACCGGATGCTGCTTTCCGTCGTCGCCGGGACACTGACCGAAGCGGAAGACGGCGTAGACGCGTGGAGCAAGGCGCTTGCGGGAAGGCCCGACGTCATTGTCATGGACACGCACCTATTGCGGATCGACGGGTACATGCTCTGCTCCCTGTTTCGTCAGGAACGGGCCACCCGGTCCGCCGCGATCGTGTTGATCACCTCGGATGCGCAGTCGTCCGACATGGCCCGGGCGCTCGACGCGGGAGCCGACGAAGTGCTCGTCAAGCCGTGCATGCCCGATGACCTGGTCGCCGCCGCCGCGCGATCGTGGCAGCGGCGTCTGGTAGTGGGAGAGCGATGAGACCTTCGGAACACATGAAACACCGCGTGGGTCTGGCGGAACGGCGCACGCGGCCGCGGGACGCCGTGGCGGGAGAGCCGCCGCGGACGCATCTCGTTTCAATGATCGTCGGCACGTACCGCGAGATGCCGGGCCTGCAGCTGCACGTGAAGGACGCGGCCCGGTTGTTCGGGTTGCGCGCGACGACCTGCCGGATAGTTCTGGATGCGCTGATCGATGAAGGAGAGCTGCGCCGGACGGACGAAGGACGCTACGTACGCGCGTGACCGCGCGCGCTCAGGGTGCCACCTGCCGCAGGTCGCGCTCCTGCGCGAGGATCGTCGCCGCCGTCGGGAACGTCACGGTGAACGTGGCGCCGCAGCCGGCGCCGTCGCTGTCGGCGTGAATCGTCCCGCCATGCAGCTCCACGATGTGACGCGAGAGCGCGAGGCCGAGCCCGAGACCGCCGAATTCGCGCCCGACGCCGCTTTCCGCCTGCCAGAAGCGCTGGAACACCAGCGGCAGATCGCTGCGTGCGATCCCGACGCCGGTGTCGCGCACTTCGAGGCGGATCGCGGATCCGCTCCGCCGTGCATCGAGCGTAATCGCGCCGCCGGCACCCGTGAACTTCGTTGCGTTCGACAGCAGGTTCCAGACCACCTGCCGGACTCGATCGGCGTCGCCCATCAGACGGAGGTTATCCTCGATGTGCATGGAAAAGGTCAGGCCCTTCGAGTCGATGGCCTGGCGTTGCGTATCGACCGCATCGCGAATGACGTCGCCCAGCTCGAAGGCCGCATGATCCAGCCGCAGCTTGCCGGTGACGATGCGCGAGGTATCCAGCACGTCGCTCACCAGGCGAATCAGGGCGTCGGCGTTCCGCGCCAGCGCCTCGAGCGCCTTGGTCCGCAGCTCGGGCGTGATCATCACGTCTTCGCGCTGCAGCATGCGGGCGTAGCCGACGACGGTGTTGAGCGGCGTGCGCAGCTCGTGGGAGAGGATGGCGAGGAACTCGTCTTTCGCGCGGCTCGCCTCCTCGAGCATCCGCCGCAGCCGCTTGGCTTCGGTAACGTCGCGCGCACTCTTCGACGCGCCAACCACCACGCCCTCGGCGTTCCGGATCGGCGAGACGGTGAGCGATACCTCGATCGACGTCCCGTCCTTGCGGCGACGCAACGTCTCGAAGTGCTCGACGGTCTGGCCGACGCGAATTTTCGACATGACGAGCGTCTCCTCGGCGAGCCGCTCCTCGGGAATGATGATCGTGATCGATCGACCGATGGCCTCCTCGGCCGTATAGCCGAACATCCGATGGGCCGAGCGGTTCCACGTCTGAATGATGCCGTGCAGGTCCTTGCTGACGATCGCGTCTTCGGAGGATTCGACGATGGCGGCGAGCCGGAACGCTTCGCGTTCGATCCGCTTGGCCTGGGTGACATCGCGCGCGATCTTCGAGGCGCCGATGATCGTTCCGTCGCCGGTCCGCAGCGGCGACACCGTGATCGACACGTCGATCAGGCGCCCGTCCTTGCGGCGCCGCACCGTCTCGAAATGCTCGACGGCGAGGCCGGCGCGGATGCGCGACAGCACGTACTCCTCTTCCGACAGTCGCTCGGTCGGAATGATCATCGTGATCGAACGTCCGACCGCCTCGTCGGCCGTGTACCCGAACATCCGTTCTGCGGCCGCGTTCCAGGTGGTGATGATTCCCGTCAGGTCCTTGCTGACGATCGCGTCGTCGGAGGAGGCAACGATCGCGGCCAGCCGCGCGTCGGACAGGATCTCGGACGGCATTCGCTCCGTCATTGTAGCGAAATTCCGGTGCAATCGAGCAGTTGCACGCCGTTGAGCTTGTCTGCGCCGTAGACTAAACTGCTCATGCTCTTTCAGGAGGCTCCCATGATCGTCAACGTTGATGACCATGATTCGACACGTTTCCTTCGGACTCGGGTGCTTACGCAAGAAGGCTACCGGGTTGTCGAAGCTGCGACGGCTGCCGGTGCACGGGAATTCGGCGTTGCTGATACGACGGAGCTGATGCTCCTCGACATCAATCTGCCCGATGGCAATGGGATCGACGTCTGCCGCGCGCTCAAACAGGATCGCCCGTTCACGCCGGTCGTGATGGTTTCCTCTACGCACCGGACGACGCAGGCGAGGCTCGACGGGCTGGCGGCGGGAGCGGACGCCTACCTGATGGAACCGGTGCCGCCGAAGCAGCTCGTAGGTATCATTCGCGGATTCCTCGGGCACGTCGCGGAAGGTGAGACGCACGAGTCCGGCTGGGTCGTCACCGATCCGGCCGGTCTCATCGAAGCGGCCAGCCGCGGCATGGAGCGCGTGCTGAACCTCACGGTCCGCAATCTCGCAGGACGCCGGCTCACCGATTACTTCGAGGATCGCGAAGCCGCGAGCACGCTCCTCCGCAGCGGCGTCGGCGGCCACGGCAGCCTGCGCACCATGCGGGTACGGCCGCGCGAGCGCGCCGGCTTGTCGGCGATCGTGCAAACCTCGGCCGTCACGGTGCCCGGTGATACCTTGAATCACGTGCGCTGGGCGTTCACCATCGAAGGCCGCTGGCGCCGCGAGCCGCGGAACGGCACCGCGAACTAACCGGCACCCCAACGCAAATGAGCAACGCTCCTCCCAAGGTGGTCGCCGTGATGAACACGAGTGACGACACCGTCGAACTGCTCCGCGTCTACCTCGAGAACGAAGGCTACGTTGTCGTGAGCGCGCACGTCTCGAAGCTCAAACGCGGCGAGCTGTCGCTCGAGGAGCAGGTGGCGGAGCACGATCCGCAGGTCGTGCTCTTCGATCTCGCGCCGCCCTACGACAAGAGCTGGACGTTTCTCGAACACATCCGAGCACATCCCTCCATGAAGGGGCGGGAGTTCGTGCTGACCAGCACGAACCCGGCACGGGTGCGCCAACTCGTCGGGGATGCCGCGGACGAACCCGTCCACGAAATCATCGGAAAACCCTACGACCTCCAGGAAATCGTCGCCGCGGTGAAGAAGGCGCTGGGCGAGTAGTCGCGCGCACGCCGGTCAGAAGATCAGCCGCGCACCAAACTGGAGCGTCCTCGGGTCGCCCACGGACGTGATCTGATCGAAGGTCGGCAGCGGGTTTGCCGGGTACGCTCCGGGTCCGAACGTGCCGTTGCGCGTGAGGCTGTTGACGCGATTGGTCGCGTTGAACGCTTCGACAAGACCCTCCACCCTGACGTCCTCCGCGATCCGGAACGCGCGGCTGACGCGAAGATTCACGCTGAAAAAGTCGCTGCCGATGCCGGCGTTTCTCGGAATGAACGCGACGCTCCGCACGTCGAAGTTGGCCGCCGCGGTCGCGCCGTTCGCGAGTGGACGGCTGGTCGTCCCCTGCAGGTTCGGCACCCCCGACGTGATGTTGAACGGCAGCGCCGAGTAGTACTGCAGCATCCCGCTCACCTGGAACCCGTGACTGATGCGCTGCCACGTTGTGGCCGCGGGCGACATCGGCGTGTTGATGGTCCCGTTCACCACGAGCCGATGACGCTGATCGTCGTCCGATCGGCCCCAGTCACGCATGATGTCTGTGGGATCGATCGGCGAACTGAAGAAGGCCCCGCCAACGTCGTTCATTGCCTTCGACAACGTGTAGGTGAGCCGCAGGCTCGACCAGCGAGTGGGTCGCTGCACGAACGAGACGTGCAGACCGTGATACGTGGAGTCCGCGACCGACGAATACTGATTGTTGTTGCGATAGGACGACACGGGGCGGCATCCGTTGTTCGTGCCCGACGCGACACACGTCGGCACGTTCTGATTCACCGACATCAACAGATTTTTGCCGCGCAGATACTGATAGCCGACGCTCACCGTACGGCCGGCTCCAAGCGAGCGCTCCAGTTCGATGCTGGCCTGCTTCGAGTAGGCGTTCTGCAGGTTGGCGTGCATCGTCGTGAAATCGACGAGAGTGGTGGTCAACAGGCGCTCGGAGAGGATCGCGGGAAACGCCGGCGCCCCGGCCTGCGTGGGAATGATGCCGGCCACACCCGGCTGCTGCAGCTTGCTCAGATCGGTGGTGTTCCCGGCAGAGAGGATGGCGTTGGCGGCGGGACGCAGCGGTACGCGGTCGAAGAAGAGACCCGCGCTTCCGCGAACCACGACGTCTTCGGACGGCGACCATGCGAACCCGGCGCGCGGCGACACATTGTTCGTGTCCGTGTCGATCGGCGCGAGCAACTGCACGTCGTAGCGCAGGCCCATGTTGAGCGTGAGGCGCGTCCCGAGCCGCCACTCATCCTGCAGGTACAAGCCAACGTTGGGGCTCGTCTGCGAGACCACGGGATTGCCAAACGTCTGCGTGAAGCCGCTGTACGTACCCGCGAGAAAATTCGCCAGCGATGAGAACGCGTAGCTGCCACGCGCGGCGCGCGGATAGGTAATCGTGTCGTCGTTGAACACGAAATCGACGCCGGCGCGAAGCGCGTGCGCGCCGGCCTGGTGCGAGAGGTTGTCGACCAGCTGATACATCGTGTTCGTGCGCCGCGTCGGGCTGCCCGACGACGTTCCGAACGAGGCGATGCCGGCAATGCTGACGGCGGGGCCGATCGGGTCGGTTGGCGGCGCCTTCAAGTCGCCGTAGGCCACTTGCGCCCGCGTTTCGTTGACCGTTGTCGACGACAGCGTCCAGGTGTTTCCGAACGCGAGTGCATGATCGAGGTTGTCGAGTCCGGCGGAAGCCGACGGCGCGTTCAGCGCGCCGGCGCCGCGCGAGTTCTCCGACGTGACCCGATACAGGCCGTAGCGGACGCTGAACTGATCGGACCCGCTGATCTGGTGATCGACTTTCGCGAGCACGTTGGTGCTGCGGACGGGATTCGGATAAATCCCCGTCGAAACGAGCGACCCCTGGTAGCCGACCGCCCCCAGCCGGGCGTTGATGATGGGCACGTTCTGCGGCTGGATCGTCACGAGACCGGATTGATCGAGCCGCTTGCGCTCGACGTTCGAGAAATAGAAGGTTCGGTTCTTCGCGATCGGCCCACCCAGGCTCCCGCCGAATTGCTGCTGGTTCATCGGCAGCGTCGTGCCCGACAGCGCATTGGGCGCATTGAAATTGTCGTCGCGCACGAAATCGTACACGGTGCCACGCACGCGGTTGGTGCCGCTCTTGGTCACCACGTTGACGTAGCCACCGAGCGCGCGGCCAAGCTCCGGCTGCCCGCCGGAGGTAATCACCTGGAACTGTTCGACGGCGTCGACGCCGTACGGAATGCCGCTCAGGCCGGCTGCATCGTCGTTGGCGGACAGGCCGTCGACGATGAAGCTGTTCGAGAGATTCCGTTGACTCGACACGGACAGGCCCTGCCCCGGCACGGCGGATGTCTCGGGGAAGAGCTGCGTCGTGCTGGTGTTCGTGGGCGACACGCCGGCAACGAGCAACGCGAGATCGAGGAAGTTGCGGCCGTTCATCGGCAGGGTCTGCACTTCGACCTGCGACACCGTGCCGGCGATCTGGCTTCGCGCCGTTTCGAGAACCGTCGCTTCGCCGGTGACACTGACGTTGACGTCGAGTCCACCAACCGCGAGCGACACGGGGACGTCGAACGCGGAACCGACCGTCAGGCGCAGCGTGCGAACGGCATCGGCAAACCCGTCCAGCCGCACCTTCAGTTCGTACGAACCGACTTTCAAATACGGAAACCGGAAGCGGCCGCCCGCATCGGACACGGTCTCGGCGGTCACGTTCGTCTCTGTCTGCCGCGCCGTCACCAGCGCGCCGGGGACGACGGCGCCTTGCGGGTCGGTGACGCGGCCGCTGACGCTCGCATAATTGATGGTTTCCTGCGCGCGTACGACGCCCGCCGACAGGACGGCGGCGAGTGCCACCGCCAGCAATCTGCGGATCACATGGACGTTCACGATCTCCTCCACGAAACATGCACCAAGGCATCCGGCCCCGCGTCGGTAGCTTCCGCTGTTGGGCGGAAGAACTGACGTCGAGATTCCGTAGCTTCCGCCCGCAGGCGGAAGAACTACGGTCAAGATTCCGTAGCTTCCGCCTTCAGGCGGAAGCGCTGACGCTTTTCAAGCGGACGGATCTCTGCCGGGAACGGCGACGTTCGGCTGAACGCGCAGCCGCACGCTACGCGCGCGGAGGAGGCGAATCGGGAACGAGGTCGGACGCAGGAACGGACGTGCGTGGTGCCGCAACGCACGCTTCAGCGGGAAGTGTCGAGTCGATGGCGATGGGATCCGGAACGATTGCGGCGTGTGCGACCGGCAGGGCCTGACGATCGTGCGACGTACAGGCCATGCGGCACGTGGACTTCCCGGAGTCGTGCATCGGGCACTGCCCCGACGCGTGCGACGCGGCCGGACAACATTTCGGCGCCACCGCGCGGCGTTCGTGCGACGCGCTCGTCGGTTGCGGGCAGCAGGCCACGAGAGGCGCGACGAACAACGCGCCCACCTGGAGCAGCGCCAGCGCCAGCGCACACACGCGAGAACGCCGAAGCGCGTTTGTCATGGACGCCGAAGCTATTGTGGGAGAGAATTACGACGCGCGCAAGCACTTACGCGGTCCGTAAAGTCCCAACATACCGTCCGGTTCCAGATCCTCCGGCCCATTCCGGAAATCTGGCGGTATGTCGGTTGCCGGCGCGCGTCGCTGACACTAAGTGCACAATCTGTGCTCAGCCGCGGCCGCGGGTTGTCTTCTAATCGAATGACTCGCGTCTCTGCGCCGCGCCTTGGATCGCGGCGATTTCCCGCGAAAAAAACGCTCCTGCTGGATGCGCCGCGGCTCAGGCCGCGACCGCGACATCGACGCGTTGCGTAAAACGTCGACGCGTCTCGTCGATCCGATACGCCGCCATGGATCGGCGGTTACGACGCGCCGTCGTACCGGACGGAGAGCACCGTAATGTCGTCGGATTGTCGCGCGCCGCCGGCATGACGGCGAACCGCATCGAGCACGCCGAGCGTCATGTCGCGCGCGCTTCGTTCCGCCGTGTCGAGCTGCGCGAGCAACCGATCATCCCCGAACAGCTCGTCGTCCGCGTTGAACGCTTCGCTGACGCCGTCGGTGAACAGGACGAGCGCCTCCCCTCGCTGCAGCGGAATCGTCTCGCTGACGATCTCCTCAGCCGGCATCAATCCAAGCACGCGGCCTGACGACGTGAACACGAACTCCGGCTGATGGCCGGGTCTGACACGCACCGCGCCGTGGTGCCCGCCGCTCGCGCACGTTACGGTGCGCGCGCCGAGATCGAAAACGAGACACTGCAGCGTGACGAACATGCCACGGGGGTTTTGCGTGAGCAGCTCGTCGTTCAGCAGCCGCAGGATCGTCTCCGGCGTGTGCCCCTGCCGCGCCAGGCTGCGCAGCAGCGTCATCGTGACGGCCATGAAGAGCGCCGCCGGAATGCCTTTGCCGGACACGTCGCCGATGGCGACGAGCAGGCGCTCGGGGCCGAGCCGCAGCACCTCGAAGAGGTCGCCGCCGATCTGGCGCGCCGGTTCGAGCACGGCATGAACGTCGAGCGGCGTATTCCGGATCTCCCCAGGCAGATTCGCCGGGAGCAGGCCCATCTGGATCTCGTGCGCGATCCGCAGGTCGCGCTCTGCCGCCGCCTTCACCGCGTCGGCGTACGATTTGGCTTTCAACAGCGACCGCACCCGCGCCTTGACCTCGAGCACCTCGAACGGCTTGGTCAGGTAATCGTTGCCGCCGACCTCGAAGCCGCGCGCCTTGTGCTTCACGTCCTCGAGCGAGCTGAGAAACATGATCGGCAGCTCGCGCGTCGCATCCGCCGCGCGCAGCCGGCGGCAGATCTCGTATCCGTCGATGTCCGGCATGACGATGTCGAGCAGCACGAGATCGGGCGCGCACCGGGTGACGGCGTCCATCGCCTGCTGTCCGCCGAGCGCGACCGACAGCTGGTAGTCGCCGCTGAGGGCCTGGACGAGCACGTCGACGTTCGCCTTCACGTCGTCGACGATGAGCACGCGGCAGTCGGACAGCTCTTTCACGGCAGCTCCTTCCGCAGATCAGACCTCGCCGCCGCGCACGCGCGCGAGCAGACGCGAGGCGATGCCGCGAGCCTGGTCGTATTCGTATCCGTCGACCGACGAGCGCAGCCGGCCGATGTCGTCAGCCGCCCACGCGGGAAGTCCGGACGCGCCGAGATCGGCGAGGGCGCCGCTCGCCGACGACAGGTCGTAGCCGTCGAGCGCTACCGCGAGCCGCTCCAGGGCGGCACCGGCGACCACGGGGTCGTACGCGCGCCCGTGGGTGGCGACGGCGAGTTCCTGTGCGGGACTGAGCGCCGCGATCGATCGCAGCACCACGCCGGCGTGCTGCTCGACGTCGAGGAGCAGCGCCGCGAGATCGCTGCGACCTTCGCGTCCGGCCTGCTCGAGCGCCTTGGCGGCGTGCCGGAGCGCATCGGCGCCAAGGTTGCCCGCCGACCCCGCGATTGCATGCGCCCCGGTTGCCGCGCCCCCGGAGTCGCCGGCCGTGACTGAGGCGCGGAGCGCGTCGAGCAGCGGCCTCAGGCCGCCCGCGAATCTCAGGAGCATCGACTCGAGCGTCGCCCGCTCGATGCCGAGCCGCTGCAGCGTGCCGTTCACGTCGATGCCGTCAATCGCGGACTGATCCCCGTCGCTTCCACCTTCAGGTGGAAGCTCCTGAATTGGTGCGACGTGCACCCATCGCCGCAGCGTCGTGACCAGCGCCTTGCGATCGACTGGCTTGGTCACGTGATCGTTCATGCCCGCGGCGAGGCAGGCGTCGAGGTCTGCTTTCATCGCGTTCGCCGTCATGGCGATGATCGGGACCGTCGCGAACCGCACGTCGGCACGCAGCACGCGCGTGGCTCCGAGCCCATCGAGCTCGGGCATCTGCATGTCCATGAGGATCGCGGCGTACTTCGTGGGCGCGGCCTGCGCCATCGCAACCGCTTCGCGGCCGTTCCGCGCGATGTCCA
Organism: Acidobacteriota bacterium; assembly: GCA_046734675.1. Taxonomy (GTDB): domain Bacteria; phylum Acidobacteriota; class Vicinamibacteria; order Vicinamibacterales; family 2-12-FULL-66-21; genus QHWT01. Next base: position 20,802 of record JBKPRU010000008.1, read on the forward strand.
GCTCGATGCCGAGCCGTCCGAGGAGCTCGGTCGCGACCATCTGGTTGGCTTCGTTGTCTTCGGCGAGCAGTGCGCGAACGCCGTCGAACTCGCGCTCGAGCGGCGCATCGAGCCCGCGGCGGGCGGCGTGCACGCGGCCGCCCTGCGCCTCGACGATCGCGTCGAACAGCGACGAGCTCGTGAGCGGCTTTCGGAGAAAGACGTTGACGCCGAGCGCCGCGCAGCGCGCCTCTTCTTCTTTTCCCGCGTAGGCGCTGATCACCACGATCGGCAGCGTGCGCGTCTCGTCGCGCGCGCGGATGCGCGCGGCGGCGTCGAGGCCGTTCATACCGGGCAGCATCCAGTCGAGGATCACCAGGCCGAACGGATCGGGGC
>JBKPRU010000009.1:0-8469 GCA_046734675.1 Acidobacteriota bacterium
CCGCGTACTCCTTGAGCGCGGCCAGCGACGATCGCCATCCTCCGGCGATCACCGTGTAGTAGCGGCGCCACCGCGCGCTTTCCTCGAATCCCGACTGGCGCACGCGCAGCCGGCACGCGGGTCCATCCATCCGGCAGCTCACCGACAGCGCCATCGGACCGATCGGATCGCCTTCGGGCGGGATCCACCACGCGTTGCCGATGAACAGCTCGCGCCCCGGCACGTACTCCATCACCGTGCCGTGAAAGATCCCGCCCAGCCGGCCGAGCATTTCATCGGCGTCAACCGTCGGCCGCCACTCGATCGCGTAAACGCCCATCACCCGCGCCGCGGTCACCGATCGCACCGCCTGCCACCAGATCGCCAGCGCATCCGGATCCGTGAACGCCGCCAGCACGCGCGTCGGCGCGGCGTTGATGAGCATCGTGTGATCGAACTCCGGCGTCTGCATGGCTGTACACTGTAAGCGAGTATGGCAGAGCAGCCGCAGGCCGACGAGAGCTGGGACGAGCACTACGCGGACGAAAGAGACGCCGCGTTTCTCTACCGGGCGCTCGCGCGCGTCGAGGAGGACGAGGAGCGCCGTCATCTCTTCGAGCGCCTTGCCGCCGTCGAGGACCAGCACGTCGCGCGCTGGGAGACGCTGTTTGCCGATGCGGAACGGTCGCTGCCGCGCTACCGCACGTCGCGACGCACCCGCGTGCTCGCGTGGGTGGCGGGCCACTTCGGCCCCTCGAGCGTGCTGCCGCTGATCCTCGCGGAAGAAGGACGCGAGGTGCAGGCCTATCTCGGTCTCGCGCGGCAGTCGACCAACCGTCAGACCCACGAGGCGGCGGTCGATATCGCGTCGGAGTCGGCGGTGCACGCGCGCGAGCTGTCCGAGGCGATGGGTCGCGAAGGGGAGCCGTGGCACGTCGGCGGCGCCGGCGGGCTGCTGCGCAGCATCGTGTACGGATTCAACGACGGTTTGACCGCGAACTTCGGGCTCGTCGCCGGCGTGCTCGGCGCCAGCGTCGCGCCGCATGTCGTGATCATCAGCGGCCTCGCCGGCGCGCTCGCCGACGCGCTGTCGATGGGATCGAGCGGCTACCTCGCGGCGAAGAGCGAAGCGGAGGTGCAGGCGCACCAGATCGAGATGGAGCGCCACGAGATGCGGCTGATGCCGGACCTCGAGGAGGACGAGCTCGCGCTGATTTACGAAGCGAAGGGATTGTCGAAGGAGCGCGCGCGCGAGACCGCGAAAGCGATGATGCAGGATCCGGCGCGCGCGCTCGAAACGCAGGTCCGCGAGGAGCTGAACATCCATCCCGCCGAACTCGCGCCGCTCAAGGACGGCCTCGTCACCGGATCAGCGACCGCGGTCGGCGCGGTCATTCCGATCGCGCCGTTCCTGCTGATGTCGCATGACTCTGCAATCTGGACGTCGCTCGCCGTCAGCATGCTTGCGCATTTCGGGATCGGCGCGGCCCGCAGCCTGTTCACCGGGCGCGGCATCTGGGTGAGCGGCCGCGACATGTTCCTCGTGGGGTTCGGCGTCGCGGCCGTGGGCTACATTCTCGGGGAGCTGATGACGCGATTCTTGTAGCTACCAGCTACCAGCTACGAGCTGCCAGCTAGCTGCTGGGAGCTGGCAGCTGACAAGATTCACGACTTCCTGCGCAGCGTCTGCACGTAGGTGACGACCTGCCAGATCTGCTCCTTGGAGAGCTCGTCCTTCTGTGCGGGCATCTTCGGCTTGGCGCGGCCGTTGAACACCTTGTAGAACACAACGCCGTCGGGGTTGCGTGCGGCGCGACGCGCCACCGTCAGATCCATGTCCTGCTGCGCGTCCGGATCGGCGTCCTTGCCGTCGCCGAGCCCGCCCGGGCCGTGGCAGCGTTCACATTTCTTGGCATAGACCTGCTTGCCGGCCGCAATGGTCGCGGCGTCCGGCGTGAGCGGATTCTTTTCATCAGCCGCATTCGGCGGCAGCGTCCATCCACCCTTTGACTGTTGTTGAGCCTGTCCGGTCGCGGCGAACAACATGGCGAGCACGTATACGAACACACCGAGGCCGAGCACGTGGGCGTTTCGGAGCATAGGGAAATGATACATTTTTTGCTGCATGCACAACCAGCCGCTCGCGTACTACGATCCGGACTTTCTCGAAAGCGACGAGGCGCGGCCTCTCCGGATCCTCGCCGAGTACCTGGAACCGCTCCGGCGATTTCGTGACGAGAACATCCAGGACACCGTCGTGTTTTTCGGCTCGGCGCGCGTGCACAGCCGCATCGACGCCGAGCGTGCGCTGCAGAAGCTGCGCGACGGCGTGCACGGTCCCGATTACGACGCCGCGTTGAAGCGCAGCCGCAAGGCCGTCGAGTGGTCGCGTTACTACGAGGACGCCCGCGAGCTCGCGCGCCAGCTCACCGAATGGAGCCGATCGCTGCAGCTGCCGCGGCACCGATTCGTCGTGTGCTCCGGCGGTGGTCCCGGGATCATGGAAGCCGCCAACCGGGGCGCGCACGAGGCCGGCGGCAAGACCATCGGGCTCAACATCCGCCTGCCGTTCGAGCAGGGAGCCAATCCTTACATCACGTCCGACCTGCACCTCGAGTTCCACTACTTCTTCATGCGGAAGTTCTGGTTCGCCTACCTGGCCAAGGCGCTGGTGATTTTCCCGGGCGGGTTCGGCACGCTGGACGAGATGTTCGAGATTCTGACGCTCGCCCAGACCAAGAAGCTGTCCAAGCAGATGTGCGTCATCCTCTACGGGCGCGAATACTGGCAGCAGATCCTCGACCTCAAGCCCATGGAGGAATGGGGCGCAATCAATGCATCGGATTTCGAATTGATGCGGTGGGTGGATTCGCCGGCGGAGGCGTTCGCGCAGCTTCGCGGGCACTTGATGGAGCACCACCTGGTGCCGGAGACCGCGCAGGAGAACCAGGCGCCCGGCATCGCGAAAACCCGCGGCTGACGAGGAGACATCATGGAACAGCAGGAACGCGAGCAGCTGATTGCGCAATACAAGGACGGCTACCGCGTGGTGGCCGACGCGCTCGTGAAGATCACGAAAGAGGAGCTGGATGCGCGCCCGGCGGACGGCAAGTGGACGGCGCGCGAGATCGTGCACCACCTCGCGGACAGCGAGATGAGCGCGGCCGTGCGCTTTCGGCTGCTGGTCGCGGAGGATCGTCCCGCGATCAAGGGTTACGACCAGGACGAGTTCGCGCGGCGGCTGCACTACGATCGGCCGCACGAAGCGTCGCTCGAACTGTTCCGCGCCGCCCGGGCGTCAACCGCGGAGGTGATGGCGTGCCTGACCGAGGCGGACTGGCTGCGCGAAGGCACGCACAGCGAGATCGGCCGCTTCGGCCTCGACACGTGGCTGCGGATCTACGGGCCGCACGCGCATCGCCATGCGGATCAAATCCGCGTCGCGCGGTCGTCGCTGAAAGAAAAGGTGTGAGCAGGGCCCTTCACTGTCACGCTACACGGGCCACGGCCTTTGCCACGAAGACCACGAAGACCACGAAGAAACTCAAAGCAATTTGGTGTCTTCCTTTGTGATCTTCGTCTCTTCGTGATCTTCGTGACGAGCCGTCGGCCGTGACCAAGTGAAGGTCGTTGCTAGTAGAGCAGGAACTTCTCTCGCAGTGTCCGGAAGGCCTCTTCGCCCTTCGGCCAGTCGCGCGTGACCGCGGACGCGTCTTCCCCCGCGTCGATCGCGCGGCGCAGCCGGTCCGATCCGTAGAGGATATCGATCGGCATCTTCTCGTGTTCGTATTCGTACGGCGGGTCGCGCCAGATCACCTGATCGGGCGCTTCACGCCGAAACTCCGCCAGCATCTCGACCGCGACCCGCATCGGCGGGAACGCGTCGCGATCGGTGACGTGGATCTGGCACCCGCCGCACAATACCTTCGTGTGCTTGTGATGCGTCGGCTCGAAGAACGCGGGACGGAAGAACACGCCCGGGATGCGGCGCCCGTTCATCTCGTCGGCGAAGCGCTCGCCGTCGATCCACGGCGCGCCAATCAACTCGAACGGCTTGTTGGTGCCGCGCCCCTCTGAGATCCACGTGCCCTCGAAGAGCACGCCGCCCGGATAGACGACGGTGGTCTCGAAGGTGGGAATGTTGGGCGACGGCAGCACGAAGGGAAGGCCGGTCGCGTCGAAATACATCGAGCGGCGCCAGCCTTCCATCGGCACCACGTCGACGGCGGCGCCGATCCCGAACTGATCGTTGAAAAGGCGGGTGGCCTCGCCAATCGTCAGGCCGTGTCGCATCGGGATCGGGAACTGTCCGACGAACGAGGCGTACGCGGGATCGAGCGGCTCCCCTTCGATGCGGTCGCCGCCGATCGGGTTCGGGCGATCGCAGACGACCACGCGCACGCCGTGCCGGCGCGCCGCGCGCAGGCAGTTCGCCATCGTGTAGATGTAGGTGTAGATGCGCGTCCCGACGTCCTGGAGATCGATGACCAGCACGTCGACGTCGGCGAGCATCTCCTTGGTCGGCTCGCGCGTCTCGCTGTAGAGCGAGTGCACCGGCACGCGCCGCTTGGCATCGCGCGCGTGCGGCGATTCGATCATGTTCTCCTGCAGATCGGAGTGGAAGCCGTGCTGCGGGCCGAAGAGCGCGGTCAGCGTCCAGTCGCCGGGCGCGGCAAGGCGATCGGCCGAGTGGCGGAACGCGCCATCGACGGATGCAGGGTTGCAGACGAGGCCGATGCGGCGTCCCGCGATCAAACTGTGATCGCTGCCATCGATCAGCCGCTCGATTCCGAGGCGAACGGACATCGGCGGATTATAGCGTGCGCGATCGCGCCGGCCCCCGCGCGCGTGCGGCGAGATGCCGCGCCAGCGCGGCACCGGTCAGCGCATCGCCGTAGTTGTTGCACCGGAAGCGATACATCGCGCTGCGATCCGCGCGCACGAGCAGCACGTCGCGCTCGGCCTGCACGACCTCCGCCGTCGCGTGCCACGCGAGCACAGTCGGACGCGCGCCGCCGGCGAACACCGCGCGCGTGCCCGTCAAGAGCAACCGGCCGGTGGGCTGCGCCGGATCCTCCGGCATCGAGACCGGCGCGCTGAAGTGGCACGCGTCGGCCCCGACGATGCGATGGGTGGTGTCGAGGTGGGGAAGCCGCCCCTCCGCGAGATCGTGCGTGAGGGCGAGGAGCCGCTCGAGCCCCTCGAGCATTTCTTCTTCGATTTCGATGTCGTCAGCGAGCGGCGGGTCCGTGTGGAGGCCGGCCCGCAGCGATTCGAGCGACGCCGCATCCGGATGCGCAACCGCGTTCGACCATTCCCGGCGCCACGTCTCCACTTTGCCGTTCGTGCGCGCCGAGGACCCCTTCAGCCATCCCCACAGTCCCATGCCCGTCGGTCATTATCCCGCGAACCAGCGAAGAACCCTGCGCGCGAGCGCAGCGAGCGAGCCACGCGAACGGAGCGGGCCCGGGGGCCCGCGAGTGCCCGCCTCCGCCAAGGCTCGGGCGAGGTCACGCCGAAGCACTTCGCGCGCAGGCGGAAAGCGTATAGGGGAGTTCGAGGGGCGAAGCCCCTCGAAATCTCAACGTTCAGCTTGAATTGGACGGACTTATCGTATTGAATACCGCAGCCCTTTTCGGTTGAGGCAGCAGACTTCCCTCGGAGCCATCATGGCCCATCCAGAAGCCCCCCTGGCCGGCCGGAAGCCAGGTCGTCCCCCGGTTCACGAGGAAGCATGGACGAAAGTGACGGTGGTGCTGTTCAACCGTCAAATCGTCTTCCTGGACCGGCTCGCCGCCAACATCCGCGCACAGAACGGCGCCGCCATCAGCCGCGCCCAGTTGATTCGTGCGCTGCTCGACGCGGTGGCCGACGCTGACATCGACCTCACGACCGCGCGCACGGAAGCGGAGCTCAAAGCCACGATCCTCGCGCGGCTCGAAGGGGAGCACGGCCAACCCACCTAGCCAGGCGCCCGCCGCGAGACGAGCTCCATCCGCGCTAGGATCGGCGGCATGCGCGGGCTGCTGCTCATCGTCGCCCTGCTCGGTGCGTGGCCGCAGGGCTCCGGCGAATACGTCCTCGTCAAGAAAGGCTCGAACGAGTACCACCGTCCGGGCTGCGATCTCGTCCGCGACACCACCGACGTCGTCGCGATGACGCGCGGCGAAGCGGAGTCGCGCGGGATGAAGCCGCACGCCGCGTGCGATCCGTCGAAGCAGGGGGACCGGAACACGGCGAAGACGCAGTACGTGTTCGTCGCCGCCGGCGACAAGCGCTATCACCGCGAGAGCTGCACGAAGCTGGGGACGCCGCACCAGCGGATCACGCTCGAGGAAGCGGGGAAGAAGTATTGGCCGTGCCCGGTCTGTAAGCCGCCGATCCGCAAGCGCGGCGCATGAACCTGGAGGTCGCGATTCTCGTCGGCCTGCCCGGTTCCGGCAAGTCGACGTTCTACCGTCAGCGGCTCGCGGCCACGCACGCGCACGTCAGCAAGGACCTGCTGCCCAACGCGAAGAACAAGCAATCGCGCCAGGACGCGCTCGTTCGCGAGGCGCTGGCCAGCGGACGCTCCGTGGCCGTCGACAACACGAACGTGACGCCGGCCGATCGCGCCGCGATCGTCGCGATCGCGCGCGGGTTCGACGCGCGCGTCGTTGCGCACTACATCGAGGCGACCACGCGCGAGGCGGTCGCGCGCAACGAGGGTCGTGAGGGAAAAGCCAAAGTGCCGAAGGTCGCGATCTTCGCGTGCGCGAAACGTCTCGTGCCGCCGTCAGTGGACGAGGGCCTCGACGAGGTGCATGTCTGGCGGGTGAGTCAGACTGGCGAGTTCGAAGAGACGACAGCCTAGCGCTACTCGCCGCCGACTCTTCTCTTCGCGCGCGCCGCCGGGTTCGGGAAGGCGACGATTTTCGCCTGCCGCTTGGGACGCGCGACCAACCACGTCCGACCGCACGCCTCGCACTCGTACTCATGCAGGTCGTGGACGGGCAACCGCGCTTTGATCTGGGACGACTGGCAGAAAGGGCAGAGGGTGGGACCAGGCATCGGCAACGTCTCCGATCGGCCCCACCAGTGTTTTTCGCCGGCGTCCCGAATGCAAGCGGAACCTACGGCAGAGCTGGTCCGCGTCCCTAGGTGGAGAGCGCCGCTTTACAGAACTGCACGGATTTGGCGATTTCCGCCATCCGATCCGAGCCGGACGGAACCGGGTACTCGAACTCGATCGTCGCCTGGATGCCCCACTTTTTGTCGCGGAGCAGCTGCAGGACTTCCTTGATGGGCGTGTCCCCTTCGCCGAACGGCACGTTCGGGCCGTTGTTCTTCTTGCGGTCCTTCACGTGCACGTGCGTGATGCGGTCGTGAAACTCGGTGATGAACGGCACCGGCGAGGTGTTGGTGCCGGCGATGAAGTGCCCGATGTCGACGTTGGCGCCGTTGTGCTTTGCCTGCGCGAACGCGGCCTTCCAGTGCTCGGGGGCCGTCTCGGTGTGTCCGTGATAGCCGACCATCAGCGAGTGCTTGTCGGCGAACTCGCCGACGCGCTTCGTGTTCGGGAGCTCGTGCGAGATCTCGCACGAGATGGCGCGCGCGCCGACCGCCTTCGCGAGATTGAAGGCGTAGTCGAGCACCGGATCTGACATGGTGTAGATGCCGTCGAACTTCAGGATCTCGATCCGGACGCCCGCGTCCTCCCATTGCTTCCGCAGCGTTTTGGCCTTGTCGATCGACGCCGCGAGGCGCGGCTTCTCGAGCGCCTCGACGTCCGGCTTCTGCGACGCGCGCTTCAGCAGATCCGTTGGCACGCCGATGAAGACCTCGACGGGCTGCGATCGCAATTCGACGGCGCTGACGCCGAGCTGAACCACGTTACGCAGCGTCTCCTCGGCGGGCATTAAATTATTGCCAAAGCTGTACGGGACGTTCAGGCCGATCTGCACGCCGTTGATCTTCGAATTTGGTTTGGTCTGGAAGGGGAGGAGCGACGCGGCCGGGAGAGCCAGCGCCATCTTGCCGAGGTCTCGTCGTGTGTACTGCATGGGGGGAATACTATCGGCAAAGGAGCATGTTCGTGAAGCCATAGCGCGTCCTCCCCGCCCTCCCCGTCACCGTGAGTGCACCGGAGTTGATATTGAGGCGAGTGGGAGGCTAACGCCTCGACTGAGCGGTCCGTCTAAATCGCCATGGCACTGTCTACCTTTGATCTGAGGGACGTCGCGCGCGGGCTGCGGCGCGATCGCGGCTATGCCGCAATCGTCGTACTGACGCTGGCGCTGACCATTGGCGCGATCACGGCAGTGTTCTCGATCGTGAACGGCGTGCTGCTCGAGCCGCTGGCCTACCGCGAGTCGCATCGGCTCGTGGCGCTGCACGAGGTCTGGCGCCAGTTCGCGGACAAGGAACCGCAGGTTCCCGTCAACGAGCAGCACTTCGAATACTGGCGCACGCACGCGCAGTCGTTCGCGTCGATGGCGCAGTACATCGCGC
>JBKPRU010000010.1:0-28528 GCA_046734675.1 Acidobacteriota bacterium
ACTACCGGCTGGTCGACCAAGCCAAGCAGCATCACTACGACACCACCGGCACCGGGAACAGCCTGTTGATGCGCAACCCGCACGTGCTGCAGCTGATCATGGACTCGCTGCGCTACTGGGTGCAGGACATGCACGTCGACGGATTCCGCTTTGATCTCGCGAGCGCACTGGCTCGTGAGTTGCATGCCGTCGACAAGCTTGGCGCGTTTTTCGACATCATTCACCAGGATCCCTTGCTGTCGCAGGTGAAGTTGATCGCCGAGCCGTGGGACCTGGGTGAAGGCGGATATCAGGTCGGCAACTTTCCGACCAAGTGGACGGAGTGGAACGGCAAGTATCGCGACGCGGTGCGGCGGTTCTGGCGCGGCGACGGTGGCGGCGTCTCAGAGCTGGCGACGCGGTTGTCGGGCAGCAGCGATCTCTACGAACAGAGCGGCCGCCGGCCTTACGCGAGCATCAACTTCATCACCGCGCACGACGGCTTCACGCTCGCCGATATCGTCAGCTACAACGAGAAGCACAACGAGGCGAATGGCGAGGGGAATGCCGACGGCGAGAACCACAACCTGAGCTGGAATTCCGGCGTCGAGGGCCCGACCGAGGATCGGCGCGTGCTCGAACTGCGCGCGCGTCAGCGCCGGAACCTCATGACGACGCTGCTGCTCTCGGTGGGCGTGCCGATGATCAGCGGTGGCGACGAGTTGTGCCGCACGCAGGGCGGCAACAACAACGCGTATTGCCAGGACAACGAGATCAGCTGGACCGACTGGTCGGGCACGCCCGACCAGCAGGAGTTCGTGTCGTTCACGCGCCGCGTGATCCGCATCTGGAAGGATCACGCGGTGCTCAGGCGCCGCAAGTTCTTCCAGGGGCGCCGCATCCGCGGCGCCGAAGTGCAGGACATCGCGTGGCTCGATCCGGCCGGCGCGGAGATGACCGACGACATGTGGAACTCGCCGGACGTCCGCGTGCTCGGCGTCCGCTTGAACGGCGACGCGATCCAGGAAGTCAACGAGCGCGGCGAACGCATCGTCGGCGACACGCTGCTGCTGATGCTGAACGCCGGGTCGGACACGATCTCGTTCGTGCTGCCGGCAACGTCGCCGATCGAACGGTGGGAGACGCTGCTCGATACCTCTGACCCGTGGCAGGCGCCGCGCCGCCTGCGCGCGGGCGATCGCTACAACGTGCACGGCCGCTCGATGGCGGTGCTCAAGCTGAATAACCGGAAGGACGATCTCCGCCGCGCGGCCGACTGGGGCCCGCAGGGGGTTCTTTAAATAGAGGCGACATTCACAGTCACGGCCGACGGCTCCTGACGAAGACCACGAAGAGACGAAGGCCACGAAGAAGACCCAACAAATTTCTCTGGGCCCTTTTTTAATTTCTTCGTGAACTTCGTGCCTTCGTGATCTTCGTGACCAAGGCCGTGGCCCGTGCAGCGTGACAGTGGCAGTCTTTGAGATCTTGTTCGAATGGCTAAGCGCACACAACCCACCGCAGTCATCAACTCCGCGCCACCCGCCCTCGACCTGCAGCTGCTCCGCCGCGTCGTCGTCGAACGCGTCACCCCGGCGGTGGACGACGGAGAGTTCCCGATCAAGCGGACGCCGAGCGAGAGCGTGGAGGTCGAAGCGGACATCTTTGCCGACGGTCACGACACGCTCGCCGCGGCGCTGCTGTGGCGCAAGCAGGGAGAGCGCGAGTGGAACGAAGTGCCGATGACGCCGGTCGTGAACGATCGGTGGCGCGCGCGGTTCGACATCACCGAGACAGCGCCGTATGAGTACACGATCGAAGGCTGGATCGATCGCTTCGAGAGCTGGCGCGGGGCGTTGTCGAAGAAGGTGGGCGCCGGACAGGACGTCGCGAGCGAGCTGCTCGAAGGGGCCGCGCTCGTCCGCGACGCAGCCGGGCGGGCGCGCGGCGGTGACAAGAAGCGACTGACGGAGATCGCCGCGTCGCTCGAAGACACGTCGACGGAACCGCCGGCGCGGGTAGCGGCCGCGCTGGCTGACGAGGTGACGACGCTGATGGCGCGCTATGAGGATCGCAGCCGCGCCACCCGCACCGCTCGCGCCTATCCCGTCATGGTCGAACGCGCGCGTGCGCGCTTCGGCGCGTGGTACGAGATGTTCCCGCGATCGGCGGGCACCGATCCGACGCGCAGCGCCACCTTCGCCGAAGCGACCGCACGGCTGCCTTACGTCGCGGCGATGGGCTTCGACATCCTGTACCTGCCTCCCGTCCACCCGATCGGCCGCAGCTTTCGCAAAGGCAAGAACAACTCGCTGACCGCCGAGTCGGGCGACGTCGGAAGTCCGTGGGCGATTGGCGCGGAAGAAGGCGGACACAAGGCGATTGAACCGGGGCTCGGCACGCTCGACGACTTCGATCGCTTCGTCGAGGCGGCGCAGCGGCAGGGCCTCGAGATCGCGCTCGACATCGCGTTCCAGGCGTCGCCCGATCATCCCTATGTGACGGAACATCCGTCGTGGTTCCGCCACCGGCCGGACGGCACGATCAAGTACGCGGAGAATCCGCCCAAGAAATACCAGGACATTTATCCGTTCGACTTCGAGTCGGAGGACTGGTCAGGACTCTGGCAGGAGCTCGAGAGCGTCGTCGAATTCTGGGCGAGCCACGGGGTGCGGGTGTTCCGCGTCGACAATCCGCACACGAAGCCGTTCCGCTTCTGGCAGTGGGCGCTCGCCGAGATCAAGAAGAAGTATCCCGACTCGATCTTCCTCTCCGAGGCGTTCACGCGGCCGAAGGTGATGCGCTATCTCGCGAAGATTGGCTTCTCCCAGTCGTACTCGTACTTCACGTGGCGCAATACGAAAGAGGAGCTGACCGAGTACTTCACCGAGCTCACCCAGACCGAGGTCCGCGAGTACATGCGCGCGAACCTCTTCGCGAACACGCCCGATATCCTTCATGAGTACCTGCAGCACGGCGGGAAGCCCGCCTTCCAGGCCCGCCTCGTGCTCGCGGCGACGCTCGGCGCGAACTACGGGATCTACAGCGGCTTCGAGCTGTGCGAGAACGTGCCGGTGCGCCCGGGCAGCGAGGAGTACCTCGATTCGGAGAAGTACCAGATTCGGATTCGCGACTTCGAGGAGCCCGGCAGTCTCGCCGAGATGATCGCGCGCATCAATGCCTTCCGCCGCGAGCACCCGGCGCTGCAACGCGACGGCGGCCTGTCGTTCCACCCGACCGACAACGGACAGTTGATCTGCTACACCAAGCGCACCGACGACCGCTCCGACATCGTTCTGGTCGTCGTCAATCTCGATCCCTCTCACATGCAGCACGGGTGGATCCGCCTGCCGCTCGACGACTGGGGCGCCGGGCCGGGAACGACCGTCCGCGCTCACGACGTGCTGACCGACGAAACCTATTACTGGCGCGGCGAGTGGACCTACGTGCGCCTCGACCCGGGTATCCGCACCGCCCACATTCTCGCCATCGCTCCCACCCATGGCTGATTCGCACTGGTACAAGGATGCTGTCATCTATGAAGCGCACGTCCGGGCGTTCTCCGACAGCAACAACGACGGCATCGGCGATTTCCCCGGCCTGACCAGCCGCCTCGATTACCTGCAGGGGCTCGGCATCAACTGCCTCTGGATCCTGCCGTTCTACCCATCGCCGCTGCGCGACGACGGGTACGACATCGCGGACTACGAGAACATCCATCCGAGCTACGGCACGCTGCAGGATTTCGAGCGCTTCATGGAGGAGGCGCACAAGCGCGGCATCCGCGTCATCACCGAGCTGGTCATCAACCACACGTCGGACCAGCACCCGTGGTTCCAGGCGGCGCGGCGCGCGCCGGCGGGATCGCCGGAACGCGACTTCTACGTGTGGAGCGACACCAATCGGAAGTACGAGGGTGTGCGGATCATCTTCACCGACACGGAGACCTCGAACTGGTCGTGGGACGACACCGCGAAGGCGTATTACTGGCACCGCTTCTTCCACCATCAGCCGGACCTGAACTTCGACAACCCGCAAGTGATCGACGCGGTGTTGAAGGTGATGCAGTTCTGGCTCGATCGCGGCGTCGACGGCCTGCGCCTCGATGCGGTGCCGTATCTCATCGAGCGTGAAGGTACCATCTGCGAGAACCTGTTCGAGACGCACGACATCCTGAAGGTGATCCGGCGCGCGCTCGACAGCCGCTACAGCGATCGCATGCTGCTGGCCGAAGCGAACCAGTGGCCGGCCGACGTGCGGCCGTATTTCGGCGACGGCGACGAATGCCACATGGCCTTCCACTTCCCGCTGATGCCGCGCATGTTCATGGCAGTGCGGCAGGAGGAGCGGCATCCGATCACCGAGATCCTGCGTCAGACGCCGGAGATCCCCGAGAGCTGTCAGTGGGGCCTCTTCCTCCGCAACCACGACGAGTTGACGCTCGAAATGGTGACCGACGAAGAGCGCGACTACATGTATCAGTCGTATGCCGCGGATCCCAAGATGCGGATCAACGTGGGCATCCGCCGCCGCCTCGCGCCGCTGATGGAGAACAGCCGCCGCCGCATCGAGCTGATGAACTCGCTGCTGTTCTCGTTGCCGGGGACGCCCGTCATCTATTACGGCGACGAGATCGGGATGGGCGACAACATCTATCTCGGCGATCGCAACGGCGTGCGCACGCCCATGCAGTGGACCGGCGATCGCAACGGCGGCTTCTCGCGAGCCGACCCCGCGCAGCTCTACGCGCCGCCGATCATGGATCCGGTCTACGGCTACCAGTCGATCAACGTCGAGGCGCAGGAGCGCTCGCCGTACTCGCTGCTCAACTGGATGAAGCGGATGATCGCACTCAGGAAGCAGTCGAGCGTGTTCGGCCGCGGCACGCTCGAGTTCTTGCCCGGCGCGAATCGCAAGGTGCTCGCGTACGTCCGCCGCTGGGAGAACGAGCTCATTCTCTGCATCGCCAACCTCGCCCGGAGCGTACAGCCGGTCGAGCTCGATCTGTCGGCCTTCAAGGGGATGACGCCGGTCGAGATGCTCGGACTCACCGAGTTCCCGCGCATCGGCGAGCTCCCGTACTTCCTGACGCTGGGCCCCTATGCGTTCTACTGGTTCCGTTTGCAGCAGGCGCCGACCGCGGTCGCGACACGGCTGGTGCAGGAAGCCGCCGCGACCGTCGACAACCTGCCGGCGTTCTTCATGGGCGTGGCGTGGGACACGCTGCTCGAAGGCAACGTTCGCACGCTCATCGAACGCGAAGCGCTGGTCCCATTCCTGCAACGCCAGCGCTGGTTCGGCGGCAAAGCGCGGCAGATTCGCGGCGCGCGCCTCGTCGACTGGGGCTTGCTGCAGCGCGGCCAGCGGCCCCTCTTCTTGACGATGACCGAGGTCGAGTACCACGACGGCGGTCGCGAGCGGTACTTCGTACCGCTGACGTTGCTGACCGACGGCGCAGCCGAGGCCGTGCTCGCTCACAACAGCCACCTGGCGGTGGCGCGCGTGACCGGCGCGCGCAAGGGTCTCGTGGCCGACGCGATTGCCGACGAGGCGTTCGCGGCAGCGCTCCTGCAGTTCTTCGATCGGTCGGCCGATGCCACGACGAAGCGCGGCATGATGCGCGCCCAGCGCACGTCCGCGTTCGAATCCATACGCGGCGAAGGAGGGCTGCCGGCCAGACGCCTCTCGGCCGAACAGAGCAATACCTCGGTGACCTATGGCGAACGCATGATCGTGAAGGTGTTCCGGCGCATTGAGGCCGGACCGAACCCAGACGTCGAGATCGGCGAGCAGCTCACGCAGAAGACCTCGTTCCGGCGCGCACCGCAGGTTGCGGGAGCGATCGAATACCAGCCGGCCGGCGAAACCCTGTCGCACCTTGCGGTCGCGCAGCAGTTCGTCGCCAGCCAGGGAGACGGCTGGAGCCACGCGCTCGGAGAGCTCAGTCAGTTCTTCGAAGCCGTCGAAGGCGAGAGCGCGCCGGCCGAAGACCTGCTGCCCTCCGCGCATCTCCTCGAGCTGACCGGCGCGATCACGCCGGCGCGAATGTGCGACCTCTCGGGCGCCTACATCGACAGCGCGCAGACGCTGGGCCGACGCACCGCTGAAATGCACGTCGCGCTCGCCTCCGATTCCAGCTCCGCCGCGTTCGCGCCGGAACCGTTCACGCGCGGCGATCTCGATCGGGTCGTCGCCGAGGCGATTGGCGAAGCGCGGCGCGCGATGGGCCTCATCGAGAAACGGATCGATCAGCTGCCGGCCGACATCGCGCCGGCGGCGCAGGATCTGCTGGCGCGCGGCGAGCGCGCGTTCGCGTCCCTGCAGGACATGCGGCACCTCGAGTTCACCGCCGTGCGGACGCGCGTGCACGGCGACTATCACCTCGGTCAGGTGTTGTGGGCCGAGGGTGACTTCTATCTCCTCGACTTCGAAGGGGAGCCGGCGCGATCGATCGAGCAGCGCCGCCACAAGCAATCGCCGCTCAAGGACGTCGCCGGCATGCTGCGGTCGTTCAGTTACGCCGCGTACGCGGCGCTCTTCGCGCACACGCAGGGGCGGCAGGGCGTGTTCGAGCGCCTCGAGCCGTGGGCGCGCGCGTGGCAGATCTGGACCAGCGCTGCGTTCCTCAAGGCCTATCTCGGTGCCGCCGACGGTGCGTCGTTCCTGCCGATCGACGCCGTGCAGCGTGCCGCGCTCCTCGATCTCTTCCTGCTCGACAAGGCCTATTACGAGCTCAATTACGAACTCAACAATCGGCCGGATTGGGTGCGCATTCCGCTGAGCGGCATCCTGGAGCTGGTGTGACCTGGAGCCCGTATTACGGCGCCGTGCCCGGTCAACGCGGGACGACGTTCCGCCTCTGGGCCACCGCCGCGCGGCAGCTGCGCCTGTACGTGAAGCAAGGCTCGCGCACGACCGAGCACTGCCCCTCCCGCACGGACGATGGAATCTGGGAGCTCACGCTTCCCGAGGTCCGGGAGGGCGCGCGCTACGCGTACTCGATCGACGGCGGCGATCCCCGGCCGGATCCGTTCAGCCGATTCCAGCCAGAGGGCGTGCACGCATGGTCGGAGGTGATCGATCCGTTGAAGTTCATGTGGTCCGATCGCGAGTGGACCGGCCTGGATCCGGCGACGCTCGTCATCTACGAGCTGCACGTCGGCACCTTTGCCGGTAGCGGCACGTATGGTGACGTCGCGGCGCGGCTCGATCACCTGCGCGACCTCGGCGTCACCGCGATCGAGTTGATGCCGCTCGCGGACTTTCCCGGACGCCGCAACTGGGGCTACGACGGCGTCACGCCGTTTGCGCCGTCGCGCGCCTACGGTCGGCCCGACGATTTGCGCGGGCT
Source organism: Acidobacteriota bacterium (assembly GCA_046734675.1). Classification (GTDB taxonomy): domain Bacteria; phylum Acidobacteriota; class Vicinamibacteria; order Vicinamibacterales; family 2-12-FULL-66-21; genus QHWT01. Next base: position 7,331 of record JBKPRU010000010.1, read on the forward strand.
CGTCGATCGCGCGCACGCGCTCGGTCTCGGCATCATCATCGATGTCGTCTACAACCATCTCGGACCGGAGGGCGCGTATCTCCCGCAGTTCAGTCCCGAGTTCCTCACGAAGAAGCACGCGACGCCGTGGGGCGCCGCCGTGAACCTCGACGACGCGGGGTGCGAGCATGTGCGGCGGCTGATCATCGACAACGCGCTGCACTGGATTCACGAGTATCACGCTGACGGACTGCGGCTCGATGCCACGCACGCGCTCATCGACACCAGCCGGCAGCCCTTCGTCGCCGAGCTGACGCGGGCCGTGCACGACGCGCGATCGCCGCGGCCGCTCGTCTTCGCCGAGGACCATCGCAACCTCGCGCCGATGGTGATGAGCGCCGATCGCGGCGGCTGGGACATCGACGGCGTGTGGGCCGACGACCTGCATCACGTGGTGCGAAGCGCCGTCGCCGGCGACAACCACGGCTACTACCAGGACTACACGGGCAGCGCCGAGGAGCTCGCCGAAACGCTGCGGCGCGGCTGGCTGTTCATCGGCCAGCACTCGCGGCACGCAGAAGCGCCGCGCGGAACGGATCCATCCGAGGTGGAGATGCGCCGGGCGGTCATCTGCGTGCAGAACCACGATCAGATCGGCAACCGCGCGCTCGGCGATCGCCTCAACCACGCGGTCGACCCGGCGTCGTGGCGCGCCGCCGTCACGCTGCTGCTGGTTGCGCCGATGACGCCTCTGCTCTTCATGGGGCAGGAGTGGGCCGCGAGCACGCCGTTCCTGTTCTTCACCGACTTCGAACCGGACCTGGGGAAGAAAGTCGTCGAAGGGCGCCGCCGCGAGTTTCGCGACTTTCCGGAGTTCGCGACGCCCGAAGCCGCCGAGCGCATCCCGGATCCGCAGGCGGATGAGACCTTCGAGGGAAGCCGCCTCCAATGGGACGAGGTGCACGAAGGGGAACATGCCGCCAGCCTCGCGCTCCATCGCGCGCTGCTCGACCTCCGCGCGCAACACCCGGCGCTGCAGGCGAGCGACGCGCTATCGTGCGACGCCGAGGCCATCGACGAGCGGACGATCGTGATCCGGCGCGACGGGAAGGACGCCCATTTCATCCTCTGCGTACGGCTGCGCAGCGGCGGAGAGGTCAACCTTGGCCGCGCGATCGACGGAGCAGAGGTGGTTCTGACGACGGAGGATCGCGGTTTCGCGGTCGACTCGAAGCCGCCAAGCGTCGATCTGGCGCGCGGCACGATCGAGTTCGCACGAGCCGGCGCCGTAATTTTGGGGAAGGAGTCGAAGGATTCGAAGGAGTCGAAGGAGCTTTGAACGCTGACTCCGAGAGCTCCCGTGCTTCCATGGCTGTGACTTTGAAATGAGATCGTAATGATCCTTCGCCTCCTTCGATTCCTTCCCAAATGAGGCCGCGATTCGTTCCGGCGAGCACCTACCGCCTGCAGGTTCACGGCAAGTTCCCGCTCGGCGCGGCGCGCGACATCGTGCCCTACCTGCAGCGCCTCGGGATTGGCGCGGTCTACACGTCGCCGTATTTCACGGCGGAGGCGGGCAGCACGCACGGCTACGACGTGCACAACCACAACGAGATCAATCCCGAGCTCGGCGGGGCCGAGGCGCATACCGCCTTCACGGACGCGGTGCTCCAGGCCGGCCTTCAGCACGTCGTCGACTTCGTGCCGAACCACATGGGCATCGGCACCGCCACCAATCCGTGGTGGCGCGACGTGCTGGAGAACGGGCCGAACGCGCGCGCGGCGCGGTTCTTCGACGTCGACTGGAATCCGGTCAAGCGCGAGCTGAAGCGCAAGCTGCTGCTGCCAATCCTCGGCGAGCAGTACGGGAAGGTGCTCGAACGCGGCGAGCTGCAGCTCGAATTCCGCGACGGGCAGCTGCTCCTCAAGTACTTCGAGCAGCGACTGCCGATCAACCCGCGCCAAGCGCCGCGCGTGTATCGCACCGGGCTGACGAGGCTGACCCAGGATCTCGGTCCGTCCGATCCCCACCTGCTCGAGTTCCTCAGCATCACGACCGCGCTGCAGAAGGCGGCGCCGCACGGCGATACGTCGCCGGAGGCGATCGACCAGCGCTATCGCGAGGACGATGCCGAGCGCACGCGACTGCAGCGGCTCGCCGGGGAGTCGCCGCGGATCCGCGAGCACATCGATCAGGCGGTGCAGGAGTTCAACGGCGTGCCCGGCCGTCCGGAATCGTTCGACGCGCTGCACGAACTGCTCGAAGAGCAGGCCTACCGGCTTGCGTACTGGCGCACCGCGTCGCACGAGATCAACTATCGCCGCTTCTTCGACATCAACGGCCTCGCGGGGCTGCGCGTCGAGGATCCCGAGGTCTTCGCCGCGATCCATCAGCTGCTCGCCCGGCTGCTCGCGGAAGGGCGCGTGACCGGCGTCCGGATCGATCACCCGGATGGCCTGTTCGATCCCGCGCGCTACTTCGAGATGCTGCAGGATCTCGCGGCGCATGCGTGGGGCACGCCGCGCGAAGCCGGAACCACGCCGCTCTACGTCGTCGCCGAAAAAATCCTGTCGGGCCGCGAACGGCTGCCCCACGGATGGGCGGTCCACGGCACGACCGGCTACAACTTCCTGAATCAGCTGAACGGGCTGTTCGTGAACCCCGCCAACGCGCGGCGGATGCGGCGCGTGTACGCGAAGCTCACCGGCTGGACGCAGTCGTTCGACGACCTGCTCTACGAGACGAAGCGGCTGATCATGGACACCTCGATGGCGAGCGAGCTGAACGTGCTGGCCGAGATGCTGAACCGCATCAGCGAGAGCAACCGCCGGTCGCGCGACTTCACGCTCAACAGCCTTCACGACGTCATCGTCGCCGTCGTTGCCTGCTTCCCTGTCTACCGCACCTACGTCACCGAGCAGGGATGGTCGCCGACCGATCGCTCCGGCGTCGAACAGGCGATCGTGCGGGCGCGGCGTCGCAACCCGGCCATGGACCCGACCATCTTCGATTTCTTCCGAGAGGTGGTGCTGCCGCGCGACCCCGAGGATCCCGCGCATGCCGGCCCCGGCGATCGCCGTGGCACCGGCTATCCGCCCGCGGACTCGAACGAGGGCGCCGCGCGGCTGCGGTTCGCGATGAAGTTCCAGCAGTACACGGGTCCGCTGCAGGCCAAAGGGCTCGAGGACACGGCCTTCTACCGCTACAACCTGCTGCTCTCGCTCAACGAGGTTGGCGGCGATCCGTCGCGGTTCGGTCTCAGCGGCCGCGAGTTCCACGAGCTGAACCTGCTGCGCCGGCAGGACTGGCCGTACGAGATGCTGGCCACCGCCACGCACGACACCAAGGTGGGCGAGGACGTGCGGACGCGCATCGACGTGCTGTCGGAGGTGCCCGACGAGTGGGGACGCGAGGTCTCGCGCTGGATGCGCATCAACCGCGCGCTCAGGCCGATCGTCGAGGGCGAACCGGTACCGGATCGGAACGACGAATACCGCTTGTACCAGGCGCTCGTCGGCGTGTGGCCGCCCGACGTGACCGATCCGGCGGCGATGCCGGAGGATCTCGTCGCGCGGCTCCAGGCCTACATGAACAAGGCGGTGAAGGAAGCGAAGCTGCATTCGAGCTGGATCAACCCGAACGAGGCGTACGAAGCGGGCGTCTCGACGTTCATCGAGCGCGTGCTCGCACCGAACCACCGCGGCAAGTTCATCGGCGCGTTGCTGCCCTTCCAGCAGCGCATCGCGCGCTCGGGCATGGTCAACTCGCTCGCGCAGGTGGTGTTGAAGATTGCGTCGCCGGGCGTTCCCGACTTCTACCAGGGCACCGATCTCTGGGAGTTCAGCCTGGTCGATCCCGACAACCGCCGTCCGGTCGACTTCGCGCGGCGCGCCGAGGCGCTGAGCGAGTGCGAATCGATTGCCGCGATGGCGCCCGACGCGCGCGGACCCGCCGTCGCGGCGCTCCTCGATCGGTGGACCGACGGCACGATCAAGATGTTCGTCACGTCGACGGCGCTGCAGCTGCGCCGGCGCGAACCGGAGGTGTTTCTTGAAGGGGACTACCTGCCGCTCGAAGTGGAGTCGACCGTCCCGGCGCAGGCGCTCGCGTTTGCGCGCGTGCATCCGGAAGGACGCGGGCTGCTCGCGATCGTGCCGCATCTCACGCTGCCGCTCGTCGACCGCGACCATCCGTTGCCGCTCGGCGATCGCTGGAAGACCACGCGCATCCTGCTGCCCACCGCGCTCGCGTCGCTCACCTACCGCAACGTCTTCACCGGCGCCGAGCTGAAACCGGTCACGGCCGCCGAGCACGCGTGGCTCTTCGCCGGCCAGGTCTTCGAGCGGCTGCCCGTCGCGCTCCTCGAGTCGGTGTAGCGGCCAGCCGCTCCAACGCGATTGCAGCTGCGGATTCAAGCACCTCGCGTGAACTGACGAACGCGGGGAGATCGGGGAGAACGCGCCATTAGCGTTCGTGTTGATGTAGGGCGGGTCTTCAGACGCGCCTCTGTGTGAGGCGCGGGCAATCGGCTGGTGCCGGGTCTGAAGACCCGGCCTACGACTGCAAGCACTCTTTGAGCATGTTCAGAGCGCGCCCTCCCCGTGCTCCACGTGACACGTGAGGCGTCGGCCGTGACTGTGGCTGTCCCCGCAATCCATGTTTCGCGTTACCATGGCGCTCACAGCCCTCGGAGCCCATGGCACCACCCCTCGATCTGACACAGGATCCCGCACCGCGGCACGCACCCACGCGGCTGCTGCTGGCCGGGGTCGCGCTCACGCTCTGCACCATTGCGGCGGTGGGCGCCTACACGGTCTCGCAAATCCGGGATCTGCGCGATCAGCAAACCGCGATCAGCGAGCGCAACCGGAAGGATTCGCTGCAGCTGCTGCGCATCCAGAACGACCTCGCGTCGCTGGCGGTCGCGATGCGCGACATGGCGGATCGGACCGAGCCGTATCCCTTGTCCGGATGGCAGCCGATGTTCGAGCGCCTGCGCGGCGATCTGAAAGCCGCGATCGCGCTCGAGCGGACGCTCGCACCGGCCGCGCGTCAGGCGGGACAGCAGGAGCAGCTGGAGCGCACGAGCGACGCCTATTGGGCCGGGGTCGATCGCCTGTTCGCGGGCGCGCGCGCGGACGACGAGGACGCGGCGATTCGCCTGATCCGCGGCACGCTCATCTCCCAGCAGCGCGCGCTCGACGGCATGGTCGCGCAGTTCCTGGTCGCGAACAATCGCATGCAGCAGGAAGCGACCGAAGCCAATCGCGCCATCTACGACCGGGTCGCGGTCGAGATCCTGGTGCTCGTCGGCGTGCTGCTCGTCGCCATTGCCGCGGCGGGCACATGGATCGTGGTGCAGAACCGGCGCGCGTTCGACGCCGTGCGCGACGTCACGGCGCAGCTCCGTACGCTCTCGCGCCACACGCTGCAGCTCCAGGAGGACCTGCAGCGCTCCGTCTCGCGCGAACTGCACGACGACTTCAGCCAGATCCTCACCGCCGTGGGCACGCTCCTCGGCCGCGCCCGCCGTCACCTGCCCGGCAACAGTCCGCTCGCCGCCGAGCTCGACGACGTCCGGAAGATCGCGCAGGAGACGCTCGATCGCATCCGCACCGAATCACAATGGATGCACCCCGGCGCGCTCGACGACTTCGGGCTCGAGAAAACGCTCGGCCGGCTCGTCGAGCAGTTCGAGCGCCAGAGCGGCATCCGCACGACGCTCGAAACCGCGGGACCGATCGACACGGTCCGTCCGGAGTTCGCGATTCACGTCTACCGCATCATTCAGGAAGCGCTGAACAACATCGGCCGCCACTCGGGTTCACCCGACGCGCGCGTCCGCGTCGCCAGCACCGACGGCGCGCTGGCGATCGACGTCGAAGATCACGGCCGCGGCGTGCCGACCGTGCGCACGCGCACCGGCGAGGGCGGCCTCGGACTCGTCAGCATGCGCGAGCGCGCCGCGCTGATGGGCGGCGGCGTGCGCCTGCGCCAGCCGCCGGAGGGCGGGCTCGTCGTCGAGGTCCGCGTCCCGCATGCGATTGGCGCGACACCGCGGCCAGAATGGGTGCTGACATGACGCCTGCCCCGATTCGCGTCCTGCTCGCTGACGATCACGCGCTGGTGCGCCAGGGGTTTCGTCGCATCCTCGAAGACGAAGCCGACATCGTCGTCGCCGGCGAAGCCAGCGGCGGCGCCGAAGCCATCGCGCTCCATCGCAGGCTGCAGCCCGACGTCGTCGTCATGGACCTGGCGATGCCGGAGATCAACGGTCTGCACGCCGCCATCGAGATCCTGCGCGAGCGGCCGTCGGCGCGCGTGCTGATGTTGAGCATGCACTCCGACGAGCAATACGTCCGCAATGCGCTGGACGCCGGGGTCAAGGGCTACATCCTGAAGAGCGCGCTCGAGACCGAGCTGACGCGCGCCATCCGGGTGATTGCCGGCGGCGGCCAGTTTCTCAGCCCGGAGCTGTCGGCGCTGGCGATCCGCGGCTTGCGCGGCGCCGACGGCGGCCCGCCCGACGATCCCTATTCGCGCCTCAGCGCGCGCGAGGTGCAGGTGCTGCGGCTCATCGCGCTCGGGAAATCGACCAAGGAGATCGCCGCGATCCTCGGACTGAGCGCGAACACGGTCGCGGTGCATCGCACCAACCTGATGAACACGCTCGGGGTGCACAAGGCGGCGGAGCTCGTGCTGGTCGCCGTGAAGAAGGGGCTGGTGGAGTCGCCGTGATCGCCCGCACCGCTCTCGCGCTGACGCTGGCCGCGATGGTCGGCGCGTCCGCGCAAACACCGTCACCACGCGGCGGGTTCGAATTGTCCGACATCACGGCCGCCGCCGGCCTCAAGTTCACGCATTACACCGGCGCCACCGGCCGCAAATACCTGCCGGAAGCGCTCGGCGCCGGCGCCGCGTTCGTCGACATCGATCGCGACGGCTCGGAAGACGTCATCGTCGCCAACGGCACCGACTGGCCGGGCAGCCCCGGCCGCGGCAAGGCGACCGCCGCCGTCTTCCGCAACAATCACCGCGGCGGCTTCGTCGACGTCACCGCTGGATCCGGCCTCGACGTCCCGATGTACGGCATGGGGGTCGTGGCCGCCGACTACGACAACGATGGCCTCGAGGACGTGCTCATCACCGCCGTCGGACAGAGTCGGCTGTTCCGCAATCTCGGAAACGGCAAGTTCGCCGACGTGACCGACAAGGCCGGCCTCGGCGGCCGCGCCGCGTTCAGCACGTCGGCCACGTGGATCGATTTCGATCGCGACGGCTTCGTCGATCTGTTCATCTGCAATTACGTCCGCTGGACGCCTGAGACCGACATCTTCTGTAGCGCCGACGGCAAGCGGAAGTCGTACTGCACGCCTGAAGCGTACCCGGGAGCGACCTCGTGGCTGTTCCGGAACAAGGGCAATGGCACGTTCGAGGACGTGACGGCCGCGGCCGGCCTGCTCGATCCGACGTCGAAGGCCTTGGGGGTCACGCTGCTCGACTACAACCGCGACGGCTGGCCCGATCTGTTCGTCGCCAACGACACGCAGCCGAACAAGCTCTATCGCAATACCGGTGAGGGACGCTTCGTCGAGACCGCGCTCGAAGCGGGCCTCGCCTTCAGCGAAGATGGCCGCGCCCGCGCCGGCATGGGCACCGACGCCGCCGATCTCGACAACAGCGGCGTTCCCACCGTCGTCGTCACCAACTTCTCGGGGGAGATGCTCGGTCTCTACACGCCGACCGCGGCCGGCCATTACGAGGATCGCGCGCCGCACTCGGAGCTCGGCAGCGCCACCCGCCTGACGCTCGGCTTCGGGTGCTTCTTTTTCGATGTCGATCTCGACGGCCGTCTCGATTTGCTCGTCGTCAACGGCCACATCGACGACGGACTGACGGCGGCGGGCGGGCGCGTCGACTACGCGGAGGCGCCGCACCTCTTTCACAACGAGGGCGGACGCTTCGTCGACGTCGCGCCGCAGGCGGGCGCGCAGTTCGCGTCCCCCAAGGTCGCGCGCGGCGCCGCGTTCGCCGACATCGATCTCGACGGCGACCTCGACGTGCTCGTCACGACGAACGGCGGTCCGGTGCACCTCTATCGCAATCGCGTGACCGCCCCGCATCAGGCGGTCCGCGTCACGCTCCAGGGCACGCGCTCGAATCGCGACGCCGTCGGCGCGCGCGTGCGTCTGCGCGTCGGTGGCTCCTGGCTCACCCGCAGCGTCCGGACCGGCTCGAGCTACCTGTCGCAGTCAGAGCTTCCGCTCACGTTCGGCCTCGGCACGCATCCCGCCGCGGACGAGGGGATCATCGAGTGGCCGAGCGGAAAACAGGAGAAGATCGGCGCGCTCGCCGCCGGCCGCGCGTACGTGATCGAGGAAAGCCGCGGCATCACGAGCACCAAGCCGCTCGCCGGCAGATAGCCCACCGGCGTTTCGCATTCTGCCTTGTTGCGTCACGTAGGGCGGGTCTTCAGACCCGCCACGCTCGGACGCGAGATAGGCGCGGCGCGCGCCTCGAACGTGCGTGTCGTGCTCCCGCTGGCTCGCCCGGACAAATGCGCTTTCGGCGAGCGTCTCACGATGACGGCGTCGGCTAGGCTGATTCCCGCGCCCGTGAACGATTGTGGCGCAACAAGTGTACCCATCGACATCCCGCAAATACAGCGCCGACGCCGCTGCTCGCATCTCTCGCGCATTTGACCGTCTGACGCGTGACGCGAGCGAACCAGAGGTCGCGGCGACACGCACATTCGCGTCGCGCTTCATACTGCGACTGGTATTCGGATCGCAGCGACCTCTGACCCGCGTGACACCCTACAGAAAGTAAAACGGCCCTGGAGTGCGGGCCTCCCGGTGTCGGCGCCGTATTTGCGCGATCCCGGTGGGATCCGGGCTGTCGCTGGCCAATCGTTGGCTGCCCTGTGAATTACGCCAGCCGACACCACATCGTCAGACACGCGCCGGCAAGGCCGTTTTTCCACGCGGGTCAGCGGGAGCCGCGAGCCGAATGCCAGCCGCAGCATCGCGCATCCCCGTCGCAGCGCTGCCACGCGATGCGAAACGATCAGCGAACGTACTTGCGCAGGTCGAAGCGCTTGCTCTTGAGCAGCAGCGGCTTGAACAAGTCGCCCGTCTTCTTGAATCGCGCGCGGACGTTGTCCAGTCGGAAGTCCTCGAGGCGCACGCCCTTGTCCACTTCCTTCCACGTCACTGGCGTCGACACGCCCGCGAACGATGTGGGGCGCACGGAATAAACCGACGCGAGCGTGCGGCCCCACGCATTCTGGTTGTAATCGACCAGCACGCGCCCCTTCGGGCGGTTCGCCACCTTGTACTCCGACGTCAGCAGCTTCGGGTGGCGCCCGGCGAGCTCCTGCGCCAGCGCCTTCGCGAACGTCCAGACGTCCTTCTGCAGCGGCCCGCGGACGATCGGCACATAGACGTGAATCCCTTTGGATCCGGTCGTCTTCGGAGACGCCGGCATCTTCAGCGTCGTCAGCGCGTCGTGGACGATGCGCGCGGCTTCGAGGACCTGCTGCCACGTCGCCGACCCGGGATCCAGATCGAAGTGCAGGTAATCGGGGCGATCCACGTCGTCGCACTTCGCGTACCACTGATTGAGGTCGATGCACCCGAGATTGATCACCCAGAGCAGCGACGGCACGTCATCGATCACCGGGAAGTCGATCACGTTCCCGGAGTCGTGCGGGATGCGGCACGTGCGGATCCACTCGGGACGCGGCGACGGCGCGCGCTTCATGAAGAAGAACTCGCCGCCGGCGCCGTGCGGGTAGCGCTTCATCACCATCGCGCGGTCTTCGATGTGCGGCAGCAGCAGCGGCGCGACGTCCGCGTAGTACTGAATCAGCTGTCCCTTGGTGATGCCGCGCTCGGGCCAGAACGGCTTGTCGAGATTCGTGAGCCTGACCTCGCGGCCCTCGATGGTGAGCGTCGCGGACCCCGCGGCGGGAATCTTCACGGCGGCCACGTCAGGCGCTGTACTTCGAGATGCCGCGGATCGGCGTCAGGCGCGGCGGCCGCGGGCCGTGGCGCACCGCGCCCTCGACCGGGACGTATTCGAGCTCCTCTCCGGAGCGCACGCAGCGCAGCAGCAATCCGCCGCGGCTCATGTCGCCGCGCCCGACGAATGAGATCGGGAAGCGAAGCCGCGCGCCGAACACACCGGTCAGGACGTCGACGTACTTCGCGGACGCGATGCTGCCAAGGAGGACGACGTCGCAGTCGGGACCGATCTCCTCGTTGAGCGCGCGGGCGCTCGCGAGCAGCGGCTTGGTGTAGCGCGGATCGTTGGCCGCGATGTCGACGGCGGCAAAGGCGCGAATCGCTTCGCTGGTGACGCGCGTCTCCGCGGGACGAAGACCGGCCGACGGCGTGATGACGAGCGCGCCGCTCCCGGTCACCGGGTTGCCCGGTTCCGGCGGCCGCGCAAACTGCAGCGCGTAGGCGAGCTTGCCTTTGAAGTAGAGACCGCTGACAAACGCGAAGACTTCGCCAATCGCGGCGCCCTCGGCGCCACGCAGGCGGCGCGCGAGGTCGAAGGACGCGCGTTCGGAGAGCACCATCTGCGCGCGCGGTCCGCTGCAGTTGGCGGGAGAGAGGAGGAAGATACGGCCGGGGTCTTGTCGCTTGCGGCGCTTCGCCACGAGTTCAGAATACAAAAGACGGAAGGCGGAAGACAGAAGACGGAATGCCGGGTCTGAAGACCCGGCTTACGTGGCAGATACAAGGTTCAGGCAGGGAACGGCGTCGCACGTTCAAACCGAGCCCGGCGCAACAACCCCGAAACGTCCCTCGCCCCTCGCTCCTCGCCCCTCTCGTCAGAGACTCCAGCGCAGCAACACGGCGCCAACCGTGAAGCCCGCGCCCACGGACGCGAGCAGCACGAGATCCCCCTTCTTCAATCGCCCCTCGCGGCGCGCATCGGCAAGCGCGAGCGGGATCGTGCCGGCGGTCGTGTTCCCGTACTTCTCGAGATTGATCACCACCTTCTCCGGCCCGAGGCCGAGACGCTCGGTGGCCGCCTCGATGATGCGGCGATTGGCCTGATGCGAGACAAATAGATCGATCTGTGACGGATCGATCCCGTGGCGATCGAGCAGGCGGCGCGAGATCTCCTCGGTCTTCTTCACCGCGAACTTGAAGACGACGGCCCCGTCCTGCTTGACGTAGTGCAGCCGCTGGTCGACGGTGTCGTGTGACGCGGGCAGACGGCTGCCACCGGCCGGCATCATCAAGGCCGGCCCGCCGCCGCCGTCGATCTCGTGGGCGAAGTCGATGATGTGCGGCTCCCCTTCCTCCGCCGGCGCGAGCAATGCGGCGCCGGCGCCGTCGCCGAAGAGCACGCACGTCGTGCGATCGGTGTAGTCGATGATGCTCGACATCACGTCGGCGCCGACCGCGAGCGCGTAGTCGTGCGCGCCGGTCGCGACCATGGTCGCCGCCGTGGTCAGCGCGTAGGTGAACCCGGAGCACGCCGCGCCGAGATCGAACCCCCACGCGTGATGCGCGCCGATCTTGTGCTGCACCATGCACGCGGTGCTCGGGAAGATCGTGTCCGGCGTGGTCGTGCCGACGACGATGAAGCCGATCTGATCGGCGCTGATCCCCGCCTCCTGCATCGCCGACTGCACCGCGCATGTCGCGAGATCGGACGTCGCGGTGCCCGGATCTGCGATATGGCGCTCACGAATTCCGGTGCGCTGGAGGATCCATTCGTCGCTGGTCTCGACCATCTTCTCGAGGTCGGCGTTGGTGAGGACGCGCGGCGGAACGTACGTGGACAGACCTGTAATCTTGACCGGACGAAGATGCGAATTACGCATTTAGGATACAGAAGTGTTAACTGACGTCGTTCTCATTTAGCACATTGACGCGTTCAAGAGTCGCCCACATTATTACCCATCGGGAGTGAGCCTCCCGCCTCCAAACAATGCATCGTAATTCATCGCCGTTCCGCGGCGCGGCGCGTATTGCTGCTGCTGCGTGCGCACTGGCTGCTGTCTTCTCGCTGCAGACCTTCGCGGCTGCCCCGGCGCTCTACCTGGTCGTGCAACAGGTCGGAGGGTTCGGCTCGGGGCCGCGTGAGTTCGCGTATCCCCTCGGCATTGCGATCGGACCGGACGGCCGGATTGCCGTGACCGACACGGAATCCTACTGGGACCCGATTGCCGTCAACGATCGGATTCAGGTGTTCAATGCCGACGGCACGCTCGCGGGCATCGTCGGCGGACCCGGCGTCGACGACGGGCAGTTCACCTACCCGATGGGCGTGGCCATCGATGGGAACGGCCGCATCCTCGTCGCCGACTCCGGAAACAATCGCCTGCAGTTGTTCAACGCCGACTTCACCCACGTGAAGACGGTGGGACGCTACGGCAACTTCGACGTGCTCGATCCGGCGAACCGCGATGCGAACGGCAACTACGTCGGCGAGATGCCGGCACTCGATCGCTTCTGGTTCCCGACGCGCGTGGCGCTGAGACCGGGGACGCGTCTCAACGATCCCGCCGACGCCGCCGGCCTCGTGGCGGTCGTCGACAACAGCAATCATCGGATCGTCGTGCTCGACGCGATGCTGACGCCGAAGTTCGCCTTCGGTTCGTTCGGCGTCGACGGCAACCTCCCGGGCAACTTCGAATACCCCATCGGTGTCGGCGTCGATGCGTCGCGCATCTACGTCGCGGATCCGCAGAACCACCGCATTCAGATTTTCGATCTGACCGGGCGTCCGCTGGCGGCGTTCGGCAGCAGCGGCGCCGAGAACACCGAAGGCGATCTGGAAGGGCCCGAGGACGTGCAGGCGGACGGCCTCGGCAATCTGATCGTCGCCGACACGCATCGCAGCCGTGTGCTCGTGCTGCGCGCCGATCCGGCGACGCCGCGGTCGCCGCGCTGCAGCGATCTATTCGCGGCGCAGGCCGCCGGACGCTGCGCCATTCTCGCGACCGACGGCACCTGGTACGACGCGCGCGTCGTCGGCGGGTTCGGACGCGGCGCCGGCGAGTTCGTGTTTCCGCAGGCGGTCGCCGCGGATCGCTTCGGACGGCTGGCGGTGGCCGACACGGCGAATCACCGCTTCGCGCTGTTCAACGGCGCCAACCTCCGCGTGCGCTCGGCCTCGCTGAACACTCTCGGTCCGGTCGTCTCGGGACAGACCGTGACCCTCGACGTGACCGTCGACAATGACGGACCGTTCGATCTCACGGTGTCACCGGAGGTCGAGGCCAGTCTTGCGGGACGGCTGAGTGGCGCGTTGCCTGCACCGGTCGCCGCTGGATCGTCACGCGTCTTTCCCTTCACGTTCGAGACCGACGACATCGGGTCGCTGACGTTCACGGTGTCTGCGTCCGGGCAGCCCTCGTCGGGACCGGTGGTTCGCACCAGTGCGGTGACGACCACGCCGATCGTCGTGTCGCCAGCGGCGGGCGCGAAGATGCTCGTGACCGTCGCGGCGGACACGGCGCTCGCGGCCCCCGGCACGGCCTTCAACGTCGACGTGCGCGTCAAGAACACGGGCAGCGCTCCGCTGATGTCGATGCTTGCCGCGATCGACGTGATGCCCGGTGGACTCGTGACGCTGCAGTCGTCTGCCGCACCGTTCAGCGGGCCGCTCGCGCCTGGCGCCGTGCAGACGTTGCGTTTCTGTTACACGGCGGCGGCGGTTGGACGCGTGTCATTCCACGGCTCGGTGAGTGCCAAGGCCGGCACCGTCCTGGCGACGGCGAGCACCGCCGCGGACGCGGTGGTCACGATCGGCAACGACGCCCAGGAGCCGCAGACCGCAATCACGCTGTCTCCGGCCGCCGAGCCGACCGGCTGGCATCGCACGCCGGTCAGCGTCACGCTCGACGCGACCGACAACGTCGGCGTCGCCGCGGTGAACTATGCGGTGATGGGGTTCCACGCGTATGGCGCTCGCGTGCCCGGCAGCCGCGCCGCGTTCACGATTGGCGACGAGGGCGGCACCGAGATCGAGTACTGGGCGGAGGACGCGACAACGCTTCGCGAGACGCCGCACCTTGCGCGCGTGCGGATCGATTCAGTCGCGCCGCAGATTGCGCGCGCCGGGATCACGCCGGCGCCCAATGCCGCCGGCTGGGTGAACCGCTTCCCCCTCGTCAGCTTCCTCGCCAGCGACTATGGGTCCGGCATCGCCTCGCTCACGCCCAGCGTGACCGTGACGAGCAACGGCTCGGCTCAGGTCGTCAAGGGACGCGCACTCGATACCGCCGGCAACGTGGCGGAAACCGAGAATGTCGTCAACGTCGATACGCTCGCGCCCTCGCTGCAGTGCGCGGCGGACCGTCAGCCGAACGCGCAGGGCTGGTATCGCGCGGACGTGACCGTCACGTGCACCGGGCTCGATCAGCCGGGCCTTTCGGGGCTGGCGGAAGTGCGCGCGACGTGCGGCGCATCGCCGGTGAGAGGATCGACGAGCGCATCCTGCACGTTCAGCGCCGACGGTGTGTTCACGTTCCTTGGTGAGGCGGTCGATAACGCGGGCAACGTGGCGGCGCAGGCGATCACCATTCGCATCGACAGAACGCCGCCGGTCGTGACGTGCGGGACCGCGAGCGGCGGTGACTTGTGGCCGCCGAACAACAAACTGGTTGCGTGGGACACGTTCGTCCAGGTCAAGGATCTGCTGTCGGGATCGGCGAGCTTCACGCTGGTGCGCGCGCTGAGCAGTGCGTGGCAGAACGGGACCGGGGACGCGACCGAGTCCGGCGACGTCGTGGACTTCGTCATCGGCACGCCGGACACGAGCGGCTTCGTCCGCTCCGAGCGCGCCGGCGCGGAAGACGGCCGCACGTACACGCTGGTTTACGAGGGGCGCGATGCGGCCGGGAATTTCGCGTCCTGCGCGGTGCTGACCCGAAACGTCCCGCACGACTCGAGCGGGAAGTAGACCCGGCGCGACGCCTTACCAGAGACGCGGGTCGCGCTCGACGGGTGGCAATCCGAAATACTCGTACGCCTTCGCGGTCGCGACGCGGCCGCGAGGCGTGCGATCCAGGAAGCCAATCTGAATGAGGAAGGGCTCGTAGATGTCCTCGAGCGCGTCGCGCTCTTCGCTGAGTGCGGCAGCGAGGCTCGCCACACCGACCGGGCCGCCGTTGAACTTGTCGATGATCGTCCGGAGCAGCCGGCGATCCACTTCATCGAACCCGTGCTCGTCGACCTCGAGCAGCGCCAGCGCGCGCGCCGCGACCTCGGTGGTGATGCGTCCATCGGCGCGCACCTGCGCGTAGTCGCGCACGCGGCGCAGCAGCCGGTTCGCCACTCGCGGCGTCCCGCGCGAGCGCCTGGCAATCTCGCGCGCCGCCTGCGGCTCGATCTCGACGCCGAGAATCCGCGCCGAGCGGATCACGATCTCGAGGATGTCGTGCTCGGTGTAGAAGTCCAGCCGGTGGACGATGCCGAAGCGCGCGCGCAGCGGGGACGTCAGCAGCCCCGTCCTCGTCGTCGCGCCGATGAGCGTGAAGCGCTGTACCGGCACCTTCACGGATCGCGCGCTCGGTCCCTGCCCGATGACGATGTCGAGCTCGTAATCCTCCATCGCCGGATAGAGGATCTCCTCGATGGCCGGCGCCATGCGGTGGATCTCGTCGATGAACAGCACCTCGCGCGTCTGGAGGTTCGTCAGCATCGCCGCGAGGTCGCCCGGCTTCTCGATGACCGGCCCGGCGGTCGGACGAATCGCCACGCCCAGCTCGTTGGCAATCACCGTCGCGAGCGTGGTCTTGCCCAGCCCGGGCGGCCCATACAGCAGCACGTGGTCGAGCGCCTCGCCGCGCCGCTTCGCCGCTTCGATGGACACGTGGAGGTTTTCGCGGATGCGGTCCTGGCCGATGTACTCGTTCAGCGTGCGCGGACGGAGTCCCGCCTCGTACTGGACGTCCTCGACGTCGCGCGACGTCTTTACGAGCCGGTCGTCAGACATGCGCGTGTTCTCGAACGCGGATCATTCACGGGTGTAGGGCGGGTCTTTAGACCCGCCGACAAGCCGGGTCTGAAGACCCGGCCTACGTGGAACCCTCGTAGATCCGTGTTCATCCGTGTCCATCCGTGGTGGATCCCATCCGTGTGCATCCGTGTGTATCCGTGGTGGGATCACATCATCGCACGCAGGATGTCGCGCACGAGGTGCTCGAACACCGCGTCCGGGGTTTTCTTGAGCGCGGCATCGATCGCCCGTTCCGCGGCGGCGCGCTGGTACCCGAGGTTGATGAGCGCCGACAGCAGATCATCGCGCATCTGCCCGCCCTCGACGGAGTCCACCGTCGACGTGCCGGCCGGATGGAGCGCGACTGGCAGGCGGTCCTTCAGCTCCAGGCCAATCCGTTCCGCGGTCTTCTTGCCGATGCCCGGGATCTTCGTCAGCCGCGCAACGTCCTGCTCGCGGATCGCGCGCACCAGCTCTCCCGCATCGATGCCCGAGAGCACCGCCAGCGCGAGCTTCGGGCCGATGCCGCTGATGCCGATCAGCCGTTCGAAGAGATCCTGCTCGATCGCCGATCCAAATCCGTACAGCGCGATCGCGTCCTCGCGCACGTGCGTGTGCACGCGCAGCGTGACCTCCGATCCAGCGTCGCCGATGGTATAGAAGGTCGAGAGCGGAACGGTCACGTCGTAGCCGACACCCCCGACGTCGATGACGAGGCGGGTCGGCGTTTTTTCGAGGAGCGTTCCTTTCAGACGGGCGATCACGGCCGATAGTCCCGCCAGCTCGTGAGGCGTGACGGTGGGCGCGTCTGCTTGATCGCGTCGGCGACGGCGCCGAACGACGAATGGACGTGGCACACCGCGACGGCCAGCGCGTCCGCGGCATCGTGCGGCGAGGGGACGTCGTCGAGCCCGAGCAGCACCTTCACCATGTGCCCGATCTGCCGTTTCTCGGCCCGGCCGAAGCCGACGACTGCCCGCTTGATCTCGGCGGGCGCGTACTCGACGACGGTCACGCCGGCCTGCGACGCCGCGAGCAGCGCGACCCCGCGCGCGTGCCCCAGCTTCAACGCGCTGCGCACGTTGCGGGCGTAAAAGACGCTTTCGATGGCGACGCAGTCGGGACGGTGCTCGGCGATGAGCGACGAGAGGCCCGCGTGGATGACGAGCAGTCTGTCGGCGAATGGGGTGTGGGTGGGCGCGCTCAGCGCCCCGCAGGTGACGAGCCGGTGACGGCTGCCGTCAGTGTCGATGCAGCCGTAACCGGTGCGCTCGGAACCGGGATCGATCCCGAAGATTTTCACGCCAACGACGCCTCTATCTCTTTGCCAACCCGGGGGGCTTCGCCCCGCCGGCCCCCCCTACACACTCGCTCGCGGGGACCCCTCCCCCGCTCCGCTTGTGTGGCTCGCACGGGGCGCGTGCTCGCTGCGTCCAAGGTTCGAGGCGTCACGCCAGTGAAGCCTCGATCTCTTTCTCCTCGATGTCGGCGTTGGTCCACACCTTTTTGGTGTCGTCGTGCTCTTCGAGCACTTCCATCAGCTTGACCATCTGCTGCGCAGGCTTGCCTTCGAGCTTGATGTAGTTCTGCGGCAGCATCGCGATCTCGGCGGCCGCCGGCTCGATGCCGAGCCCCTTCACCGCTTCGAGCACCGCGGGATAGACATCCGGCGACGAGACGACCTCCCAGTTCTCGTCATCGTCTTTCATGTCGTCGGCGCCGGCGTCGATAGCGGCGGCGAGCAGCTTCTCTTCGTCCGCCTTGCTCTTCTCGACGACGATGTAGCCCTTCTTCTCGAACATCCAGGCGACGCTGTTCGCTTCGCCGAGGTTCCCTCCGTGCTTGGAGAGCGTGTGCCGCATCTCGCCCACGGTGCGGTTCTTGTTGTCGGTGAGGACCTCGATCATGATCGCCACGCCGCCCGGACCATAGCCTTCGTAAGTGATCTCTTCGTACGAGACGCCCGGCAGCTCGCCCGTGCCGCGCTGGATCGCGCGCTTGATGTTGTCGGCCGGCATGTTGACCGACTTGGCTTCCGCAACCACGGTGCGCAGGCGCGGATTGCTCTCCGGGTCGCCGCCGCCGTTGCGGGCCGCGACCGTGAGTTCCTTGATGATGCGCGTGAAAACCTTGCCGCGCTTCGCGTCGGCCGCGCCCTTCTTGTGCTTAATCGTGTGCCATTTGGAATGGCCGGACATGGCGAAACTCCAGGGAAACTGCGTGAAAACCGAAGAAAAATGACCGTCTATCCTAGCATGCCGCATACGGTCCGGACAAACGAACCGAGGCGGGTCTGAAGACCCTTCCGACGTGACACAGGCGCTCGACATGCGGCTTGTCTCCACGTAGGCCGGGTCTTTAGAGAAAGAGAACGAGAGGTGAACCGTGTCAATGACGAATCTCGAATGGCAAATGCCAAATGCCGAAAAACCTCAGAGCTTTGCCATTCGGCATTAGGCATTCAGCATTGACACGCCGGCTCGTTTTTATCGGCCTGTCAGACCCGGCGACCAGGCAACTGCCCACGGGAGAGGAGCGACGCGTGCAAGGTCGACTGGCGGAACCGCATCGACGTTTGTCCCGGCGCCGCGATCGTGCTCGTCCACGTCCACACGTAGCCGTCGCTGACGTGATCGGCGCGGAGATCGACATGGACGTGCGTGTCCGGTTCGCATGGAACCGGCTGCGGCCACGGCAGCAGCGCACGGCCGTAGACGAGTGGCGGCCCCTCGGGTCCGGTCGAGAACGACACCCCTTCGGATAATTGGGCCTCGAACCACAACATGATCCCGTGCGCCGTGCAAGCGTCGGCGATCGTCCAGTCGAGCGCAGCGCTCACGCTCGGCGAGCGCATCGAGTCATAGTCGATCACCGCCCAGCGTTGTGGCGCGGTGATCAGCCGCCCGTCGCCCGCGACCACGCGCCACAGCTCGTGCGCCGCGATGTCGCGCGCCGGCGTGAGATTCAATCCGAGAGAGTTGGCGTTCCAGGTCTCGCAGCCGAGACGCCAGGTCTCTGGAGCGTCGGCCAGCGCCGCCCACATCACGTCTCGCATCGGAACGATCGCGCCGCCGGGACGGAGAAAGCGATCGCGCGCGTCGATCATCGTCACGAGCCCGTCGCCGAAGAGCGGCAGCATGCCGCGGACGTCGGCGACGAGGACGTCGGCGCGCTCCGGGAGGTCGATCGTGCGAGACCCTGCTTCGATGAACGTGATCCGATCGGCGCAGGCGTTGGCGCGCGCCAGCTCGCGCGCCAGGCCGATGATCGGATCCGAGTCAATTGCGTAAACCCGCGCCGCGCCGGCGCGGCACGCGAGCAGCGCGAAGATGCCGGGTCCGGTGCCCAGATCGACGACCACGGCGCCGGGCCGGACCGTCGCGCCAATCGCGTCCTCGTACGCACGCACACGCACCGGGTCGGCGAGGATCTTCGCGTAGGCCAGCACGTCGTACATGATCAGCGCGTCGTCGCGACCGTGCCCGCGAGGTGCGACGCGATCGCGGTGGCGACCTCGGGCAGGCGCGTCAGCCCGTGCCGCACCCGCAGCGTCAAGATTGGGACACCGATCGCGAGCGACGCGAGGCCGTCGAACACGCGCGACAGCTCGCCGCGATCCTCGACGTCGAGCACATAGGCGTATTTCACCAGCTCCATCAGGCGTGCCGCCGCGCTGTTGCGGCGGACCACGATCGCCGGGCCCGACGAGCCGCGCGAGCCAAGCAGAAACAGCACCCGCAGCGGACTTGCGTCGCCGTGGAACCTGAGCGCGGTGCCGTCGACCCGGCGCTTCCGCGTGTAATGCGCCACACGCGGAGCGCTCGACGAACGCGTCGCGCGCGCGTGCGCGTCGGGCCACAGGCGAAGGCCCGGATACGACGGGTGCACGTGCGGCACGCCGTCGATGCGCTCGATCGCGGCGCAGTCATCCGTGAGGATGCGGCCGCCGCAGGAGGCGAGCGCCGCCGCCAGCGTCGACTTGCCGCGTCCCGTCGATCCCGCGAACGCGATCGCCCCGATGCCGGGCAGGTGCACGGCGCTGGCGTGCAGCACCAGCCGTCCGCGGCGGCTGAACGCGAGCGGCAGCACCTGATCGACGAGCAGATGCTGCAGCGTGTCGGCCGGAAGACCTCGTGACGGACGCGCGCAGACGAGACGGCCGTCGTTACCGACCAGAAAATCCGCGAGGGACGGAAACCGCAGCAGATATCCATCGTCCTCGCGCGCGAACGACAGCCACGGCGTGCCGCGGCCAACGCGCCAGTGATGAAACCAATGATGTCGGGTGACGGCAAGATCGGACGGCGGATCGGCCTCGATGGCGAGGGCCGCCTCGCCGGCGGCGCCGCGCTCGAGCATCGGCAGCTCGATGCTGCTGACGATCGTCGTGCCGCAGTATCGGTAGGCGGGCATGGCTGCGGCACTCGCGCCTTACGGCGCGCGCTGGAACATGTTGCCGTTGTCTCGAATCGTGACGCCGCCAGACTGCGTCAGCTTGCTGATCGCGCCGTAATCGACCAGGCGCGGCGCCTCGTATCGTTTGCGGCTCGGGCGCAACGGCGCCGTATCGCTGTTCGCCGGATCGCCGGACGGGACGTTTCGGTCAGTCACGACGTTGCTCCTCGAGTGTGCCGGAACCAGAGCTCGACGGCGGCAATGGCCCAGAGGGACCCCGCGATCGGAATGTAAGCTCCATCGCGATCCCTGTAAAGAGCCGTGAGCCGGTCGTGCTGCGCAACCGCGATCGCGCCATCGACCCACCCGGCGTCCGCGGTGTGCAGCTGCTCGAAAAATCCACGGCCGCCAAGCTGCCCGATCGCCTCCACGAAGATGTGCGAGAACTCCGCTTTGTCACGCCTGCCTCTCACGATCTCGGGCAGATCTGCAGCGAGCGCGCGCCGAATGACGGCTTTCGTTTCGCCGTTGCGTCGCCGTTCACGGTCGGGCAGCGCAAAGCCGAACTCCGCGACGCGGCGGTCGGTGAACGGCTGCCGCTGTTCGATGCCCGCCAACGCCGCGGCGCGCTCTTCGAGCTCGTCACCGATCGCCTGCAGCGCTGACGACGTGATGGCGTCGACCTCCTGCTGCACGATCGTGCGGAACGGCGGACGAGGCGGACGGCGCAAACGCTCGTCGAGCCCGACGCGCGCCGCGAACTCCGGGCGGATCCACTCGAACACGAGCGGCGCGGTGCCTGCGATCGCGCGCGCGAGCGGCTTCAACATCCCGGGACGAGCGGCGCCGTCACA
>JBKPRU010000011.1:0-11106 GCA_046734675.1 Acidobacteriota bacterium
GCCCTACGTGATACGAGTGACGGAGGTCCTCGTCGACCCGGGCCTGGCCGATGCCCTCTTTGGCTCCACGTAGCCGGGTCTTCAGACCCCGCGACAAGCGAAACGCGTTACTTTTCGCGCTTGATGATCTGGACGACGCGCTTCATGTCGTACCAACGCTGCTCGCGATCCTCCTGGAAGGAATCGGACGACTTGCATCGCACCCAGTCGCCGCTCACTTCACTGACCATACAGTTGACGTGCGCCACCCGTTCTTCCAGCGAACCTGCTTCCAAGGTCAGCGAAAGGTTGGCGCCAGGCATGTGGACCGCGTTCGGCAGCATCGTGTAATTCGCCGATTGCGCAGTCATGGGTGTTCCGGCAGCGGCATAGCCCGCGAGGATACCGACCACGAGACAGAGGAATGACACTCGATTGAACATGCGCACACCCTCCTGACGCTGGCTCTATGTTGACGAGAGGATGACGAGTCCGGCCGGAAAATATTTCGGAAGGGTCACGGAGAACTAACCAGCGAACAGCACACGCATTCAGATGTAGGGCGGGTCTTTAGCCCCGCCGCAACGTGAGCAGGGGCAACCAGCCGCCTGGCCGGGCTCATTGTGCGGGCCCTGTACCGGCCTCCCCTGCTCCACGAGGGACGAAGAGCACTGCGACGACCGCGAGCGCAGTGTAGATCGTCATGAGCAGGAACATGTGCCGGTAACCGTTGAAGAGATCGAAGAGCGCGCCGTTGAGCGGATCGCCAATCGCGCCGCCGAGCGCCATCGAAAGGAGAAAGAGCGCAGCGAGCACGCCGCGCCGCTCCCGCGGGATCGGCTCGACGAACAACGGATAAGCATTGACGGTCGGGAGCGTCCAGCTCGCGGAGGCCAGCGCGAGAAACGGCGTCGCCTGGGCGGCGGCGGTGACGCGATCGAGCGCGACGAGCGCCACGCCCATCAACGCGAACCCGAGCAGCATCGCGTTGCGGCGCCCGAGGCGCACGCCGAAGACGCCGGCGGGCAGCGCGCCGATGACGCCGCCCAGCGCCCACGCGATGAAGCCGACCGTCACATCCTCCGGGCGGACGCCGAACCGCTCCGTTCCGTGCAGCACGTACCACGTGGTGAAGGTCTGAAAGGTGAGCTGCAGCAGGACCGACGCGATGAAGATGGCGCGCATGCCCGGGACGGTGCCGCGCACGGCCGTCGACGCCGCGTCGACGAGCGATCGAAACGTCTCCGCGCTCCGCCCGGTCGCGGGCGCGCGCGGCTCGTGCAACCCGAACGCAAACGCGAGGGCGGTCGCAACCACCGCGCCGGACGCGATCAGGAACGCGGGAGCCATGCCGAGCGCGCGGCCGAGCATCAGGAACACGATCGCGCCCACGCACATCTGAAACGTCACCGACGCGGTGGCCAGCGATCGGTACGCGGACGGCACGACGTCGGCGACCAGCGCCTGAAACGGCGATCGCTGGACGTTGATGCCCGTGTACAACACGAGGATCGCGGCAATCACGCCGGCGATGCCCAATCGCGCGGACCCGGGAAAGATCGCCATGCCCACCGCGGAGAGCGCATACCCGGCGAGCACGAGCGGAAGACGGCCGCCGCCGCGCGCGCTCGCGCGATCGGAGATCGCGCCCGCGAGCGGCACGAGCAGCAGCAGAAGGACGTTGTCGATCGCCATCACCGCGCCGATGGCCGCGCGATGATCGCCGAGCGCGTCGCGCACCAGCGGCGGCACGAACGTGCTCAGAAGCGGACCGGTGATGCCGTAGAAGAGCCCGCCAAGCCCGATCAGCGTGCAGGCAGCGTAGGCTCGGCGCGTCGGGACTGCACCCGCCAGCGTCGATGTGTCCACGTGGTGACTATAGCGGGAAAGAGTGCAGGGCGCGCTGCAGGTGGACGGCGGGTCTCAAGACCCGCCCTACAACTGTCGTGTGTCTTCCGTCTTCCGTCTTCCGTCTTCCGTCTTCCGTCTTCCGTCTTTCGTCTTTCCTCACGGCTGCTCGGCGGCCACAGCCGCCGAGCAGCCTCACCCTTAGAACGTCACCCGCGTGACGAGCTGCAGCTGGCGTGGCGGCGCCACACCACTGATGGCCCCAAACCCCTGCGGCCGGACCAGGTTCCCACTCGCATCGAACGGCAGGTTGGTGATCGTTCGATCGGTCAGGCTCGCGAAGTTCGCCGTCGCATTCACGGTGGTGAACTGCGTGTGGTTGAGCGCGTTGAACACGTCGAGGCGGAACTCGAATTTCGTTCGGCCCACCACCGCGAAGTTCTTCGACAGTGACATGTCCACATTGTTGATCGGCGGTCCGTGCACGAAGAACCGCGACGACTCATTGCCGTTGCTGCCCGGCTGCGGCGGCGCGAAGCAGGACGTGTCGAACTGCTGATACGGATTGCCGCTATAGCCCTTGCCGGGATCGCACGTGAGCGCGATGCGCGCGCCTGGATTGTCGGTCCCGGTCAGGTTCGAGTTGCCGATGCCGGGGATCGAGAAGCCGATTGTGTAGGGACGGCCGCTCGTCCAGCGATAGACGCCCGACAGTTGCCAGTTGTTCGCGAGAAGACCAAGGGCCTTGCTGCTCGTGAACGTCGGCATCTGGTAGATGGCGTTCAGGACGATGTTGTGTGGACGATCGTAATCAACCAGCGAGTAGTCGAGACGCCTGGTCTCTTCCTTCGACAGATTCGGCACGCCGGCAGCGAAGTCGTTGCTGTTGATGCCGAGCGCCTTGCTCCACACCCAGAAGCCGGAGAACATGAACCCCTTGTCGAACCGGCGGGTCACCGACGTCTGGAGGCCGTGATAGTTCGCATACCCGCTGTAATCCCACATGCGGATCGTGCCGTAGCCGGGGAACGGACGTAGGAAGTCGAGCGGCAGTGCCGTCGATCCGGGCGTCGAGCCCTCGGCCCGGGTCGGATCCTGGTTCTGCGCCTGGAACGTCGCACCAAGTGCCGGAGAATTGATTTGCGTCTGCCGCAGCAGATCGGTTGACGTGGACCCCACGTACGCGACGTCCAGAATCACCTCGCGATACAACTTGTGCTGGATCCCCACGTTCCACTGGTTGACGCGCGGCGGCTTGAAGTCGAACGCGGTGGGATTCAGCGACAGCGTCGGATTCGGATCGCCGCCGGCCGATGTCAGGCTCTGGAGCTGACCGAACTGCAGCGTCGAGTTCAGCACGCCCGGCGCGTTGGCGATCATGTCGAACACCATGTTCCCCTGCGGCCGGTCGTAGAAGATCCCGAAGCCGCCGCGGACGATGGTCGAGCCCTTCCCCGTCAGGTCGTAGACGACGCCGATCCGCGGCGAGACGCGGAAGGCGTTCCCATCCTGCAGTTGATCGTTGATGCCCTGCCCGGCCTGGAAGGCGCCGTTAAAGCGATTCGAGCCGGGTGTGAGCCGGCCGATGAAGCGCGCGTCCACCGTGTTCGCCAACGTCGGTACCGCGCCGGACGCAATCAGCGTGGGATCCATGCCACGGCGGTTGTCGCCGGAGCAGGGGGACGCACCGATGCACACGGGCGTGAAAAGCTTCGCCGCGGCGCTCGGGTTGAACTGATCGGGCAGGAAGTTCGAGGCCTGCAGCGTCGTGTCCCACTGCGGCGTCAGGTAGTAGAACCGCGCGCCGTAGTCGAGGGTCAGCCGGCTGGTCGGCTTCCAGTTGTCCTGCGCGTACCACTCGAAGTTCTTGTAGCGCCACTCGGGCAGCGCGTACTTGGATGCCTGCGTGTAGGTGTTGAAGACACCGAGCGCCGCGTTGGCGTACGAGAATCCCGAGTCGAACGGGTTGCTCGAATTGTCGTTGAAGTCGATCTGGCTGTTGAAGCTGGCGAAGATGCTCTGCGGCTTGAAACTGTGCTGGAAGTAGAAGCCGGTCTTCGCCGCGTGCGATCCCCACACCTTCGTGAGGTTCACGATCACGTCGTGGGTGATGTTTTCGTTGGTGAACGGGCCGCGATCGGTCTGATACTCGCCGGCGTTGCCGGTGCGTCCGCCCCGGAAACGGAACCACGGGACGTAGTCGGCCTGCACGGCTTCAGGGAACAGGAGCGGCAGACCGTTGACGTTCGCGTTGTCGCGGCGCAGTTTGTCGAGCTGCAGCTGGTAATTCAGCGAGTTCGACGCGCGCCCCCAGCTCATTTCGAGCGAGGTCGTGTTGTTCAGCGTCCCGGTCGCCGACAGCATGTAGTTGGAACCGGGGTGCAGGAACAGCGTCGGCGTCGGCAGCTGATCGCTCCCGTTGCCCGCCCACGTCGTCCCGTACGCCTGCAGGATGTTTTCCGAGTTCTTCATGTAGCGACCCGTCACGCGCCAGCTGTTGGTCGCCTGGAAGTCCATGCGGAGCAGATCCTCGCGGCGCGGCGCGCTGTCCGGATCCTGGCTGAGGAAGTTGAGGCCACTGCCGCCGGAGAAGTTCGCATTGGGAAAGATGTTCAACGCGGCGAGCCCTGGGGCATACAAGCGGTTCGCTGGAATGCGTCCGAGGACGCCGCCGTCCTGGAAGCAGCCGCGCGTGTCGGCGGCGCTGCAGGGCAGGCCCGTCGACGCATCGCGGATGAAGGGGAACGGATCGCCGCTGCTGTCGACGCTCTGTGAGAAGTCGCCCTGGCGCTCGAGCGCGGTCGGGACGCGGGTCTGGCGCTGGCCCGCCGGGTTCGTCCGGCGCTGCCACTCCTGGCTCCAGAAGAAGAACAGCTTCCGCTTGTCTTCGTTGAAGCCGGGGAACGAGACCGGCCCGCCGAAGGTATAGCCGGAGTCGTTCCGCGACGTCTTCGCGAGCGGAATCTCCGGTGTTTGCCGTTTGTTCAAATAGTTGTTGGCGTCCCACCCGGAGCGGCGGCCGTACCAGTAGCCGGAGCCGTGGAAGTCCGTGGTGCCGCTCTTGGTGACGACCTGGATCTGGCCGCCGACCGCGCGTCCGTACTCGGCCTGATAGGCATTGGTGAGCACCTTGAACTCCGACACTGAGTCGATGTTCGTCGTCACCATGTTGCCGCCGTTGTTGCCGGTGTCGATGTTGGCGACGCCGTCGATCGTGACGTTGTTGGAGTTGGGCCGCTGGCCGTTGACGGTGAACCCGTCGGCCGCGCCAATCTCGCTGCCCGCCCCATTCGCCTGTGGGACGGCGCCGGGGACGAGCGTCACGAAGTTGAAGAGCATCCGCCCGTTGTTCGCGATGTTCGTCAACGCTTCGCTCTCGAGCGCGAACGAGCGCTCGCCACTCGTCGACTGCAGTTCGACGACGCGCCCCTCGACGCTGACCTGCTCGGTCATCGCACCCACTTCGAGGCTCAACGCGCCGGTCGAAAGTTTGTCGTTCGCGTTCACCACGAGGTTCGTGCGCTCGAGTGTCTTGAATCCCTGAAGCGCGACCTGCAGTGTGTAGGTATCGGGACGGACGATCGGGAACACGAATCGTCCCCCTTCATCGGTCACCGCGGTAAGGGCGTTGCCTTGCGTGCGGCTCGTCATCGTAACCGTCACACCCGGCAGCACACCCCCCTGAGAATCCTGAACGGACCCGGACACCGATGCGCTCGTCGTTTGGGCTCGAACCGCTGGGGGATGAGCCATGAGGACGAGGGCTGCGAGGGCGAGTACTGCGGCGCCCTTCAGCCTTCTGACGAAAGACATAGTCTCCTCCTCTACTTCCGTCGAACCCGAAGTCCCGGTGGTGAAAGGAGATAGCTACGGCTCGGCGGGCGAAATGTCAAGCGGAATCAGAAGCCCTTCCATTGCCTGATCAAGTCGAGCGCGGCGGCATTTTTCGGGTCGCGCTGCAGCAGTCGTTCGAGCACCGCGATCGCTTCCGTCGATCGTCCGACGCTGTAATGAATCTTCGCGAGCGTGATGTAGGCGGGCTCGTAGGTCGCGTTCCGTTTCAGCAGATCGTCGAGCAGCGCTATCGCTAGGTCGTCGTTGCAGCAGCGCACGAGCACGTGCGCGATATTGTTGGCGGCTTCGCCGTAGTCGGCGCGGCGAGCGAGCGCGTCGCGGAAGTAGCGCTCCGCGCGCGTCATGTCGCCGGCGCGGCCGAACAGCAGCCCCAGATTGTTCAACGCTTCGGGAAAGTCAGGCTGCAGGGCGAGCGCTTTCTCGTAGAGCGTGCGCGCTTCAGCATCCTGTCCCGAGAGCAGCAGCGCATACCCGAGATTGTTCAACGCGTCAGGATAGTCCGGCGTCGAGGCGAGTGCGGCCCGGAACCGTGCGACGGCCGCGTCGAGGTTGCCCTGCTGCGCGAGCAGCGCGCCGAGATCGTTGTTCGCCTCCGCGAGGTCGGGCTGCAGAGCGAGCGCGCGCTCGTACGCGGCCTGCGCGCGTGCCGCTTCGCCGCTCCGCGCCAGCAGCGTGCCGAGCCGGTACAGCGTCGACGCACCCGGGTTCGCCTGCGCCGCCCGTTCGAACGCGATCACCGCCGCGCTCTCGAGTCCCTCGTCGAGCAGCTCGCTGCCGTAGGGCAGGTAGTTGCGAAGCGGCAGTCCCGAATAGAACGTGCCGGGGAACGGAACCGCGCGCGCGAGGCGCTCCTCGGGAGGAGCGTCGATCTTCCCGGCGTCGCTGGCGATCTGCGCCGCGTCGACGCGGTCGCGATACACCTTCACCACGTTGCCGCCGCCATCGAGCAGCAGGCACGTCGGCAGCCGCAGATCCTGGCGGTTCATGAACAGATGACGATTGAGGATCGCGTAGCTGACGCCGACCTCTCGGCTCGCGACGACAACGGGCACGCCGACGGACGTCAGCGTCTTCAGCGCCGCGTGATTCGGCGGCGTGTCGATCGCGAGTGCGACCGCACCCACATCCGCTTGTGTCAGCGCCGGCGCGCCGCGTCCAAGCGTCTCGACCGCCGTGCGTGACGCCGGGACATCGGCCGACCAGAGAAGCAGCACCGCCGGCTTCCCTTTCAACGATGCCAGCGATCGCATCTGACCGGCCACGTCCGGCAGCGAGAAGTCCGGCGCCGGAAACGGTTCGTACATCCACGTCGTCGACGGCGCGGCGGCGTGCGCCGATGCCGTGGCGGACGACTTCATCGTCGAGCGCGGCGCAAATGGTTCCGCGGCGACCGCGCCCTCCTCGATCACGCGCATGCGCGTGTTCAGCGCGGCGTCGTTGACCGTCTGCGTCGCGCCCGACGGCCAGTCGATCGTGAGCTTCGTGATTCGCTCGCTCGCGCCGAGACCGATGACCAGTTCTCTCGAGTGCTCCGAAAGGAATCCGGACCCGGCCTGCACGATGCGGGTCTTCTTCAACCGATCCGTCTCGACGGTCACGCGCGCGCCGATCGCGTCGCGATTGCTTTTCGTGCCCGTGAGCCGCAGGGCGACAGACGATCCCCTGTGGCTTCCGCCTTCAGGCGGACGATCACCGTTGTCGAAATCGTTCCGGAACACCCGCACCTGCGGCGCCTGACGGGCCGCCATGACGACCAGATCTTCGTCGCCGTCGCGATCGACGTCGAGCACCGCGAACGACCGGCCGTCCTGGTCGAGATCGAGTCCGATCGCGCCGGACACGTCGTCGAAGCCGCCGTGGCGATCGTTGCGCAGGAACACGTTGCGCTGGTGGCTCGCGATCGATCCATGAATCAACAACTGATTGATCGCGCGCCACGCGTCGTCGTAGGGCGTGCCGGGAACGCGCGTGAGCGGCGAGTGCGCGACGACCTGGCGCCAGAAAAAGCTTTCCAAATCTGCGCGGCCAGCGCCTGCCGCCGCCGCGAGGCGCGAGGCTTCGAGCGCCGCAGCGCCAGCGAGCGGGGGTGGGGCCCCGCGAGCGCTGAGAGAAGAAGCGGCGCGCGTGAGCATGCCGTTGACGATGTAGAGATCGTCCCAGCCGTCGCGGTCGAAGTCGAAGGCGTCCGACGACCACGCCCAGCGACCGATGTTCGCGCGCGCGTCGAGCGTCTTGTCCTCGAATCGGCCGTCGCCGAGGTTGCGCAGGAGCGAGTTGCCGCGGACGTGCCGGCGATAGCGTGCACGCACGTCCGGCGTCGCGTCAGGCATGAACGATGAGGCTGCAGTCACGCGCTGGCCCGGCGCACTCCACATGTTGCCGGTGTAGATGTCGAGCCGCCCGTCGTTGTCGTAGTCGACGAACGCGGCGCTCATCCCGGCGCCGTAATCGAGGACCCCGGCGGCGGCCGCGACATCCTCGAACGTGACGACGCCGTTCCTGCGCCCGAGGTTGCGATAGAGATTCTTGGTGCCGAAGTCGTTGGCGACGAGCAGGTCTGGCCACCCGTCATCGTCGTAATCGCCCCACGCGGCAGCGAAATGGTAGCGATCGTTTCCCCCCTTCAGCCCGGCCTCCTCGGTCACGTCGACGAAATGCCCGTGGCCGTCGTTGCGGAAGAGAATTGCCGGAGGGCCATTGCGCGCGTCGTAATACGGCGCGGGCGTGCCCGCCTTGTCCTCGCCAGCGCCGAAGAAGTACGAGTAGACGCAGAGATAGAGATCGAGGAAGCCGTCGCGGTCGTAGTCGGCCATCGCGATCGAGGTCAGCACCCCTTGGGGCGGGCGCGCGAGGCGGAACGCGTCCGGCACCGGCGTGAAGCGGCCGTGGCCGTCGTTCAGGAACAGCATCGGCTGCACCGCGGTCGAGAGCACGAGATCTTCATCGCCGTCGTTGTCGACGTCTGCGAAAAGCGATTGCGCGGTGTCGTCGAGCACGCCGACGCCCGCCTGGTCCGTGATGTCTTCGAACGTCGAGTCGCCGCGATTGCGATACAGGCGATTGGGAAGACCCGCCGGCTGCGCGATGTAGAGATCGTCGAGCCCATCGCCGTCGACATCCCCCACCGACACGCCGTGATGGCCGTTCGAGTCTCGCGTCAGCACCGAGTCGAACGTCGCCATCCAGGCGTCGAGATCGATGCTCAACTGATCGCGGAACGACGCATTGCTCCCGAGCGCGCGGTCGGTGATCTCCGTGAAGATTGGCGCGCGGGCGCGGCTGGTGACGTGCGACGTGGTCCGCCACTCGACGACGCGCCAGTCGGCGCGGCCTGCCGCACGCTGCGCGCGCCAGCGCATTTCCCACTCGCCGACGTGCTGGACGCGATAGGCCCGCGTGCCGGCGCCAACGATGTCGTAGCGGATCGTGGTTCGGACGGTTGACGGAGCCTCTGCGCCGTCGTCGCCGTCGATCGCGGTGATGAGGAACTCGGCGACCATGACGTCGCGCATCTCGCCAACGAGCCGCTGCAGCTCCCCGCCAAACGCCCGCGCGTCGACGGTGAGATCGTGCGGCAGGTCGGCCGCCCGCGTCACTTCGAGTGCCGCGCTGCTCGACGGCGACGATGCCGTGGGCAGGAGGCGCGCGCCGCGGAACGATGGATCGAGCAGATCGGCGGGGACGGCGGTCACGCGCGGGCCGCCTGCGCGCAGCGCGTCCGAGAGCTGGCCAAGCCGCGCGTCGAGCTCCTGCGCCGTCCGCTCGAGCGGAAACGCGTCCGCTCCCGGCTCGAGATGCGCGAGAAACGGCCGCATCGATTCCGGCACCGAGAGCTTCGGCCGGTAAACGCCGTCTTGTGCGGCCCCTGTTTCTCCTGTAGGCCGGGTCTTTGGACCCGGCGTCTGGCCGGCGCGCAATGTTCGGCCGGCGCTGATGATGACGATGATGATGGCGACAAGGACGAGGAGGCGCCTCATTGCGACAGCTCGAGGATGTGCAGGCGATCGACCGGCAGCTGCTTCCACGTCCACTGGCGTCCGCCCGGCATGCGGATCGCGACATCGACCGGGCCGGCGTAGTCTCCAAGCCCGAAGTACACGCGCAGATCGTTCTGTGACAGGAAGCTGCCGCCGGATCGGATCTCGCGCACCTGCGTGCGCCCGGCTGCGGAGACCGTGACCTTCGCGCCAATGGCGAAGCGGTTGCCGGCGGGCGCGGTCGCGCGCACGGTGATCCAGTGACGCTTCGTCGCCTGGCGGTTCTCGAGCGCCGTCGGTGCATCGTCCGTGTTGTTGACGACGAGGTCGAGGTCGCCGTCGTTGTCGAGATCGCCGACGGCGAGTCCGCGGGCGACACGCGCGAGCTGCAGGCCGGCGCCCGCGCGTTCCGAGACGTCGCGGAACTTCGATCCGAGATTCAGCAGCAGCTGGTTTTTCTGGCGGTAGGTCTCGGCGAGCGCCGGATACTTGTCGATGTCCGAGAAGATGTGGCCGTTCGCGAAGAAGAGGTCGAGCCGGCCATCGAGATCCGCGTCGAGGAACGCGGTGCCCCATCCCATGCGCACGAACGTGGACGCGCCGAGGCCGGCCGCGACGGTGGCGTCTTCGAATTGCCGGCCGTCGATGTTGCGATAGAGCGTGTTGCGATCGTGGGCGAACGCGGTGAGCACGAGATCGAGGCGCCCGTCACCGTCGTAATCGCCGGCGTCGACGCCCATCCCGGCTTGCGCGCGCGCCTCGCCGTTCACCGCCACGCCCGCGAGCAGCCCGGTGCTCTCGAACCGGCCGCCGCCGCGGTTGTGATACAGGAAGTTCGGGTTCGAATCGTTGGCCACGAACAGATCGACGTTCCCGTCGTCGTCGTAGTCGGTCGCCACCACGCCGAAGCCATACGCGCGTGCCGCGTCGGTGAGGCCATGCGCGTCCGCCCCCTCGACGAAGCGGGCCTTGCCGACGTTCTCGAAGAAGAGATCCGCCTCGCCGGGAAGTCCCGCCGGTCCAACCATGATGTGCGGACCGTTGCGCCAGACGAGCGTCCGGGCGGCGCGCATCACCGAGTCCCACGTCGTGTCGACATACCGCGCGACATAGAGGTCGAGGTCGCCGTCGTTATCCGCGTCGAAGAAGGTGCAGCCGGTGCTCCAGCCGCCGGCGGCGAGGCCTGCACTTGCTGTCGCGTCCTCGAATGTGCCGTCGCCGCGATTGCGGAACAGCACGTTGGCGCCCCAGTTGGTGACGTAGAGATCGAGCCGGCCGTCGCCGTCGGCGTCGCCGGCGCACACGCCCTGCCCCCAGGCCGCGAGGTCGACGCCGGCTTTTGCCGACACGTCCTCGAAGCGCCAGCCGCCGAGGTTGCGGAACAGCGCGTTGCGGTGCGCGATGCGCTGGCGGGTGGGCGACAGCTCGGCCCCCGTCACCACGTAGA
>JBKPRU010000012.1:0-6542 GCA_046734675.1 Acidobacteriota bacterium
TCGATCCACTGCGCTTGACGATGTTGTCGGTGGCCTTGACTGTGGTCATCATGCCGGCCGTCGTGCTGCCCTTCCTCATCCTGATGAACGATCCGAAATACGTGAAGGAACACACGAGTGGCGCGATCGGCAACGCGCTGCTGGCCGGCCTGACGCTGCTCGCATGCGTGCTGGCGATCGTGGTGATTCCGCTGGAAATCGTCGGAGGCTGAATGGATCTGGTTCGCGATCTGCTGGACAAGAAAGTCGTGGATCGGAACGGACGCGAGATCGGCCGCGTCGACAGCGTGGTCCTCGACAACGGCCGACACGGGCCCGTCCGCGTCTCGGCGATCGAGATCGGGCCGGCCGTGCTCGCCCACCGGGTGCGGCCTTCACTCGGACGATGGGTCGCGGCCCTCGAGCATGGATTTGCCGTCGACGAAGGACGGCCGCTGCGCATCCCCATTGGCGACGTGCTGGAAATCGCAGACCACGTGAAGGTGGATCGCGCGTTCGGCGAGACGTCAGCCGCAACGGTGGAGCAACGGTTGCGGCGCTGGGTCGCGCGCATTCCGGGATCGTCATGACACCACATGCTGCGGATTCGGCGGACGACACGCAGCGCGGCGAGCTGCGCCTCGATCGGTTGGTTGGACGACAGGTGCTGAGCGTCAACAACAAGCCAATGGGACGGCTCGAGGAATTTCGCGCCGAGAAGCACGGGCGTGGCCTGACGATTGGCGAGTATGTGATTGGCGCGGCCGGCCTGTTCGAGCGCCTGGGTGTGGGCGTGAAGCTGCTGCTGGGACACGAACTCGGCGGCTACGTCGCGCGCTGGGATCAGCTCGATATCAGCGATCCGGAGCGTCCGCGGCTCACGTGTCCGATCGAGGAGCTGCGTCGCCGGTAGCCGGTCTACCCCTCAATGCACTCCGTGATGTCGCAGCCGCACGTACAGCTGCTTGCGCGATACCCCCAGCATCTTCGCCGCCGCCGCCGACTTGTTGTGCCGCGCGTCGCGGTCGGAGCGGCCGCGCGACATGGCGCATGGCCATGCCGCGCGTGTTCTGATGTCAGGACTGCTGGCGATTGCGCCGGCGGTGTGCCGCGATGCTGCCGACGAGACCTGTCCCGAGCAGCAGCATGGATGCAGGTTCCGGCGTCGCGCCGACATTGGCCGTAAATGCCGTCCGTCCCGGTCGAATGACGAACGGGAATGGATCGAGCGTGTAGACCACCAGGCCATAGCCTGGCACGAGCGGATTCGGCCCGACCGAGCGCACGAGGGCCGCCTGTCCGATTTGTACCGGCAGCACGTTTCCACCGCCCGGTCCAAGCTGCCAGAGATTCGAGTGCCCGCCCTCGCTCAGCGTGAACGAGAACCTCACAATCGGCAACCCTTCGGGGTTCGTCTGGTGGACGGGGAACAGGAAGCCCTCAGGCGCGTTCAGCTCGAATTGTCCGAGCGTAATGGGCATCGCCTCGTTGGTGACGTCGAACGTGGAATTGACGCCAGTGAATGTCAGCGTGGCCGTGTTCGCACCAGACCCGATGGTCAACGTGTTCGTCCCTTCACCAGTGCATGGCACGGTTGCACGGCACGAGAAGACTGCCGACGTGCTGATCGTGGCCGTGGTCACGACGATAGGGTCGGCGTGCGCGGGTGCCGCGCCCAGGAGCCCACAGGCCGCCAGGAACGCAGCTATCGCTGTTCGATGCTTCATCGCCACCTCGCTGTTGAGTTGCGGAAACAAACGGTCGCAAAGGCAACGGAGCAAACCACGGACCTGTCGTAAACGGGTGTAAATGGAGGAATTGTGGCGATTCGCTGCAAGGCATTTCCGGAACTGGCGAATCCGCGTGCAGTACCCCCTGCCCGCCACGCTGTCGATCCAGCGGCGTGCCATTCGTATAGAAGGCGTCATTGTGAACGCGAGTGAGCCGACGACAGCGGACATCGAACGGGTGTTTCGTGCCGAGTACGGACGCGCGGTGGCGGTGCTCGTCCGCGTGCTTCGCGACATCGGGGCGGCGGAAGAGGCGGTACAGGATGCCTTTACGGCCGCGATGGAACGCTGGCCGAAGACCGGCCTGCCCCCAAGTCCCGCCGGCTGGATCATCACCACTGCCCGCAATCGCGCCATCGATCGCCTGCGCCGCGAGGCGTCACGCGAGGATCGGCATGCACAAGCGGCCCTGCTCCACGCGCGCGACGAATCCGCCGACGAGGACGACGTGCAGGACGACCGGCTGCGGCTGATCTTCACCTGCTGTCATCCCGCGCTGGCGCCGGCAGCGCAGGTCGCCCTGACGCTACGGCTCCTCGGCGGATTGACGACGCCCGAGATTGCGCGCGCGTTCCTCGTACCGGAGCCGACGATGGCGCAGCGGATCGTGCGCGCGAAAGCAAAGATTCGCGACGCGGCCATCCCCTATCGCGTGCCCGCGGCCGCGGAGCTTCCGGCGCGTGTGCGGGCGGTGCTCGCCGTCCTGTATTTGATCTTCAACGAAGGCTACGCGGCGAGTGCCGGAGACCGCCTGGTGCGCGAGGACCTCTGCGCCGAGGCGATCCGGCTCGCGCGTGTGCTTGCCGCGCTCCTGCCGGACGACATGGAAGTGCGGGGTCTCCTCGCGCTGATGTTGCTCATCGAGGCGCGACAGCCCGCACGCGTTGGCCCCGCAGGCGACCTGGTGCTGCTGGCAGACCAGGACAGGACGCGATGGAACCGGCCGCTCATCCAAGAGGGGCAGGCGCTCGTGCGCGAGTGCCTGCGACGGAATCAGCCGGGCCCGTATCAAATCCAGGCCGCGATCAACGCCGTCCACGCAGACGCGTCGAGCGCCGCAGGCACGGACTGGCGGCAGATCCTGCAGCTCTATGATCAATTCATGCGCGTCGCCCCCGGACCGGTGGTCGCGCTCAATCGCGCCGTCGCCGTCGCCGAGGTCGAGGGGCCCGCCGCAGCGCTCGCCCTCGTCGATGCGATCCCGTTGGAGCGGTATCACGTGTTTCACGCCGTCCGCGGCGACCTGCTCCGCCGACTCGGGCGGCACAACGAGGCGGCGCGCGCCCTCGAAGCGGCGCTCGCCCTCACGGAGAACGCCGCGGAGCGCGCGTTCCTTCAGCGCCGCGCATGTGATGTCGTCGCGGCGATCAGTCCTTCAGCGTGAGCAGACCGTCACGAGCGCTTCGGGCGTTTGCCGGAGCTCGGCTTGCGTGTGGTCTTCCGCGTGGTCCTGGCCTTCGTCGTGCGCTTCTTGTTTTTCTTCGTCCCGGCGACGTGTTCCGGCAGCTTCCGGCCTCCTGTCTCGCGGTTCCACTCTTCGAAGGTCTCGTTCGAGATCTTCCCCTCGACGAGAAGCTGGGCGAACTTGCGGCGCTGCGCCTGGCTTTTGAAAGGCATGGATGCTCCCACGCGGATGATAGATCCACCACGGAACGACACGGATGAACACGGAAGTCATCGTCATGCGGCTGCTGCTGACGATCGTTGGGGAGGTTCCCTCGACGGTGTGACGCGACTTTAGTCTGCGCATCGATGCGCGTCACCGTGAATGCTGCTTCCATCGCGGCCTCGCGCGCTCACGCTATGCGCTCCGATGTGAGTCACTTAGCGTGAACGAGGTGGCCGTGTCACCGCTGGCGGCCGCCTTGCACGTGTGTCGACGTCCACTACCGCGCCGCGCTTCTCACGGCGCCGTTCGACCGCAACAAGAGTTCGCCGGTTCGAGATGTCACAAACGTGCCGTGACCCCAATGTTCCGCGCGCGCGGCCGCGCGCCGGAGGCTTCCGCATTTCAGCGTGCGTGGCGTTTGCGACGATCGCGATCGCCACGAGCGCATCGGCGCAGAGCACGGCTCCCGTCGACACCGCCCCGTCATCCGGTCCCCTGTCGATCCGTCCGAGCCGCGCCACGCCGATCCAGAGCATGCTCATGACGCTGTCGTTGTCGGGTAACACCCGCGACGACCGCGACGATGGCCGGAGTGCGACCGAGGCACGTCCGGTTGCAGATGTCGACGCCTCGCTGGCCTATCACCGGCGCGGCCGTCACATCGATTTCGACCTGGCGGCGCAATCCGTCGCGCGCCGCACCGACACGGCCATCACCCCGATGCGGCAGCAGGCGGCGTTCGATCTCACGTTCTCCGGACTCCGCCAGCAGTTCCACGTCAGCCAGAGCGCCAGCTACTCCCCGTTCTATTCATTCGGCGGCACGACCGACACGAGCGTCGCGCCGGAACTCGAATCGGCGGAGGCACACGGCGATTTCGCGAATGTCGTGCTGAATGCGTTCTCGGTGACGTCGGATGTCGACTGGAATCGCTCGCTCAGCCGTCGGTTTGCGCTGGCCGCGTCGTATCGCTTCCGCCAAACCACGTTCAATCGCAGCGATCTCGACATGACGTCGCAGGAAGGTGGGTTCACCCTGACGCGCCGCCTCACGCGTTACGCGTCGCTCAGGACGGGATACGCGTATCGCGTCGGTCAGACGCGCCTCATGCCGGGACAGCAGCTCCGCGTCCATGATGTGGACGCCGGGATCGACTTCAGCCGGCCGATTGCGCTGTCGAAGCGCACGACTGTCAGCTTCGGCACGGGATCATCGCTGATCCCGGTCGACGGACGGCTGGCGTTCAACGTCACCGGCGACGCCGGGATCGCGCGCCGCATGGCGCGGACGTGGACGGCGCGCCTCGGCGTCACCCGCAACGTGCGCATCGTCGAGGGATTCGCGCAGCCGCTGCTGGACAACTCCGTCATCGCGACGCTGGCCGGCAACGTGCGGCGCCGCGTTTCGCTGTCGACGACAGGATCGTTGTCGGCGGGCACCGTTGGCGTCGACACCAACCTGCGGAACGCGTATACGAACTGGACCGCCGCGTCGGGCCTCGGTGTGGCCATGGGACGGCGTATGACCCTCGACGTGCAGTATTTCTGCACGGGCGAGCGGTTCAACTCCGGCGTGCGGCTTCCGCCCGGCCTTCCCAACGAGCGGGTCCGCCAGGGGCTGCGGATTGGCGTGACGCTGCGTGCGCCGGTCATCCGCTGATCGGTGACGAATTCGTCGTGGCGCTATTCGCCTCGGAGCGCCACGGCCGGGTCGACGTGGGCCGCGCGACGCGCAGGAATGTAGACGGCCAGCAGCGCGACGCTCGAGAGCACGATTATCACCATCGCAAACGTCGCGACGTCGTCCGGCGAGACACCGAACAGCAGCCGGGCGACGGAGCGGCGCAGCATCCATGCCGCCGCGGCGCCCACGGCAACGCCGCTCGCCGTCATCCAGGTCCCTTCCTTGATCAACAGCGTGACAACGTGACGCCGCGTGGCGCCGAGCGCCATCCGCACGCCGATCTCGCGCGTCCGCTGGCGAACGGCATACGCGATGAGCGCGGCGATGCCGACCCCCGCAAACGTCACCGCCATCATGCTGAAGATCGACACGACCACCGCGCTGAAGCGCCAGGGCGCGCGCACACGTCCGACGATGTCGGTCATCGTCGAAATCGCATCCACGCGGACGCGTGGCTTGATTTCGGACATCACGCCGCGGAGTGAGGGCACGGCCGCGGCGGGATCGCCGGCGACGCGGAGTACGAAGTACTGGACCGGGTCAGGCGCCTGGCGATACGGCAGATACAGGTCGAATCGCGGTGTCTCGATCTCGCGATAACGTGCGCTCTCGACAACGCCGACCACGGTTTGCCAGCCCGGACGATCGCGCTCATTGGGTGCGCCGTAAGTCAGAAGACGGCGGCCGACCGGATCCTGTCCCGGCCACAGCCGATCGGCGAGGGCTTCACTGACGATCACCACCGGCGGGGTCTTCGCCGTGTCCTTGTCCGTAAACAGCCGTCCGCGAAGCAACCGGATATCCATCGCGGCGAAGTAGCCGGGGGTTGCGACCTCCCAGTTCACGATCGGGTTCCGCGTGAAGCTGGCGCTCGTGATCGGCTGCCCTTCCAGCACGACGCCGCTGTCCATGCCGATGGGACCGTGCGCAAACGGCCGTTCGGAAATCGCACCAGCGGCGATCGCGCCCGGCACGCGAACCGCGCGATCGACGATCGCGTCGACGAGCGCCCAGCCCTGCGTGGTCGCGGCGGGCTCCGGTCCGCTGACACGAAATGTCACCACGTGATTCGGATCGAACCCGAGATCGAGCCGCAGCAGCGCGACGAAGCTGCGCGTGAAGAGACCGGCCCCCGTCAGCAGCACGAGCGCGGCGGCAATTTGTGCGGCGACCAACACTTTTCGTACGCGCGGCGAGGCGGCACCGGTCGTGCCCGCGGACGCGCGCTCCTGCAGTTCCGGCAGGAGACGCTGCGAAGTGTGATGCCACGCCGGGAGGACACCGACGATGACGGACGTGACAAGCGCCAGAGCGACCGCCACGAGCAGCGCGCGGCCGTCGATCGAGGCCTGATCGAGCCGCGGGACTTCGATCGGCACGAGCGCGACGATTGCGCCGAAGCTGGCGTACGCGAGGGCGATGCCGCCAGCGGATGCGACGAGCGACAGGAGCAGCGATTCGCAGAGCAGCTGGCGGACGAC
>JBKPRU010000013.1:0-20746 GCA_046734675.1 Acidobacteriota bacterium
ATCTTGACGCCCCGTGCCGAGCCCGCCGACACGCTCGACCGGCTCGATGCGTTCGTCACCGGGCTCGGCGCCGTCCCGCACATCATGACCGCCGACCTTCACGATCGCCTCGTCGGCGCGGTCAGCCATCTGCCGCAGCTCACCGCCAGCGCGCTCATGCACGTCGTCGGCAAGCTGGGGGGGGACGCCGGGCTGGAGCTCGCGGGGCCGGGGCTCATGGATGCGACGCGCCTCGCCGCGAGCCCCGCCGCGATCTGGCGCGACATCGCCGCCACCAACGAAGACGTACTGCGCGAGTCGCTCGACCTGATGATCCGCGCCATGACCGACATGCGCGACTCGTTGGGGAGCGGCGAGGCAATCGACTCGGTCTTCACGAGCGCGGCCCGCTGGCGCGAGGCGCTCGTGCGCGCGCGCGGAGAGTAACCTCGCGTGAGCCGCACCGCGACGCGGACGTATCTCGAGATGCGGAGCCCCTCGGATCTGCGCGGCGCCGGTGCGCCGCGCGAGGGCGTCCGGATCGAGCGCGTCGAGCCCGTCCCGCCGGCGTTCTGGCGCTATCTCTATGGCGAAGTCGGCCGGACGTACCACTGGGTGGATCGGCTGGTGTGGACGGATGACGACATCCTGCGTTACTTCGCCGATCCGGCGCTCGAGCTGTGGGTGATGGCCGTCGGCGTCGTCCCCGCCGGTTACTTCGAGGTCCGCAAGGTCGACGACGGATCGGTGGAGATCGCGTACTTCGGGCTGCTGCCGGACTTCGTCGGCCGCGGGCTGGGCAAGCATCTGCTGACGGCTGCGGTCGAGCGCGCGTGGGCGCGCGGCGCGTCACGCGTGTGGCTGCACACGTCGACGCTCGATCATTCGTCCGCGCTCCCAAACTATCTCGCGCGTGGCTTCACGATCTTCAAGCGCGAAACCTATGCCGTGCCCTAAACCGTGAACGGCGGGTCTAAAGACCCGCCCTACAACAGTCTCACGTAGGCCGCGTCTGAAGACCCGCCCTACAACAGGCGGGTCTCTCACATAACGCCCCACGGTAGGGCGCCTCTTTAGAGGCGCCATCGCAGGCGCACCTAAAGGTGCGCCCTAGCGCGCTCGCGAGGGCAAATATAATCGAGCTGGAATGAGCGAACCCCTGTGGACGCCCTCGTCGCAACGGATTCTCGATAGCAATCTCGTGCGATTTGCACGGCAGATCGACTCACCGCGCTGGAGCTATGGCGTCGGTGCGCCCATCGAGTACCGGCGGCTCTACGAGTGGTCGATCTCGAGGCCCGACGAGTTCTGGCAGGCGATGTGGGAGTTCGCCGGCGTGCGCGCGTCGCTGAAGGGGGGCCCGGTCGTCGAGGACCTCGATCGCATGCCGGGCGCGCGCTTCTTTCCACACGTCCGCCTGAACTTCACCGAGAACCTGCTGTTCCGCGGATCGGGTCCGGCGCCGGCGATCCTTTTCAAATCGGAAACCGGCGCGACACGCACGGTGTCGTGGGACGTCCTGCGCTCGGAAGTAGCGGCGTTCGCCGCCGCGCTACGCGCGATGCGCATCCAGCCGGGCGACCGCGTCGCCGGGTTCGTGCCGAACACGCCGGAGGCCGTCGTGGCCGCGCTCGGCGCCGCAGCGGTCGGCGCGGTGTGGTCGTCGTGTTCACCTGACTTCGGCGCGCAAGGGGTGCTCGACCGGTTCGGACAGATCGAGCCGCGCGTGCTCGTGGCTGCCGATGGGTACTTCTACAGCGGCAAGCGGATCGACTGCATTCCAAAGCTGCGTGAGGTGGTCGCGAAACTGCCGTCGGTCGAGCGGACCGTGATCTTTCCGTATGCGGACTGCCGCGGCGACGATCTCCCGCACCTCACGTGGCACGACTTCGTCGCGCCGCATCGCGGCAAGCCGCTCCATTGCGAGCAGCTCCCGTTCAATCATCCGCTCTACATCCTGTATTCATCGGGCACCACCGGCGTCCCCAAGTGCATCGTGCATGGCGCCGGCGGCACGCTCATTCAACACCTGAAGGAGCATCAGCTCCACTGCGACATCAAGCCGGACGACCGCGTCTTCTACTTCACGACCTGCGGCTGGATGATGTGGAACTGGCTCGTGTCGGCGCTCGCGTCACAGGCGACGCTGCTGCTGTTCGACGGGTCGCCGTTCCACCCGAACGGCAACGTGCTGTTCGACTTTGCCGACGAAGCCGGCATGACGCTCTTCGGGACGTCCGCAAAGTACATCGACGCGGCCGCAAAGGCGGGACTGCGGCCGCGCAAGACGCATCGGCTCCACACGGTGAGGACGATGACCTCGACGGGATCGCCGTTGGCGCCGGAGAGCTTCGATTATGTCTATCGGGACGTGAAGCCCGACATTCACCTTGCGTCGATCTCGGGCGGCACCGACATCATCAGCTGCTTCGCGCTTGGGAATCCGATCGGTCCGGTCTGGCGCGGTGAGCTTCAAGCGCGCGGCCTCGGCATGAAGGTGCTCGTGTTCGACGAACAGGGGAGGCCGGTGCGCCGACAGAAAGGCGAGCTGGTTTGCGCGATGCCGTTCCCGTCGATGCCGATCGGCTTCTGGAACGATCCCGACGGGCGGAAGTATCGCGCCGCGTACTTCGAGCGATTCCCCGGCGTGTGGACGCACGGCGACTACGTCGAGCTCACCGAGCACGACGGCCTGATCATCTATGGCCGCTCCGACGCAGTGTTGAACCCGGGCGGCGTGCGCATCGGGACGGCGGAGATCTATCGGCAGGTGGAGCAGCTCCCGGAGGTGGTCGAGAGCCTGGTCATCGGCCAGAGGTGGAGCGGTGACGAGCGGATCGTGCTGTTCGTGCGGCTGCGCGACGGCGTGTCGCTCGACGCGCGGCTCATCGAGCGCATCCGCCGCCAGATCCGCGAGAACACGACGCCGCGTCACGTGCCGGCGCGCGTCGTCCAGGTGAGCGAGATCCCGCGCACCAAGAGCGGGAAGATCGTCGAACTGGCCGTGCGCGACGTCGTGCACGGCCGTCCTGTGAAGAACCGCGAGGCGCTGGCCAACCCGGAAGCCCTCGAACAGTTTCGCGATCGCCCCGAGCTGGCCTCCTGACGGTTACTGCTTCAGCACCTTCCCGTCGCTGTCACGAATCTCGATCGGCCCGAGATTCAGCTTCCGCAGCTCCGGCTCGATCCGCTTGCGATCGCCGACCACGACCATGATCACGCGCGCCGGCGCCATGTACTTGCGGGCCGCGCCAAGCACGGATTCCGTGTTGACCAGCGAGATCTGCCGCGGCAGCTCCGAGTAGTACTGCGCGCCGAGATCGTAGA
Organism: Acidobacteriota bacterium; assembly: GCA_046734675.1. GTDB lineage: Bacteria > Acidobacteriota > Vicinamibacteria > Vicinamibacterales > 2-12-FULL-66-21 > QHWT01. The sequence continues at coordinate 3,307 of JBKPRU010000013.1, forward strand.
CGTAGATGTTCGAGAGCGCCGCGGCGGTGCTGCCGCTGGTCTCGAAATCCGCCGGCAGGGATCGCACGATCGAGTCGCGGCCGAGGGCCAGCTCCTCTTCGGTGATCGGATCGGTCGTGATGCGCTTGAGCTCCTTCATCACTTCGGACACCGCCGGCGCGGTTACGTCGGTCCGAATGCCGCTGCCGACGACGAAGTAGCCGGGCTGACGGCGATAGACGAAGCGCGAGAACGCGCCGTAGGTGTAGCCGTGCTCCTCGCGCAGATTGAGATTGATGCGGCTCGAGAACAGCCCGCCGACCACTTCGTTCAGGACCTGCATGCGAGGGAAGTCCGTGGTCGATCGCGCGGCACCGATGGTGACCGCGCGCATCTGCGACTGCTGCGCGCTCCCGGTGTCCACGATCACCAGTCGCGCCGGCGTGCTCGCCGGCGTTGCGGAGGAGGCAGCCGGGAGCGTCCCACGGGTCCATCCACCGAACGCTTTTTCGGCCAGCGCTTTCAGCTCGTCGCCGGAGATGTTGCCGGCAACGACCAATGCGGCGTTGTTGGGCAGGTAGTTCTTCTTCCAGAACGCCGACAGCTCGTCGCGCGTGATCTGCTTCACCGACTCTTCGCTGCCCAGCTCCGAGTAGCCATATGGGTGCTTCGGTCCGAACAGCGCCGCGTTCGACACGTTCGCGGCGACGGTCGCCGGGTTGGCACGCTGGTCGACGATCGCTGCGAGGCGGCTCTTGCGCTCTCGCTCGAGCTCTTCGGCGGGGAAGGATGGATGGAGCGCCACGTCCGCGGCAAGCGCCAGCGCGGCTCCGAAGTTCGACGACAACGAGCTCACCGTCACGGTCGACGCGTCCATGGTCGACGAGGCCGCGAGCGTCGCGCCGAGCTGCGCCGCTTCGTCGGCAATCTGCAGCGCGCTTCGTGTTGCCGTGCCGTTGGTCAACATTGCGGCCGTGAACCCGGCCAGCCCGGGACGATCCGCCGGGTTGCGCTCGCTGCCGCTGCGCACGACCAGGTTCGCCGAGACAATCGGCAGCCCGGAACGCTCCGTGTAAAGGACGGTGAAGCCGTTCGACAGCGTGAAGCTGCGCGGGACGGGCAGCTGCATCGACCGCGCCGATGCGGCTTTCGGCATCTGCGCGCGCCACGCGGCGTCCTGGTTGATTGATTCGGCCCCTTCGCCCGGCTGCGCCTTCGGCGCGGGCGGCGTCGGCACTGGCGGATCGAGCTCCTGTTCCCCTTGAACCGCCCGGATGACGACGCGCGTGTCGGTCGAGAGATAGTCCTGCGCGAACTGGCGCACCGAGTCGCGCGTCACGGCGCGATAGCGTGCCGCATCCTGCGGCAGATACCCCGGGTCCTTGAGGAAGTGGTTGTACATGTTGAGGCGATCGGCGACGCCGCCGAACCCGCCCAGGTTCTCGAGACCACGCACCATGCGCGTCTCGATCGAGTTGCGCGCGCGCTCGATCTCCGAATCGTCCGGACCCTCGCGGCGAAGTGTGGCCAGCTCCGCGTCGATCGCGGCCTCGAGCTCCTCGAGGGTGTGGCCCGGACGCGCCGTCACTTCGATGTTGAAGACCGATCCCAGCATCAGCGAGTACTGCTGCGCGGCGACGCGCTGGGCGATCTGCTTTTCGTAGACGAGGCGCTTGTAGAGGCGGGCCGATTTCCCGCCGCCCAGGATATCAGCGGCGATGTCCGCATCGGCGTCACCCGCCTTGAAGATCGCCGGCGTGATCCACGCCATGTAGACGCGCGGCAGCTCGATGTGATCCTTCACGGTCTGCTTGCGCTCCGTCGTGATCGGCGGAGTGGTTGCGGTGATGGGCGGCACGTCGGCGCCGCGCTTCAGCGGCCCGAAGTATTTCTCGACCAGCTGCTTCGTGGCCGCTTTGTCGATGTCGCCGACGATGGCCAGGCTCGCGTTGTTCGGTGCGTAGTACTGCTTGAAGAACGCCTTCACATCGTCAAGCTGGGCCGCCTGGATGTCGGCGTGCGACCCGATGACCGACGCGTAGTAGGGATGCGTCTTCGGGAACAGCTGATGGAACATCGCTTCTTCAGCGATGCCGTAGGGCTGATTTTCGACGCCTTGCCGCCGCTCGTTGCGCACCACGTCCTGCTGATTCGCGAGCGCAATGCGATCGACTTTCTCGAGCAGGTATCCCATGCGATCCGACTCGATCCAGAGCGCGAGCTCGAGCTGATTCGCCGGGACGGTCTCGAAGTAATTGGTGCGGTCGAAGTCGGTCGTGCCGTTGATCAGGCTGGCGCCGGCGCCTTCGAGGATCTTGAAGTGAGTATCGGCGGCGACGTGCTTCGAGCCCTGGAACATCATGTGCTCGAAGAGGTGTGCGAACCCGGTGCGTCCCGGGATCTCATTGGCCGGACCGACGTGATACCACAGGTTGACCGCGGTCAGCGGCAGCCGGTGATCTTCTGAGAGAATGACTTCGAGGCCGTTCGGCAGCGAATACTTCTCGAACGGGATCGCGGGCACCGGGCTCGCGACGGTGGACGGCGACGAGGTCTGGCTCTGACCGGTAATCGTCGGCGTCAGCAGGACGGCACACGCGGCGAACGCCGCGATGCACCGAAGGATGCGTCGCATGGACAACTCCTGATGGTGGAACAAAGACGATGGCGCGCGAGGTGAATCGCGACGGAGCATAGACGCCGAGACCGCGATCGTCAATAGCATCAGCCCACGAGGTGACATGGATTCAGCCGTCATTTTATCTGCTTGTCGCACGCCCATCGGCTCGTTCGGCGGCGTGTTCAAGGACTTGAGCGCCGCGGATCTCGGCGCGGTCGTCATTCGGGAAGCGATCGCGCGCGCCAACATCAAGGCAGCCGACATCGGTGACGTGATCATGGGATGCGTGCTGCAGGCGGGTGCGGGGATGAACGTGGCGCGCCAGGCGGCAATCAAGGCCGGCGTGCCCGTCGAGGTGCCGGCCGAAACCGTCAACCGCGTCTGCGGGTCGGGGTTGCAAGCCGTCGTCCACGCCGTCGAGGCCGTCAAAGCCGGCTTCATCGATCTGATGCTGGCCGGTGGTACCGAATCGATGAGCAACGCGCCCTATCTCGTGAAGGGGGCACGCTGGGGCTATCGCATGGGCAACGGCGAGCTGGTCGACTCGATGCTGCTCGAAGGGCTCACCTGCGCGATGAGCGGCTGCCACATGGGCATCACCGCGGAAGAAGTTGCGAGCCGCTTCAACGTTTCCCGCGCGGACCAGGACGCCTTCGCCGCGGAGAGCCAGAAGCGCGCCGAGCAGGCGGTGAACTCCGGCGTGTTCGACAACGAGATCGTCGCGGTCGAGATCCCGCAGAAGAAGGGAGAGCCGCTGAAGGTCACGCGTGACGAATACCCACGCGCCGGAACGACCGTCGAGAAGCTCGCGGGCTTGCGCGCCGCATTTCAGAAGGACGGCACCGTGACGGCCGGCAACGCCTCCGGCATCAACGACGGCGCCGCGGCGCTCGTCATCGGGACCGAATCGTCGGCGCAGAAGAACGGACGAAAGCCGTTGGCGCGGATCCTGTCGTACTGCACGACCGGCATCGATCCGAAGATCATGGGCATGGGCCCGGTCGAGGCCATGCGGCGCGCGCTCGAGCGCGCCGAGCTGACGGTTGACGATCTCGACGTCATCGAGCTGAACGAGGCGTTCGCCGCGCAGTCGCTCGCCGTCGTGCGCGAGCTGAAGCTGGATCCGAAGAAGGTGAACGTGCATGGCGGGGCGATCGCGCTCGGCCATCCGATCGGCGCGAGCGGCGCGCGCGTGCTGACGACGCTCGTGCACACGCTCCAGCGGCGCGGCGGCGGACGCGGCGCCGCGGCGCTCTGCATCGGCGGCGGGATGGGCACCGCGATGGTCGTCGAGAGCATGGCCGGGTGAGGCGCGTGCGCGTGCGGCAGGCGGTGCTTGCCAGCGTCTCGGCGCACGCCGTGGGGGCGGCGCCGAACGAATGCTGCGGCTTGCTGCTCGGGCGCGCCGACGCGATCGATGAATGCTGGCCGGCTCGCAACCTCCGCGAGAGCCCGAGCCGCTTCCTGGTGCGGCCGCGCGACCACTTCGATGCCTTGCGCGTCGCGCGCGCCACCGGACGGACGGTCCGCGGCGCCTATCACTCGCATCCGCGCGGCCCATCCCATCCCTCCCGCACCGACGCCGCGGAGCTGACCGATCAGTCGCTGCTGCAGATGATCGTCACGCTCGAGGACGGCACGCCGCGCGTGCAGCTCTTCGAGTGGACGTCGGGGAACTTCGCGCGCGTGACTCTCGTCCCAGTGCCCTGATGGAGCGGCACCACACGGTCCGCGGTGTGCTGATCCTGCCGCTGCTTCTCTGTCTGCTGGTTCGCGTCGCCGCCGCCCAGCCGCCTCCTTCCGCACTCCCGCAGCAAGGTCCGCCGGTTTCGTCCCTCGTGCTCGAAGGCGCGTCCGTCTACTCGCACGAGGACGCCCTATGGCTGCTCGATCTCCGCGAGGGCGCGCCGCTCCGCTCGAGTCCCGAGGCGGTCGCGGCGGCGCTCAAAGAGCGCTACGACCGCGACGGCTACACCGAGGCGCAGGTCACCGCCACCTTCGACGACGGCGTGCTGACGCTGCGCGTCGACGAGGGACGAATCGACGACGTCGAGGTCACCGGGCTGGCGGCGAGTGCAGCGCGCCGGGTCCGCGAAACGCTGGAGGTCCGGCCCGGCGACATCTTCAACAAGCGGACGGTCGGCCAGGCGATCGAACGGGTGGTGAAGACGAGCGGGGGAGCGCTGTCCCCCGCGCACGACACCACCGTCGAACACCGCAACGGCCGGCGGATCGTCATCGTGCCGCTGCGCGGCAACGACGCGCACACCTCGTTCACGTCGGGCACCGAGCGGCGCGAAGACTTCTACACGCCGGTCGACGGTTTCGCGCCGTCCGTCGGGTTCGCCACGACGATCTTCGATCACCGGCACTTCAATCACACGGTGATTGATGGCACCGTCTCCTACAAGTTCGGGCGCGACGACGCCGGCTATTCGCTTGGCATCGAGCGGCCCGTCTTCAGAGGGCCGCGGCTCTATCTCGGTGCGGAGATGCACGACATGACCGCGTCGGACGACCTGTGGCGGTTGTCGCCGCTCGAGCAGAGCCTCGTCGCGCTCGGGTTCAAGAACTCGTTCCGCGACTACTACCGGCGGCGCGGCCAGCAGATCTTTTCGGTGTTCGAGATGGGCGGCCACAACGAGCTGGGCGCGATGGTCCGCTGGGATCGGCACGAGCCGCTGCCGAACGAGACCGATTACGGTTTCTTCGGCGACGAGGAGAAGGACTTCCGGCGCAACCCGCTCGTCAGGGATCAGCATGTCAACGCGGTGGTCCTTCGGTACTTGCTCGACACGCGCGAGGTGAGCGGCGCCGGCGACGTCACGACCTACGAACGGCACCTTGCCGATAATCTCTTCGGGTTCGGATGGCGGCAGCAGCCGGGACTGCGCGTCGAATGGACGTCCGAGATCACCGGCCACGGCCTGGGCGGTGACGCCGAGTTCGATCGGCACGTCCTGAACGCGCGCGGCTACCTTGCCTTCACACGCCGTCAGCTGTGGTCGGCGCGCGCGGTCATCGGCACGTCGCGGGGCGAGTTGCCGCTCGAGCGACGCCTCGCGATCGGCGGCATCGGAACCGTGCATGGATACGCGTTCAAGGAAGCGGCCGGCGACGGCATGGTGCTCTTCAACACCGAGTACCGCGTGGACCTGACGCCGAACCCGCGCGGCACCGCGCTCCTCTCGGTGCACGGCTTCTACGACCTGGGGAAGGTGACCGGACCGTTCAACGGATCGCGATCCGACTGGCTGCAGGGGATGGGGGTCGGATTTGCGCTCGCGGGCATCCGCGTCGACTTCGGGTTCCGCGCGGACGACATTCCGAACTCGCGTCAGATTCTCGTGCGCCTGGGGCCGACGTTCTGATGCGGACCGGCGCGATCCGCGTCGTGCTGCTCGCGCTGATGCTCGGCGCGCCGAGACCGGCGGCGGCGCTCGAAGCACGCATCACCGAGATTCGCATGGCCGGCGGCACGCTGCGCGCCGCGCTCGATATCCGCGACCTGTTTCCGGAGAAGTTCCAATCGATCCTGACGCAGCGCGGAGCGTTGTACCTCCGGCTGCAGCTCGAGCTCTGGGAGGATCGCCCGATCTGGGATCGCCTGGCGCAGCCCGCGCTGATCACCGTGTTCCGCATCATCTTCGATCCGCTCACGCGTCAGGTCAGCGTGTCGGATCAGTACGGCGAGGTCAGCCGCCAGCCGGCGTGGCAGGAACCGCTCGCCGTCCGCCTCGACATCGGCCGCGGTGACTCCCTGGACGACGGCGGCAAGTACTACGTCCGCGCGTCGGCAACGCTCGGCACGATCGCCGAGAAAGAAGCGACCCAGGCAGGAGAAGCGGTGTTTGGCGGCGACGACGGGTCGGTCAGTCTCGGATCGATGGGCCGCGTGCTGTTCCATGCGGTGCTGCAAGTGAACGATTACCTGCAGAGTGTGTCGGCCGATTCGCGCACGCGCACGCTCGCCGGCCGCGAGTTGAAGAGCGGCGTCAAACCGTGAGGCGCGGTGTCAATGCCAAATGCCGGGAACCGCGCGGCGTGCACCGTGACGCGCCGTGTCAATGCCAAATGCCGAAAACCGCGCGGCGTGCACCGTGACGCGCCGTGTCAATGCCAAATGCCAAAAAACCCGAGTCTCCTTCGGCAGTGACAATCGTCGGTTCGGCATTGACAAGCGGCCGCTCGGCATTCGTCATTGACGATCGTAGCCGCCGATCTCGCGAGCGCCGGGGCGGATCTTCACTTCGGTGCTGCCCGATGCGATCGTCTTGTCCTTCTTCTTGAGGCGGAAGATCACGCGGAAGTCACCCGAGGTCTGGAAGACTTTCGAAGCGGTGAAGCGGCGCTTGATTTCGCTCTTCCCGGGCTCGTACGGATCGCAATCGAGCGTGTCCTGCGAGGTCGTGCCGTCCCCCCACTCCCATTCGATCGACGGGCAGTAGAAGTCTTCGTAGTCGTTGGCGCCCCCCTTCAGGTCGGCGGTGGCAACGACGCGCGCGGGAGAGAACGCAATCGCCGGTGACGCTTTCACCGAGATGTTGGGCTTGCCTTTTTTATCGTCGGCGCGCCCCGCGACCGGAAGGAGCAGCGCGATCGCAATCGCGAATGTGAGTCCCTGCATGAAAGTCCCTCCGGGAAGGCGCGGTGGTCATTTTACCAGACTATAATTTCACTTCATGTCGCGCACCGTGGAATCCTCCGCCGTCCGGCTCGTGGCCGGCTCGCCCGCTCACCTCGATGTCGATCTTCTCGCCATCCCGGTCTTCGAAGGCGAAGCAATTGCCGCCAGCGTCGCCGGCCTCGACGCCGCCACCTCCGGCGAAGCGGGGCGGGCGATCGCGTCCGGTGAGCTGAAGGGCCGCCCTTACGATTTTTTCTTCACGCCGGTGACCTCGGGCTGGAAGGCGCGCCGCGTCGCGCTGGTCGGCGCCGGTAAGGCAGGCGAGTTCACGCTCGAACGCCTGCGCAAGCTGGCCGCGGCCGCGGCGCTGCAGGCGCGGCAGAAGCGGATCGATCGCGTCGCGTTCCTGGAGCGGGGCGGGCTGGATGCGCGCGGCGCCGTGCAGGCCATCGCCGACGGCCTGACGTTGTCGCTCTTCAGCGCCGATCAATACAAGAGCGGCGAGCGGCTTGGGCCGCCGCCGGGCGAGCTCATTGTCGCGGTCCCGCAGGATCGCGGCACGAGCGTGCGCGATCTCGAAGCGGCCGTCGATCGCGGACGAGTCATCGGCGAATCGTGCAATCTCGCGCGTGTGCTGAGCAACGAGCCGTCGAACGTGCTGACCCCGCGCGAATTCGCGGATCGCGGCGCGCGCCTCGGCCGCGACGCCGGCCTTGGCGTCGACATCCTCGATGAACAGCAGATCGCGCGGCTGAAGATGGGACTGCTGCTCGGCGTGGCGCGCGGCAGCGCGGAACCGCCGCGCGTGATCGTGCTGACGCACGAGCCGTCCGGCGCGCCAGCGACGCCAGTGCTCGGCCTCGTCGGCAAGGGCATCACCTTCGATACCGGCGGCATCTCGATCAAGCCGGCCGACGGCATGGAGCGCATGAAGGACGACATGGCCGGCGGCGCCGCGGTGATCTGCGCGATGCGCGCCATCAGCCTGCTGCGCGCCCCCATCAAAGTCATCGGCATCGTCCCCACGACGGAGAACATGCCCGGCGGGAAAGCCGTCAAGCCCGGCGACGTGCTGACGGGCGCCAGCGGGAAGACGGTCGAAGTGATCAACACGGACGCGGAAGGTCGCCTCGTGCTCGGCGACGGATTGTGGTACGCGCAGCAGCTCGGCGCGACGCATCTCGTCGACGTCGCGACGCTGACCGGCGCGTGCGCCGTGGCGCTCGGCCGCGCCGCATCGGGACTCTTCGGCACGCCGGATCCGTGGGTGCAGCTGGTGCGCGAGACCGCAGATCGTGCCGGGGATCGCTGCTGGCCGATGCCGCTCTTCGAGGAATACTCGGAGCAGCTGCGCAGCGAGATTGCCGACATGATGAACTCGGGCGGCCGTCCCGCCGGCGCCTGCACGGCCGCGATGTTCCTCAAGGAGTTCACCGGCGGGCTCCCGTGGGCACATTTCGACGTCGCCGGAACGGCATGGGCCGACGAGAACAAGCCGTTCCAACCGAAAGGTGCAACCGGCGTGGCCGTCCGCGCGCTCACCGAGCTCGCGTTTGCAGTGAGGAAGTGAGGGACAGCCGGAAGACGGAAGGCGGAAGAGCGACGGGAACGAAGAGCGAAACTACGGAGTCTAAACAGGCATATGCTGCAGGCGGATCCGGTTATCGTTCGTCTGGTCGAGCAGCCCGTTCAAGACACGTCGGTGGGCGACGTGATCATCGGCGCCATCGGGCTGACGGGCCTGCTGCTGATCACGGCTGCGCTGTTGGGACTGCTCCTCGGCGGCATCCTCATTTCAGTCAAGAAGCTGCGCGCCCGGTACGATCTCGAGGACGCACCTGACGTCAACGAGCTGCGGGTCACGCCGCACTCGTTGACCTGACGGCTGTCTTCCGCCTTCCGTCTTCCGCCTTTCACTCCGTCGCTTTCTTGGCTCGTACCGCGTCGACGCGGCGGAACCCCTGCTGATATTTCATCACCGCGTCCTGAAGCGCCTGCGCAATCTGCTGGCGGTAGGCGCCGGTCTTGAGCAGCACTCCTTCCAGCTTGATCGTGACGAAGGAGATCTCCGCGAGCACGCTCGGCAAGGACGCGCCGATCAGCACCACGAACGGCGCCTGCTTCACGCCCAGGTCCTTCACCTGGCGGTTACGCGCCGAGAGGCGCGCGATCATCGAGCCCTGGACGATTTCGGCGAAGTCGCGTGACTCGTTGATCTTGTTGTTGAGCGCGATCGCCTTGACGATGTCGGGCAGCGCGTGCATCGACTGGCCGGAGCCGGCATTCTCGCGCGCAGCGACCGCTTCCGCTTCGGGATTGCTCGCGAAGTTCAGGAAGTAGCTCTCGATGCCGCGCGCCTTCACGCTGCGACTCGCGTTCGCGTGAATGGAGAGGAACAGGTCGGCCCCTTCGCGGTTCGCGATCGCGGTGCGCTCCTGCAACGGGATGAACACGTCGGTGTCACGCGTCATCACCACTTCGATCCCCGGCTGCTTCATCAGCAGCTTCTGCAGCCGCAGCGCGACGTCGAGCGTCAGCTCCGCTTCGTTGATCCCGTTCGCCTGCGCGCCGGGATCGTGCCCGCCGTGTCCCGCGTCAATCACGATCCGCGAGACGCTCAGCCCGAGCTGCCGCGAGATCGAAAACTTGCCGTTGGAGTTGGCGACCGGTGCCGGCGGCGGCAGCGACCGCGGAGTGGGCGTTGTCGACGGCAGCGTCGCCCTCGAGGTCTCGACGGTTGGTTCCGGTTTCGGCGCCTCGTACTTCGGCGTCGGCGGCGGGGGAGCCGGAAGCGAGGCGACGAGCGGCGCAGGAGCGACCGGCGCCTCAGCGGGCGCGGTTGCGGCAGAAAGGGCTGCGGCGTTGCGGCGGAAATCGATCACCAGTCGATACGGGTTGTAGAGCGAGTACACGCTGTAGGCGTCGACGCCCGCCAGATCGAGCACGACCCGCGTCGTCGACTGCGGGTGCCGTCCCAACCTGATCTCCTTGACGACGTCGCCGTCGTACTTCAGCGTAACGTCCTGCAGGGCGGGGACAGCGCGAACGCCTTTGAGATCGAAGAACACGCGCTTTGGCCGCGGGAGCTCCTCCTGGTGGTAGGCGACCTCGGAGTCGAGTGCCACGGTCACGCGCACGCCGTCGGGCAGCGGCGTGCGCTGGATCTCGCGCAGCAGCACCGGCTCGCCGGCCCGCGCCAGCACGTCGCTCTTGCCCGACGTGGCTTCCGTCTTCGCCGTCGTCGCCTCGATCCTGGCCGGCTTCTCGGTATCGGCGGCGATGTCGACCTTGCCGACGTCACGCAGGCGCCGCGGCGGGCCGGAGGTTGCGGCAGGCGCCGACGGGACCCGGACCGGCGCGGCGTCGAGGTCGTGCAGCGCCGTCTCCGCCTGCGAGATCAGGCTGCTCGCCGGATACCCGAACGTCAGCTGGGTGAGCAGGCGCTCGGCTTTCTTGCGATCGCGCGCTTCGCCGGATCGCTCGTACGCCAGTATCGAGAGATTCGCCGCCTGCCAGAGCGCGTTGTCGCTGTAGCCGCTTGCCGGGTAGCGCGCGACGATGCGCTCGTACGAGGCGACGACGCGCCGGATCTTGTCCGGCGTCGCGTGGTCGCGCGCGTCGCGGACGACGCGCTCCTGCTCGAGCGCGCGCGTATAGGCGGTACGAACCGTGTCGGCCTGCGCGGCCGTGGGGACCGCGAGGAGCAGCGCGAAAACCGTGGGGAGCAGTCGCTGTGCCATGACCGTGACCTATCGAAGCTGCGCGTCCACTTCGTCGAAGTAGTCCTTCTTCACCAGCACCTCGCGCGGCTTGCCGCCCGCGGCAGCCGACACGAGGCCGTCCATCTCCATCATGTCCACGAGGCGCGCGGCGCGGCTGAAGCCGATGCGCAGCCGGCGCTGCAGGTACGAGATCGACGCCTGTCCGCTCGACACGACGATGCGCGCGGCCTCGTCGTAGAGCTCGTCCTTCTCGAATTCGACCGCTTCCTGCGTCGCCTTGTCGTCGGCGGTGATGGTGTTGTCGTAGACCGGCTTGGCCTGCTTGCGGAGGAAGCTCGCGAGCCGCGCCGATTCCTGTTCCGAGATGTAGGGGCCGTGGAGGCGCACGTAGCGCGACGAGGCCGGCGGCAGGTAGAGCATGTCGCCCTTGCCGAGCAGCTGCTCCGCGCCGTTGCCGTCGAGAATCGTCCGCGAGTCGATCTTCGACGACACGCGGAACGAGATGCGCGCCGGCAGATTCGCCTTGATGAGACCGGTGATGACGTCGACCGAGGGACGCTGCGTCGCGAGGACGAGGTGGATGCCGATCGCGCGCGCCATCTGCGCGAGACGGGCGATCGATTCCTCGACCTCGTTGCCCGCGACCATCATCAGGTCGGCGAGCTCGTCGATCAGGACCACGATGAAGGGGAGTGGCTTGATCTCGTTACCCTTGTCGTCGGTCAGGACCTCGCCCGGCTTCTCCTCCTGCATCGCGCGGACGTTGCGGTTGTACTGCTCGATGTTGCGGACGCCGAACGCCGCGAGCGTCTTGTAGCGCTCTTCCATCTCGCGCACCGCCCAGCGCAGCGCGTTCGCCGCGAGCTTCGGATCGACGACGACGGGGGTGAGCAGGTGCGGGATGTCTTCGTACATCCCGAGCTCGAGGCGCTTGGGATCGACCATGATGAAGCGCACCTCGTCGGGCGTGGCGCGCATGAGGATACTCGTGATCATCGCGTTGACGCTGACCGACTTGCCGGCGCCGGTCGACCCTGCCACCAACAGATGCGGCATGGTCGCGAGGTCGCTCACGAAGGGCTCGCCGTGAATCGTCTTGCCGAGGGCGAGCGTCAGCTTCGAGGAAGACCGGCGATACGCGTCCGATTCGAGCAGCTCGCGGAGCGAGATCTGCTCGCGATTCGGATTGGGAATCTGAATGCCGACGGTCGACTTGCCCGGGATGCGATCGATGATCACCGACTCGGCCTGCATCGCCAGACAGAGGTCGTCGGCGAGCCCGGTGATCTTGCTGTACTTCACGCCCGCGTCCGGCTTGAACTCGTAGGTCGTGACCACCGGCCCGGGGTGGATCTGCACGACCGAACCCTCGACGGAGAACTCGCGGCACTTGTCTTCGAGCAGGCGCGCGCCGTCCATCAGCTCGCGCTCGTCGATCTTGCGCTCGCCGCGCGGCGCGTCGAGGAGCGCGTTGGGCGGCAGCGTGAACGTCCCTTTCTTGCGCTCGGCGGGCGCCTTTTCCGGCTCGGGCAGCGGAAGCGGCGGCGCCGCGGCGGCCGGCGTGGGCTTCTTGATCGGCGGCGGCGTCGGCTTCGACGAGGCCGCCTTCAACGCGGCGGTGGCCGCATTGACCATGGCTGCCGCACGCGAGGTCACAGGCGCCTTCGCCGGCGGAGCAACTTCCTCGTCGTCGTCTTCCGCAGATCGGGCCGCGACCACGGGTCGCGTGATCGGCTTTGCCGGTTCTCTTGGAAGGTCGCGCGGCTTCGGCAGCTCCTTCGTGGGCTCCTTCGATTCCTTTGTTGCCTTCGATTCCTTCGCGAGATGTTTCTTCAGCACTTCCTGGCGCTGCTTCTCGCGGCGGCGTTCCTCGCGCCGGGCCTCGAGCGCGGCCATGAACGCGGTCCATCGGTCGTGCGCGACGTGGCCGAACACGGCAAAGAAGCGACCCAGCGAGAACTGCGTCGACAGGATGATCGCGAGGAACAGCAGCGTCAGGATCAGGATGATCGAGCCGGTGCGGTTCAGATATTCCGAGAGCAACGCGGCGAGGCGGTCGCCAAGCATGCCGCCGGCGCGGAACTCCTTGCCGGTGATCTCGACGCGGCCGAACGCGAGCGACATGAACGACGACACGCAGCCGAAGAGCAGGGCGGCGCCGACCATCTTCGTGTAGGCGGCGTCGACGGCGCGGCACCAGAAGTAATGCCACCCGATCACCACGAGCACGAGCGGACCCAGGTAGGCGGAATAGCCGAGCAGCTGGAACGACAGCTCGGCCAGGAAGGCACCGACACGGCCGGCGAAGTTGGCCGGCGCCAGCTCGGAACCCGTGTTGAAGAACCACACCGGGTCCGACGGGCTGTAGCTCGCGAGCGCCACCAGCCACAGCAGGGCGCTCGCAAACAGCACGACGCCCGCAAACTCGCTCACCCGGCGGGAGATGCCTCGCGACGCCACGTCAGATCTCCATGACCACCGGCAGGACCAGCGGCCGGAGCCCCGAACGTTTGCGGAAGAACCGCTGGAGGTCCACTCGAATCTTCTCCTTGATCAACCCTGGATCCGTGCGCTCTTCGACGCCGGCGCCCTCGATCGCCGCCGCCACCAGCGCCGGCACTTCCTTCAGCAGCATTTCCGTCCGCGCGTCGAGCACGAACCCGCGCGTGATCACGTCCGGCGTCTCTTCGACCGCCCCCGACTGACGTCCGATCGCCACCACGGGCACGACCAGGCCGTCGCCGGCCAGGTGGCGCCGGTCGCGGAGCACTTCGTCGCCGACCTCGCCGCTGCGGGTCCCGTCGATGAGAATGCGCCCCGCCGGCACCTTGTCGGCGACGCGGGCGCCGTCCCGGTCGATGCGAATCACGTCGCCGTTTTCAGCCAGCACGACCTTGGTCCCCGGAGACACACGGGCAGCCACCCGCGCATGCCGCGCGAGCTGCCGGTACTCTCCATGTATCGGCACGAAGTACTTCGGGCGTACTAGCGACAGCATGAGCTTGAGCTCTTCCTCGGACCCGTGCCCCGACACGTGGACGTGCTTGATCCCCTCGTAGACGACGTCCGCGCCGCGGCGGGCGATATGGTTCATCACCCGGCCGATGGCCTTCTCATTGCCGGGGATCTCTCTCGCCGAAAACACCACCACATCGTCCTGCTCGATCTTCACGTGGCGGTGGTCGTCGATGGCGATGCGGGGGAGCGCCGCCTGCGGCTCCCCCTGCGATCCGGTGCAGATGCAGACGACATCCTGCGACGGGAAGTTGCGGACGTCGCTGTCGCGAATCTGCACACCGGGCGGGATCCGCAGGTAACCGAGCCGCTCGGCAATCTGCGAGTTCTCGATGGCGCCCCGGCCGACGAACGCGACCCGCCGATCGAACTGGAACGCCAGGTCCAGGACGATCTGCATGCGATACAGGCTCGACGCGAACATCGCGACCACGATGCGCCCCTGTGCGCTCGTGAAGATCTCCTCGAACCCGTCGATCACGTCGCGCTCGGAGCCGCTCACCCCCTTGCGCTCGATATTCGTGCTGTCGCCGAGCAGCACCAGCACGCCCTCCGCGCCCAGCTGCGCGAGCCGGTGAAAGTCCACGTGCTCGCCGTCGAGCGGCGTCTGGTCGATCTTGAAATCACCGGTGTGCAGCACGACGCCGGCAGGCGTCCGAATCGCGACGGCGACGCAGTCCGGCATGCTGTGCGTCACGCGCAGGAACTCGATCGAAAAGCTCCCGACCGTCACGCGGTCACGAGGACGCACGGCGCACAACCGCTGGCGCGCCTCCTGGTCGTTCCCCAGCTTGGGTTCGACGAGCGCCAGCGTCAGCGGCGTTCCGTAAATCGGGCCGTCGACGTGCGACAGCACGTGCGCGACCGCGCCGATGTGATCCTCGTGCCCGTGCGTCAGCACCAGCGCCTGAATCCGGTACTGCTGCAGCTGCCGCAGGTCCGGGATGATCAGGTCGACGCCAAGCAGCTCCGGCTCCGGGAACATGACGCCCGCGTCGATCAGGACGGCGGTGTCGCCGCAGGCGACAACCATCATGTTCATGCCGAACTCGCCGAGGCCGCCGAGCGGAATCAGTTCCAGCGCAGGCGCGTCGGCAGCCGTCGATTCCGAGCCGTTGGTCAAATGTGCAACGTCCCAGTCAAAAGACAATCACGAACCGAAGACAAATTGGACAAGCCGCGGCGGGCGCCGCAAGGCGAGCGTGTCCACCCGGTCACCGCTGGGACGGATGGACCGGAGTCAGAAAACGAGGAAAACTATAGCACAGGTGCGCGAAAGGACTTAGGGCTCAAGGCTTAGGGCTCAGCGCGCTTGTCGGCGGGTCTAAAGACCCGCCCTACACCTGTCACCCTTGTCTCGCCGTTCTCGCCCTACACCTGTCTCCACGTAGGCCGGGTCTTTAGACCCGGCTCTGGGCAAGCCGCGCGAGCTCGGTCAGGTCGAGCGTCTCGGGGCGGCGGCGCGGGTCGATGCCCGTCGCCGCGACGATCGTCGCGGCGTCGCGCCCTTCCGCGTCCGCAAAGGGCCGCAGTGCATTCAGCAACGTCTTGCGGCGCTGGGTGAAGATCGCCCGCACCAGCCGCTCGAACCGCGCCTCGTCGTCCAGGGCCACAGCCGGCGGACGGAATCGCAGGCGGACGACCGCAGATCGGACCTGGGGCATCGGCCGGAACGCGCCGGGCGGGAGCGTCAGCAGCCGCGTCACGTCGGCGTGAAGCTGCGTGAGGATCGCCAGGACGCCGTACTCCGAGGTGCCGGGTTGCGCGGCCAGGCGCTCGGCGACCTCGAGCTGCAGCATCAGCGTCGCATCGACGATGCGTCCGGTCGAGCGTGCGGCGCCGATCACTCTGAACAGGATCGGCGACGAGATGTTGTACGGCAGATTGCCAGCGACCCGGATCGGTCCGTCTTGCGTCAACGCGTCGAGGTCCACTTGCAGCACGTCCTCGACCACGATGCGTGCGTGAGAGGGGAGCGAAGGCCCGAGGCGCGCGGCAAGATCGCGGTCGACTTCGACGGCGGTCAGCTCGCCGACACGCGGTGCGAGGCGGGTGGTGAGGATCCCGGCGCCCGGCCCGATCTCGACGAAGCGATCGCCAGGCTGCGGTGCGATCGCGTCGACCACCTTGTCGGCCCACGCCGGCTCCAGGAAATGCTGACCGAAACGTTTGCGCGCGCGCGGGCGCGGCGGCGTGTCAGCGTCGGCACGCCGGCGCGGCGGTCCGCTCACGCGTGCTCGATCGATTCGCCGCGCCAGAACTTCTCCTCGATCTCTTCAATCTCTTCTTCGCTCAGCCCGAAGTAGTGGCCGAACTCGTGGATGACGGTCTCCGCGATGCAGTCGCGGATCTCGTCCTCGTCCTCGCACGACTCTTCGATCGGCCGCTGGTAGATCGAAATGCGATCCGGCAGGTTGTTGCCGTAACCCCACCCGCGCTGCGGCAGCGGCGTGCCCTGGTAGAGACCGTACAGCGTGTCGCCTTCCTCGATCTCCATGTCGTCGAGAATTTCCTGCGGCGGCTCGTCTTCGACCACGACCGCGACGTTGCGCATGGCTTTGCGGAACCGCCGCGGAATTTCGCGCAGTGCCTCTTCGACGAGCGCGGTAAATTGCTCTCTGGTCACCGCGCCCCCTTCGGCTTCAGTCTTCGGGTTCCGGGCTTCAGGCCTGGCGCTTTCTTCTTTCCGGCTTCCGTCTTCCGCCTTCCGGCTTTCGCCACGACTCCGAGCACGCTTCGATAGTAGTCGCAGTCCTCGCGCACCACGCACTGATCGCAGAGCGGCTTCGGCTTGCAGATGCGGCGGCCGTGCAGGATGAGCGTGTCGGATGTTTTCGTCCAGTCGCGCGCGGGCATCGCCGCGCACAGCTGCTGCTCGACCACTTCGGGATCGTCGGAGTCCGCGATGCCGATGCGATTCGAGACGCGCAGCACGTGCCGATCGACCGGCAGACCGGGCACGCCGAGCGCATGTCCGAGGACGACGTTCGCGGTCTTGCGGCCGACGCCGGGAAGCTCGGTCAGATCCGCCATCCGCGGAGGAATGGCTCCCTTGTGGTGCTCGACCACGGCGTTCGCCATGCCGACGAGCGCCTTCGACTTCATGCGGAAGAAGCCGGTCGACTGGATCTGCGGCTCGAGCTCGCCGGTGGTCGCCTTCGCGAGCGCGTGCGCGTCGGGGTAACGCTTGAACAACGCCGGCGTGACCTGGTTGACGCGCTCGTCGGTGCACTGCGCGGACAGGATCGTCGCGACCAGCAGCTCGTACGGGTTCGAGTAGTGCAGCTCGGTGTCGGCGTTCGGGTGCTGCGTCGCGAGCTTCTTCATGATCGCGCGCGTCTCGGCGGGCGATTTCGGCGGCTTGGCTGTCTTCGCGGCCTTCGGCACGGCTCCATTCTACCGGCCTCGCCAGCTACGTCGCGAACAGCGCCGCCTTGCGTCTCGACGCGATGACGCCGCCGCAGGAGACGCCGACGG
>JBKPRU010000014.1:0-5553 GCA_046734675.1 Acidobacteriota bacterium
GTTTCTAAGATACAAGGGCGCACCTTTAGGTGCGCCTGCGCGATGGCGCCTCTCAAGAGGCGCCCTACCGTCACACAACAGCCTTCAACTCTTCACTCGCGATCTGAAAGGCGGTGTTTGCGGCGGGAATGCCGGCGTAGATGGCGAGCTGGAGCAGCACTTCTTTGAGATCCGCCGGCTCGAGGTCCTCGGCGAGGCCGGTGCGGACGTGGAGGCGGAACTCCTCCCAGCGCCCCATTGCCGCGGTCGTCGCGAGCACGAGCAGCCGACGCGTGCGTCGGTCGAGCGCAGGCCGCGTCCAGATTGTGCCCCACGCGAACCGGGTCAGCAGCGCCTGAAAGTCGCGCGTGAACTCCGTCGTGGCCGCGGCGGCGCGATCGACGTGCGCGCCGCCGAGCACCTGGCGCCGCACGATCGTTCCTGAGGCGTCGAGGTCCGCGGCGGCCGGGACGAGGAAGTCGAGCACGGCCCCGTTGAACGAGCGCGGCCGCTCGAGGTTCGAGATGTGCGCCGCGGGCAGCCGGACCGCGCGTGCGCCCGCAATTTCGTCGAGGAGCGGAGCGCTGTGACCGGCCCACGGCATCGAGACGTCGAGGTCGCCGCAGATCACCAGCGTCCGCGTCGTGATGCGCGGGAGCAGCGGCCGTTGATCGAGGTCGCGGATCGCGGCGCACGAGGCCGCGTACCCGGTCGGGTCGCTCGCGAGCAGCGTGCGGCGCGCCCACGCCACCGCCGGACCGCCCGAGGCGAGGCGCTTCGGAGAGAAGAACCGTCCGAGCGCGGTGTCCGCGATCGCCATCATCCCGCCCTCGAGCACGCGACGGCGGCGGTCCTCCATCAGCTGCGGATCCGTCAGCCGCGACGATGTGTTCGCCAGCACGAGCGCCGTGACGCGATCAGGCACGGCCGCGGCGAGCCACTGTCCGATCATCCCACCCAGCGACAGCCCGCAGAACGCGAACGTCCGGATTCCGAGCGCGTCGGCAAGCGCGAGCGCATCGCGCCCCATCTCCTCGACGCGGTAGTCGCCGGGCGGCGTGTCCGACGCGCCGTGGCCGCGCGTGTCATAGCGAACGACGCGTGCATGCGGGAGCAGGTCGGCCGTCAGCGCATCCCACAGGCCATGATCGAGCCCCAGCGAATGCGAGAGCATGACCACCGGACGGTCGTCGTCGCCGTCGATGCGGTAGAACGTGCGGAACCCGTTAATCGTGACAAGCGGCATGACGATCAGGCGTTGACGCGCGCCGGCTCCCCCGCGATCAGCGCGCGCCGGAAGTGCTCGGCGGCACCGAGATAGGCGTCGGGACGCATCATCTGCTGCAGCTCCTCGCGCGGCAAGACCCGCGTGACCTCCGGCATCCCGGCGAGCGACTCGAAGAAGCTCGCCGTGCCTGCGCGGCTGCGCTCGAGCGCGTCTGTCACCAGCGCCTCCGCCCGCTCGCGTCCAAGCGATGCGCGCAGGCGGAGCGAGATCGGCTCGCTGTAGATCGTCCCGCCGGTCGCCTCCAGGTTCGCGCGCATGCGTGCCGGCACCACTTTGACGGTCGCGAGCGTTTCGGCCAGAGCGTGCACCGCCGCACCCGTCGCTTGGATCGCGTCGGCAATCACCGGCCACTCCGCCTGCCATCCACCGACGCCGCGTTCGTGCTCCTGCACCGCCGCCGTCATCATCGACGACGCAAGCGCGGGTAGGCGCGCCGCCGCCGCCAACGTCACCGCGCAGCCCGACGGATTCTTCTTCTGCGGCATCGTCGAGGAGCCGCCCCCTTCCGCGATGACTTCTCCAACTTCCGCTTGCATCAGGAGCGAGACGTCGCGGGCGATTTTCGCCAACGATGCCGCGTAGCCGCCACATGCGGCGACGAGCATGCCAAGCCGCCCGCGATCGGTGTGCCACGGCGGCGACGGCGATACGCCGAGAAGTCGTGCCAGTGCGTCCGCGACTTCGTTGCCCTTCGTCCCGAGCGAGGCCAGCGTTCCAGATGCGCCGCCGAACTGCAGCGTCGACGCGTCGTCACTTGCGCGCTGCAGGCGCGCCCACGACGTCGCGGCGCCCGCATACCACGTCGCCGCTTTCAACCCGAACGTGATCGGGGTGGCCGGCTGCAGCAGCGTCCGCCCCAGCATGACGGTGGCCGCGTGCTCGTCCGACAGGCGCCGCAGCGTGGCGAGCGCGCGCGCATGATCCTGCTCGAGGATCGGCCGCGCGCGAACGATGAGCAGCACGAGCGTGGTGTCCGCGACGTCCTGGCTCGTGGCGCCCCAGTGCACGAACCTGGCGCTCTCCTCGTCGATGGCGCGCACACATGCGGTGAGCGCGCCGACGAATGGAATCACCGGAGTCGCCGACTGAAGCGCGGCGTCCGCGATCGCACGCGCGTCGAAGTCCTCTGCGCGCGCGACCGACGCGATCGTCCGCGCCGCCGCTTCCGGGATCACACCGGCCGCCGCCTCGGCGCGGGCGAGCGCGACCTCGAAATCGAGCATCCGCTGCAGCACCGACGCGTCCGAGAACAGGTCTGCGAGCGCGCCGGTCGTGCCGAGGCTGTTGATGAGACGCGAGGTCATGCCGCCGCTCTCACAGGTCGAAGAACGCCGTCTCGCCGTCGCCCTGGAGGCGGATCACGGATTCGAACATCGGCGTAGCGTCCTTGCCGGCGTCGCGCGCCGTGGCGATCAAGGTGCACCTGCGATCGGGCGGCACCAGCGCGAGAATCGCGTCGGTCTCGAGGTGCGGATCGCCGGCGAAGTAGATGCGCGTATACAGGTGGCGCAGCAACCCGCGCGCGAACAGACACACGTTGACGTGCGCCGCCTGCAGCTGTCCGTCCGCAGCCTTCACGTGACCGGGCCTGATCGTCTCGAACACGCAGGCGCCGTCCCCGTCAGTCGGCAGGCGGCCGAATCCGGTGAATGTCGGGCGGCCGTACTCGCCGTCCGCGTCGGCCTGATAAATCTCGACGAGGCACTCGCGCACGGGCGCGCCATCGCCGTCGAGCACGACGAATCGCAGGCGCAGGCGCTCACCTGGCGTATCGGCCGACGCCAAGCCGCCCAGCGGATCGTGATTGCGCAGCCACACCTGGAAGAATGGACCGACGGTCTGCGAGGGTGTGGCGATCGGACGATCGGCAGAGGCATCACTCATGTGCGGTGCTCGAACGGCGTCGAGTGACGACCGCGGAGGACGATGTCGAAGCGATAGCCGAGCGCCCACTCCGGCTGCGTGAGATCGAGAGCGAAAGCGGAGACGAGACGTTGCCGGGCGCGCTCGTCGGGGATCGACTGCAGGATCGGGTCGTAGGCGAACAGCGGATCGTTGGGAAAGTACATCTGCGTGACGAGCCGCGAGAGAAACGACGATCCGAACAGCGAGAAGTGGATGTGCGCCGGGCGCCAGGCGTTCGGATGGTTCCGCCACGGATACGCGCCCGGTTTGATCGTGATGAACCGATATCGCCCGTCGCTGTCGGTCAGCGTACGGCCGGCGCCCGAGAAGTTCGGATCGAGCGGCGCCGGATGGTCGTCGAGCGAGTGGAGATAGCGGCCGGCGGCGTTGCACTGCCAGATCTCGACGAGCGTATTCGGCACCGCGCGGCCGTCCTCGTCGACGACGCGGCCGGAGACGATGATGCGTTCGCCGAGCGGCTCACCATCGTGCTGCTGCGTCAGATCGACATCCCCCGCGCCGATCGGAAAGTAGCCGTAGACGGGCGCGGCAAGGTCGGTGACGTTCGCGGGCACGCGGATCAACGGTCGCGATGGTGCGCGCTTGACGTTCGATCGATACGCTGCATACCGCAGCGGCGGCTGGCTGCCCGCTTCACCGGGACGGATGATGCTCACGCGTGTCCTCGTGCGGCCGCGGCCCCGGCGGCACGAGTGGCGTGGGCGCGCGCGGTCCGCTCGTTGAGATCGCGAAGGACCTCCAGCTCCTCGCGTGCGGGCGGAGGCGTCACGTCAACGGTCGCGGCGAAGCGCACGTCCCACCCGGTCTGCTCGCGCACCTGCTCGCGCGTCACGCCTTCGTGCAGGCTGACGACCTCGAACGCCTTCGTATCCGCTTCGGGCTTCATGATACAGAGATCGGTCACGAGCAGCGCCGGTCCCTCCGTGGAGAGGCCGAGGGCGCGGCGCTCGCGGCCGGTGCGCCCGTGCCCGAGCGACGTGAGAAAGTCGACGCGCTCGACAAACGCGCGGCGCGTCTGCCGCATGATGATGTAGATGCGGCGCGACCACACGGCGATTTCCGTCGCGCCGCCGCTGCCTGGCAGCCGCACGGCGGGCGACGCATAGTCGCCGATGACCGTGCTGTTCAGGTTTCCGTACTGATCGATCTGTGCGCCGCTGAGGAAACCAATCCCGATGCGCCCGCCCTGCAACCAGTAGCCGAAGATCTCGGGCACGGACACGGTCACGAGCGCGGTCTCGCACAGCTCGCCGTCGCCGATCGACAGCGGCAACACGTCCGGCTTGGTCTCGATCGTGCCCGATTCGTAGATCAGGCGCAGGCGCGGCGCATGCGTCAGCCGCGCCAGGTTGCACGCGGCCGACGGCAGCCCGATCCCGACGAAGCACACGTCGTCGTTCGTCAGCGTCCGCGCCGCGGCGATCGTCATCATCTCGCTCGACGAGTACGGCCGGTCGCTCATTGCGGTTCGACCGCCCCCGACGAGGGCGCGGCGGCAACCGTGACATACGCGCGGTCGCGAAAATGTTCGGGCTGCGCGGCGTGGACGTGCGTCTGCATCCAGGCTGCGAATGCGCCGCGGTCGCGGCCGATCGCGTCCCATGCCGCATAGAAGGTGTTGTCGCGGCTGTAGTAGCCGTGCGCGTAGGAGGGGTGCGCGCCCCCCGGCACGACCGCAATCGCATCGATCGTCCAGGAGGGGAGGATCACGGCGTTGAAGCCGGCTGGGACGAGGCGATCGACAACCTCTTCGACCGTGACAATCGTGTGCGCGGCGGCCAGCGCCGCCTCCTTCTGCACCCCGATGATTCCTTCGACGAGCACGTTGCCGTCGCGATCGGCGCGCTGCGCATGAATGATCGTGACGTCGGGTCGAATCGCCGGTACGCAGGCGAGCTCCTCGCCGGTAAATGGACACGTGATGAAGCGGATGCGCGGGTTGACGGCGGGCAGATCGGAGCCGCGGTAGCCGCGCAGGATCGCGCACGGCATCGCCGACGCGCCGGCCGCATACGCGTGCGCCATGGCGGCGTGGCTGTGTTCTTCGATCTCGATCGCGTGCGGCCAGTGGTGCTCGACCGCATCACGCAGGCGCGGCAGCGATCCAACGCCGGGGTTCCCGCCCCACGCAAAGACCAGCGCCGTCGCGCAGCCGCTGCCGATCATCTGGTCGTAGAGCAGGTCGGGCGTCATGCGAATCAGGGTCAGGCCGTCGATGCGCTGCCGGATGATCTCGTGACCGGCGGCGAAGGGAATGAGGTGCGTGAACCCTTCGAGCGCGATGCGCTGCCCGGGACGAACGAAGCGCGACACCGCGTCGGAGAGTCGCAGGAATTCGCTCATCGCGCTCCATCCTAATC
>JBKPRU010000015.1:0-4766 GCA_046734675.1 Acidobacteriota bacterium
GTGTTCCCCCTAAACTACTGATGGCCGACGCGATCACCCTCGGAACCTGGCTGCGCCGTGAACGTGAGCGGCGCGGTGTCACCCTCTCCCAGATTTGCGAACAGACGAAGCTATCGGTGGCCTTGCTCGAAGGTCTCGAGGCCGATGATCTGTCGCGCTGGCCCGGCGGGATCTTCCGGCGGGCTTTCACGAAGTCGTACGCGACCGCAGTCGGGCTCGACCCCGACCTCGTCGTCAAACGTGTGGAAGAAGCGCACCCGGTAAAGGAGTGTGACGCCATCGACATTCCGACCGCGGTGCCAGTCCCGCCGCCCACCGCAAGTGCGACCTCGGCCGTCGCGCCGGCTCGGCCGCCGAGCGCGCGGACGCGGATCATCGCGGCGACGCTCGATCTGCTCGTCGCTGGCGCGCTCGGATTTGGCTTCGCGGCCGCGGGCTCGCGACTGCTCTGGCCCGTCCTCGCGATCGCGGCGTATCACGCGCTCGGGATGATGCTGACGGGCCGCAGTCCCATGCTGGCGCTTCTTACTGATCACGAAGCGGACGTGGCTGCGCCCGCACCCGCGCCAGCGAAGCCCATGCAGCAGACGCAGCAGCCTGCGCCCGTCCGACTCGACCGAACCGCCTCGACTGCTATACGCAACACGCCGCGCACGCATCGTCAGGTTTCGCGTCGCGCCGCACGCGCAGCCCGTCGCGCCTGAGCCTTACAGAGTTTCGAAATCGTCCCTCGCTCGCGCGGCAAGTGCCCCGGCAACCAGCTTGCAATCAGGCGGCTTCGGCGAATGAGGAGGAACTGATGGGCATTCTGTCGTGGATACTGTTTGGTCTCGTCGTGGGCATCATTGCCAAGTTGCTGATGCCCGGACGGGATCCCGGCGGGTTCATTGTCACGATCCTGCTGGGCATTGCCGGTGCGTTGCTGGGCGGCTTCGTCGGCCGCGCCATGGGCTTTTACGGGCCGAACGACAGCGCCGGCTGGTTGATGTCGATCGTCGGTGCAATCGTGCTGCTGCTCTTGTACCGGCTGGTCGCCCGTCGACGAGTCTAACCAAGACGGAAGACGGAAGACGGAAGGCGGAACGCGGAAGGGAAGGCGGTAGTCCTCCCGTTCCGTCTTTCGCCTTTCTTGTTTCACGGTAGCGCCTCATCCTTCCTGCTAAGATCTCGTCATGTCTACTCGCACACGCGCGCTGTGCGTCGCTTCCTTCCTTGTTCTGACCGCGTTCACAACCTTCGCGCAGACCGTCGACGAGATTGTCGCGAAGAACATCGCGTCGCGCGGCGGTGCGGACAAGTGGAAGAGCATCGAGTCGATGAAGATGACCGGCACGATCGCCGCCGGCGACCGCACCATCGGTCTCACCGCGTGGACGAAGCGGCCGAACCTGTCGCGCCAGGAGATGTCGTTCGACGGACAGAAGGCCGTGCAAGCATTCGACGGCACGCGCCTCTGGGTCATGCCTCCCGGAGCGGATGCGCCGCAGGAAATGAACGGCAGCGCCGCCGACCTGGCGAAGACGCAGTCCGAGTTCGACAGCGTGCTGCTGGACTACAAGAACAAAGCGACCGTCGAGCTCGTGGGCAACGAAAACGAGGGCGGGCGCTCCCTGTATCACTTGAAGGTGACGCGCAAGGGGGGCGGCATTCAGCACTACTTCCTCGACGCCGACACCGGCATCGAGCGGAAGATCACGTCGACGCTCACCGGCCCCAACGGGCAGACCGCGACGGCCACGATTGAGTTCGGGGATTTCCGGAACGTGGACGGCGTGATGGTGCCCTACTCGATCAAGAACCTCGTCGACGGCAAGCTCGTGTCCGAGGTCACGGTCTCGCAGATCGAATTCAACGTGCCGGTCGGCGACGATCTGTTCAGGATGCCGAAGAAGTAGGCTGGCGGCTCGCCGAGTCGATCGCGGCGAGGAGATCGTCGGCAGTGAACGGACGAACGACGGCCGCGTCAGCGCGGGTCGGACCGGGACGATCGCAGAGGCTCACCACGCGCAGATTCGGGCTGTAGCGCCGCAGGCGGCGCGCGACATCCATCGCGTCGCCATCCGCGCCGCCCTCGTTGATCACGAGCACGTTCAGGTCTGGCGCCTGGATGCAGGCAATGAGCGCGTGCCCGGCGTGCGCCGCTTCGGTCACGTGATAGCCCGCCTGCGTCAGTACGCGGCCTGCGACCGCGCGAAAATCCGCGTCCTGACTGACGATCAACACCTGCATGGGATGCCCAGTCCCGTCGCAAGGCAGGTGCCACGAACAGCCGAGCCAGATGAGCCAAAACAGGCCGGAATCCGCGACGTTCGGCGGATCGCGATGACCAGATCGGGACACGGATTACAGATGCGTGCACGGGTTTGCCGGGTCTGACCGCCTCCGCCAAGGCTCCGGCGAGTCTCGCCGAAGCGCTTCGCGCGAAGGCGGAAGATCAGGTCTACACCCGTCACGGGTGGGGTCCGTGCATTCCCCACCGTCGATGACAGGTGCACGGAGGGCGGGTCTTTTGACCCCCCGGCAGGCGCGTTAGACCTTCAATCTCTCCTGCAGCCGCTCGCGGTAACCGCGGCTGAGCGTCAGTCGCACACCCGTTCGCAGGACGACCGAGTACTCACCATTCAGCCACGGCTGCATTTCCTGGATGCGCTCGACGTTCACGATGCGGCAGCGATGAATACGGAAGAAGCGCTCGGCATCGAGCCGCGCCTCGATCCCGTTCATCGTCTCGCGCAGCAGGTGCGCCTGCGAGCCGACGTGGAGCCGCACGTAGTTGCCCGCCGCTTCGATCCAGTCGATTTCGTCGGTGCGCAGGAAGAACAGCCGACCGCCGGACTTCACGACCAGACGATCCGTCTTCGGCGCGTCGCGCTTCAGATCCTTCATGAGTGCCATCAGCCGGCGCCCGAGATCGCCATTGGCCTGGCTCTCGATCTGGGTGCGCGCGCGCTGCAGCGCGTCACTGAAGCGATCGCGGTCGAACGGCTTCAGCAGGTAGTCGAGCGCGCGGACCTGGAACGCCTTGATCGCGTGCTGGTCGTACGCGGTGACGAAGATCACCATCGGCATGCGGTCGGGTCCGATGGTGTCGATCACCTCGAAGCCGTCCATGCGCGGCATCTCGACATCGAGCAGCACCAGATCGGGATGACGTTCATGGATCGCGCTCACCGCTTCTTCACCATCGCGGCACTGGCCGAGTACCTCGATGTCGGCTTCGGCGGAAAGGAGCCCGAGCAGGCGCTCACGGGCGAGCGGCTCGTCGTCGACAATCAACGTGGTGAGTTTTCGAGTCATATGTTGTGTGTTAGACGGAGGTACGAGGCATTTCGTCTTCTTTGAATTTGACTGTTCGGAGTGTTGGATTTCGCGCGGTGTGCGACTGCGAACACCGTGCGATTGCCCACAACTGAAGCGCACGACTCGTCACCGCGCTCCACACCTTCGGCACGTCGCCACTTCCACTCGTCACACGAAGTCGCATCCACCGGACTCGCATCCAATCCAAGCTCGTCGTGGGCACCCCGATTGCTCAACGAGAGCGCTCGCGGTCGAACCCACGCGGAATGGGCGGCCGCGAACACTTGGAGCCGGGTGTGTGGACCCGGCGAACTGGGAGGCGTAGTGATGAGCAGACAGCAACGCGGCTGGCGTGTGGTCGTGGCGTTGGCCCTCGCGGCGCTCGCGTGGACGGCAGACCCCGCGTCGGCGCAGGTCTTCACCGGCCGCATCGACGTGACCGCGCAGGACGGAACGGGCGCCGTGCTGCCGGGCGTCACCGTAGACGTGACGGGCCCGCAGAACAGCAGCACGGTGACCGACGCGCAGGGCGAGGCGCACGTCCTCAATCTGCCGCCCGGCACCTACCAGGTAAAAGCATCGCTCTCGGGATTCTCTGATTACCTCAATCGCTCGCTCGTCGTGACTGCCGGCGGCGCCGTGCCGCTGCGTGTGACGATGACCGTGCAGGGCGTCACCGAGCAGGTGCAGGTCTCCGGCGAGACGCCGGTGATCGAGCCGAAGCGGCAGACGGTCTCGACGAACATCACGAATCAGGAGCTGCAGAACATCCCGACGGCGCGCGATCCCTGGGTCGTGCTGCAGACGGTCCCCGGCGTCATCGTCGATCGCGTGAACGTCGGCGGCTCCGAGTCGGGGCAGCAGTCGAACTACATCGCCAAGGGCGCAACCACCGGCGACAACACGTGGTTCATGGACGGCATTCCCATCACCGACATGACCGCGCTCGGATCGTCGCCGAGCTATTACGACTTCGACATGTTCCAGGAGATGCAGGTCACGACCGGCGGCGCCGACGCGCAGCAGACGACGCCCGGCGTGCAGATGAACTTCGTCTTGAAGTCGGGCACGAACACGCCGCACGGATCGTCGCGCATCTACTATGAGAACAAGGATCTCCAGAGCAGCAACATCCCCGACGATCTCGTCGAGAGCTTGGGCGGCGTCAGCGGCAAGGGAAACCGTCTAACCAAGTACGCCGATTACGGCGTCGAACTCGGCGGGCCGATCATGAAGAACAAGTGGTGGGGCTGGTTCTCCGCCGCGAAGACCGACGTGAACGTGCAGACGCTCGACGGGTTCCCCGACAAGACGACGCTGGAGGACATCGGCGCGAAGACCAGCGCCGCGCTCAGTCAGAAGCTGCGCGGCAACTTCACCTTCTTCAGCGGCAATAAGAAGAAGGACGGCCGCGGCGCCGGTCCCGAGAACCCGCCGGAGACGACGTTCATCCAGAACGGTCCGTC
>JBKPRU010000016.1:0-5599 GCA_046734675.1 Acidobacteriota bacterium
TTGAAAAGGAGTTCGACCACAGAGGGTCGGACTGATAGGGGTCAATGGGTTGGACGGGTTCGGGTTTGTAACTGGCGGAGATGACACGACTGATGAAAATCCAGAAAGTCCACGGACGCGAAATTCTCGATTCACGCGGCAACCCCACCGTCGAAGTGGAGGTCACGCTCGACGGCGGCGTCCTCGGACGCGCGGCGGTGCCCTCGGGCGCCTCGACCGGCGTGCGCGAGGCGCTGGAGCTGCGTGACGGCGACAAGAAGCGCTATGTCGGCAAGGGCGTATCGAAGGCGGTCGGCAACGTCAACGGCGAAATCGCGAAGGCGCTTGCCGGACGCGAGGGAGACCAGCGCGCGATCGACGAGCAGATGATCGCGCTCGACGGCACGCCGAACAAGGGTCGCCTCGGCGCCAACGCGCTGCTGGGCGTGTCGATGGCGCTGGCGCGCGCCAGTGCCGTGGCCGGCGGCATTCCGCTCTACACGCATCTCGCGCGCCTCTACGAGAAGACGGCCGACGCGGCCGGCGCGCTCCTGCCCGCGCCGATGATGAACATCCTGAACGGCGGCGCGCACGCGGACAGCAGCGTCGACTTCCAGGAGTTCATGGTGATGCCGCTTGGCGCCTCCTCGTTTGCCGAGGCGGTGCGCACCGGCGCCGAGATCTTCCACACGCTGCGCGGCATCCTGAAGAAGAAGGGACACGCGACCGGCGTCGGCGACGAAGGCGGCTTCGCGCCGAGTCTCAAGTCCAACCGCGAAGCGCTCGACGTCGTCCTCGAAGCGACCACGCAGGCGGGCTACAAGGCGGGCGAGAACGTGTTCATCGCGCTCGATGTCGCGTCGAGCGAGCTGTGGGACGAGAGCTCGCGCCGCTACGAGTTCAAGAAATCCGGCGACACCGCGCGTAGCGCCGATGACATGGTGAAGCTGTACGAGGACTGGGTCCGCCAGTACCCGATCATTTCGATCGAAGACGGCCTCGCCGAAGGAGACTGGGACGGCTGGAAGGCGCTGACCTCCGCCCTCGGCGATCGCGTGCAACTCGTCGGCGACGACGTGTTCGTGACCAACCCGGAGATCCTGAAGCGCGGGATCACCGAGAAGGTCGCCAACGCGCTGCTGGTCAAACTCAATCAGATCGGCACCGTGACCGAAACGCTGGACGCGGTCGCGATGGCGCGCGACGCCGGCTACGCGAGCGTCATCTCGCACCGCTCGGGCGAGACCGAAGACACGACGATTGCGGATCTCGCGGTCGCCACCAACGCGGGGCAGATCAAGACGGGTTCGGCAAGCCGGACCGACCGCGTCGCGAAGTACAACCAGCTGCTGCGCATCGAGGAAGAACTCGGGTCGCGCGGCCGCTACGCGGGACGCGCCGCGATCAAACAGCTGAAGGGGCGCTGATGCCTACGGTCGTCTTGCTCCGCCACGGCGAGAGCACCTGGAACAAGGAGAACCGGTTCACCGGGTGGACCGACGTCGATCTCTCGGAGAAGGGCCGCGAGGAAGCGCTCGAAGCCGGCCGGCTGCTGCGCGACGGGGGCTACACGTTCGACATCGCCTACACGTCGGTCCTCAAGCGCGCGATCCGCACCCTCTGGACGGCGCTCGACGTCATGGACCTCATGTGGCTGCCGGTCGTGAAGAACTGGCGGCTGAACGAGCGGCACTACGGCGCGCTCCAGGGATTGAACAAGGCGGAAACCGCCGAGAAGCACGGCGAGGCGCAGGTGAAGATCTGGCGGCGGAGCTACGACATTCCGCCCCCGCCGCTCACGCCTGACGACCCACGCCATCCCGGCCGCGATCCTCGATACGCCGACCTGAAGTCGAGCGAGCTGCCGCTGACCGAATCATTGAAGGATACGGTCGCGCGCTTCCTCCCTTACTGGCACGAGACCATCGCCCCCACGATCAAAGGCGGAAGCCGCGTGCTCATTGCCGCGCACGGCAACAGCCTGCGCGCGCTGGTGAAGTATCTCGACGGCATCGGCGACCAGGAAATCGTCGAGCTCAACATCCCGACCGGCATTCCGCTCGTCTACGAGCTGAACGACTCGCTCCAGCCGCTGCGCCACTACTACCTGGGCGACCCGGAAGCCGCCGCAAAGGCGGCCGCGGCCGTCGCGGCGCAGTCATCAGCCAAGAAATGACAAAGGCCGCCTCGCGCGAGCGAGGCGGCCTTTCGAGTTCTTCCCCGCGGCTTCCGCCGTCAGGCCCGAAGCTCGTTACTCGACTTCCTTTTCCTGAGTTTCGTCCGCGGCAATGCGGAGCGAGCGCAGGAAGCGCTTGTCGTTGGCGCTGATCTCGAACTGACGCCGCTGCGGCGGCGCCGGGGCGAGCGCCTTCTGCTGCGGCGCGGGCGTGGTGCGCGCGAGGGCGGCGGTCTGCGTGCGGTTCACGAAGCCAATGACGGCCTCGAGCGACACTTTCATTTCGAAACCCGCGGCGCGCGCGCGCTCGCGGCACGCTTCCACTCGCGCGTCTTCCGCAACCGCGGCAGCAATGGCGTCGGAGAGCTCCTTGGCTATACGGTTCACGACGTCATCCATTCGAGACCTCCTCACACACTGCCGACGGTGTGGACCTCAGGCGATCCCGATGCCACCCCCACCGGAGCGAGGCGGAGGATCGAGCGCCAAGGTTAATCATATGAAGGGTTTGCAGCGCTGGGACGCTGGAACATTGTAAACTCAGCTCCAACCAGTGTCAATGGACGAACTCCCTGGCGTTTTTCCTTTCACGCGCGGCATCCAGCCGACCATGTACCGGGGACGCCTCTGGACGATGAGGCAGTACGCGGGATTTGCCACCGCGGCCGAATCGAACCGTCGCTATCGTTACCTCCTCGGCCACGGCGTCAGTGGACTCAGCGTCGCCTTCGATCTGCCCACGCAGATGGGATACGACTCCGACCACGAGCTCGCGCGCGGTGAAGTCGGGCGCGTCGGCGTGGCCATCGATTCGCTCGCCGACATGGAGGAGCTCTTCGCGGGCATCCCGCTCGATCGCGTGTCGACGTCGATGACGATCAACGCGACCGCGATCGTGCTGCTCGCGCTCTACGTCGCGGTCGCGCGAACACAGGGCGCGGACGTCAGGAAACTCTCGGGGACGATCCAGAACGACATCCTCAAGGAGTACGTCGCCCGCGGCACCTACATCTTTCCGCCTCGCGCCTCGCTCCGCATCGTCACCGACATCTTCGCATTCTGCGAACGCGAGCTGCCGGAGTGGAACACGATCTCGATCAGCGGGTATCACATCCGCGAAGCGGGATCGACGGCGGTGCAGGAGGTCGCGTTCACGCTGGCGAACGCGATTGCCTACGTCGAAGCGGCGGTGGCCGCGGGGCTTGCGGTCGACGGCTTCGGTCAGCGCCTCTCCTTCTTCTTCAACGCGCACAACGACTTCCTCGAAGAGATTGCCAAGTTCCGGGCGGCGCGGCGGCTGTGGGCGACGGTGATGCGCGACCGCTTCGGCGCGAAGAGCGCCCGGGCGCAGCAGCTGCGGTTCCACACCCAGACGGCGGGCAGCACGTTGACCGCGCAGCAGCCGGACAACAACATCGTGCGGGTCGCCGTGCAGGCGCTCGCCGCGGTGCTCGGCGGCACGCAGTCGCTGCACTGCAACGGGCGCGACGAGGCGCTGGCACTCCCGACGGAGGAGTCCGCGCGCATTGCTCTCAGGACACAGCAGATCATCGCCTTCGAAAGCGGCGTCGCGAATACGGTCGATCCGGTCGGCGGCGCGGTTGCGCTCGAAGACATGACCGACCGCATCGAGCGCGAGGCGACGGCCCTCATTCAGAAGATCGACAGCCTTGGCGGCACGCTCGCGGCCATCGAGGCGGGATTCGTCCAGCGCGAAATCCAGGACGCCGCGTATCGCGCGCAGCAGAAGATCGACAGCGGCGAGACGGTGGTGGTCGGCGTCAACCGCTACGCGAGCGACGAGACCGCGCCCATCGACGTGCTGCGCATCGACGAAGCCGTCGAGGCGCGCCAGGTCGCACGCGTACGCGAGGTGCGCGCGGTGCGCGATGATCGCGCGTGGCGCGATGCGCTCACCGCCATCGATGCAGCCGCGCGTGGATCCGACAACCTCGTTCCGCACGTCATTCGCGCCGTCGAAGCGCGCGCAACGGTCGGCGAGATTTCGGACGCGCTGCGTAACGTGTTCGGGGAGCACCGCGAAATCGATGTCTGAGGCGAGAAGCGAAGCACGAGGAGCGCCCGGCGAAGGGCGGGAGGCGAGGGGCGATGCTCCCGCGCCGATGCTGGTCGTCGAGCGGCTGAATACCGTTTTCGATCTCTCCGACGGTCCGGCACCGGCGGTTCTCGACGTCAGCTTCCACTTGAACACGGGTGAGACGCTGTGCCTGGTCGGCGAATCCGGGAGCGGCAAATCCGTGACGGCGCTCTCGATGCTGAAACTGGTCCAGCCGCCGGGGCGGATCGCGAGCGGGCGGGTGATCTTCAAGGGACGCGACCTGCTGACGCTCGGCGAGCGCGAGCTGCAGCGCGTCCGCGGCGCCGAGATCTCGCTGGTGTTCCAGGAGCCGATGACCGCGCTCAACCCGGTGTTCACGATTGGTGCGCAGATCGAGGAGACCCTCGTCGTGCACGGCAAGGCGCGCGGACGCGAGGCCCGCCGCCGCGCGATCGAGCTGCTCGAGGCCGTCAGCGTCCCCGACGCGGCGCGCCGCATGCGCGATTACCCGCATCAATTGTCCGGCGGCCTGCGGCAGCGCGCGCTGATCGCAATGGCGATCGCCTGCAACCCGGCCGTCCTCATCGCCGACGAACCGACGACCGCGCTCGACGTGACGATTCAAGCGCAGATCCTCGACCTGCTGCGCGATCTGAAGAAGCGGTTCGGGCTGGCGCTGCTGCTCATCACCCACGATCTCGGCGTCGTCGCCGAAATGGCCGACCGCGTCGCTGTCATGTATGCGGGACGGATCGTCGAGCAGGCGCCGGTGCGACAGCTGTTCCGCGGTCCGCGGCACCCCTATACGCAAGCACTGCTCGCGTCGATGCCTGGCGGCGCGCGAGGGACGCGCCTCGCGGCGATCCAGGGCACGGTGCCGCCGCTCGGACACCTGCCGCGCGGATGCCCCTTTGCGCCGCGTTGCCCGAAGCGCTTCGAACCGTGCGACAAGGCAGTCCCGGGAATCACGACGATCGGCGATGTTCCGCCTAAAGGCGGAAGCTACACGCCCGAAATGGATTCCCGTCGCTTCCGCCTTCAGGCGGAAGCGCATACGACGCGTTGCTACCTGTACTCTCCCGCCGTCGACCCGGAGGTCATGCACGAGATGCCATTGAAGGACGTGCGCTGATGCCGCTGCTCGAGGTCCGTCACCTCGTGAAGGAGTTCTCGCGGCGTCGCGGCCTGTTCGGCGCGGCCACCAGCGTTCGCGCCGTCGACGACGTGAGCTTCACGATTAAGCGCGGGGAAACCTTCGGCCTCGTCGGCGAGTCGGGCAGCGGCAAGACGACCACCGGCCGCTGCACCCTGCGCCTGATCGAGCCCACGTCCGGCCACGTCGCCTTCAAGGGCCAGGACGTCCTCGCGCTCGACCGGCGCGCGCT
>JBKPRU010000017.1:0-7180 GCA_046734675.1 Acidobacteriota bacterium
ATCTGGATCTACACCGGCGTCGATCGTCCATATAAAGGGTACGAAGCGGCGGAGCAGTACGTCGACGTTCCGCCCGGCGCCGGTCCGAGCTCGATCGGGCGGCGCCTGGTCGACGCAGGGGTCGTGCGCGACGTCACCAGCTTCCGCGCCGCGGTGTGGTTGTCGCGCCAGGGGAGACGACTGCAGGCAGGGGAGTATCGCTTCGACCAGGCGATGTCGGCGCGGCAGGTCATCGACAAGATCGCGCGCGGCGAGGTCTACGTCCGGCCCATCACGTTCCCCGAGGGCCTGACGATCAAGCAGATGTCCGCGCTCTACGAAAGCAAGGGCTTCGGCACCGCCGACGCGTTCATTCAGGCCGCGAAGAACGCCGCGCTCGTTCGCGAGCTCGATCCGCAGGCGCCGGACCTCGAAGGCTACCTGTTCCCGAACACCTACACGCTGCCGCGCAAGGCGACGGCGGACCAGCTGATCGCGCGCATGGTCGGAGAGTTCGAGAAGGCGCTGACGCCCGAGATCCGCGCCAACGCGACCGCGCGCGGCCTTGGCATCCGCGAGCTCGTGACGCTCGCGTCGATCGTCGAGAAGGAGACGGGCAATCCCGCCGAGCGTCCGCTGGTCGCGGCGGTGTATTCGAATCGCCTGAAGATCGGCATGGGGCTGCAGTGCGACCCCACCGTCATCTACGCGCTCGATCGCATCGGGCAATACAACGGCAATCTCACGCGCGAGAACCTTCGCTTCGATTCCCCTTACAACACGTATCGCTACGCCGGTTTGCCGCCCGGGCCGATTGCGTCGCCCGGCAAGGCGTCGCTCGCGGCGGCCGCCTCACCGGCGGATGCCCCCTACATCTACTTCGTCAGCCGCAACGACGGGTCCCACGCCTTCGCGACGACGCTCGACGAGCACAACCGGAACGTCCAGCAGTTCCAGCGCCAGTACTTCGCGGACCGGCACCGCTAGCCGTCACCTTTTTTCTGCTCGCGACTCTATTCGGGAACGGCGCCGCGCGCCCGAGCATCACATCGGTGTCGGTTGTCGGTTGCCGGTTAGAGATCAGAAGGCCGCCGCGCAGCGGCGGCAAGCCCGACCCTTCGGCAGGCTCAGGGTCGTCCCGAGCAGGTCGAGGGACGAGGGCGTCGCGCGAAGCGCGTAAGCGCGTGGGGGTTGCCCGCCTCCGCTGGTCGCGGAGAACGGACGACCAGCTACGGCGAGGTCTCGCCGTAGCGCGCGCGAATTGTCTGCGCGGAGGCGGAGGGCCCCACGCGCATTGAGAAACGTAGGCCGGGTCTTTAGACCCGGCGAACGCCGAGGCTTCAACCCGGCATTCCGAGGCTGCCATGCACGTCGTCAGCGCAAACGTACTCGAACAATGGTCGGCACTTTCGGACGAGCAGGTGGTCGTCGAAGTGCTGCGGGGGCACACGGCACTCTTCGAGGTGCTGATGCGCCGCCACAACGAACGCATCTACCGCGCCGCGCGTGCGATCGTCAGGGACGAGCGGGAAGCCGAAGACGTGATGCAGCAGGCGTACGTCAACGCGTACGCGCACCTGCGCCAGTTCGACGGCCGCGCCAAGTTCTCGACCTGGCTCACGCGGATTGCGGTCCATGAGGCGCTCCGGCGCGTGCGCCGCCGGCCCACGCTCGCCAGCCTCGACACACACGAGTCTTCAACCCTGGAGTTCCCCATGCCGGCGGCCGCCTCTCCCGATCCCGAACGGCAGGCCTTTGCGCGCGAGCTGCGCGCGCTGCTCGAGTCGGCCATCGACGCGCTGCCGGACGGGAGCCGCGAAGTGTTCATGCTGCGGCAGGTGGAAGGTATGAGCACGGGTGACGTCGCGGAGACGCTCGACGTGACCGAGGACGTGGTGAAGACGCGCCTCTCGCGGGCGCGGGCGGCGCTGCGCCGCGACCTTCTGCGGCGCGCCGGAATCGCCTCGCCCGAGACTTTCCGCTTCCTCCGGCCGCGTTGCGATCGGATTGTCGCGGCAGTCCTCGCGCGCATTCTGTGAGCCGCCCCTAAGAGGCGGCTGCGCGGTAGGGCGCACCTTTAGGTGCGCCTCCACGACGGCGCCTCTAAAGAGGCGCCTTACCGTATCGGTCGAACGGCGGGTCTTAGACCCGCCGTTCCCATTTACAGCGTCTTCAGGAACTCCACGAGATCCCGCTTCTGCGCGTCGGTCAGGTGCAGGCCGAACTGACGGTCGTAGTGATTGACGACGGCCATCAGGTCGGGGGCACTGCCGTCGTGGAAGTACGGCGCGTGCTGCTGCAAGCCGCGCAGCGGCGTCGTGCGATATTTGCCGGTCGCGGTCCGTGCCGCGTAGCCCGCCTCTGTGCCGACCTCCGATGGGTCGTGCAGGAACGGCGTGTTCTTGTTCGGTCCGTCGAGGACGTCGGTGTATGTCGGGTGCTGATGGCACGTCACGCATCCTGCCTCGCGATTGAAGAGGCGCTGGCCGCGATTGGCAGCATCGCGATCGAAGCTTCCGGGCGGGGGCGCGGGCGGCCGCAGGGTCAGTTGATAGTCGAGCAGCGCCGGCAGCTTCGGCGTCACGAGATCTGGCGTCTGCGTGATGGTCAGGTTGATGCGCGGATCGCTGAAGGATCCGTGGCCGCCCATCTGTCCGACGCCGACGTAACTGTTCCAGTACGAGATGGGTCCGTCGGCCGTGTAGGTCTCGAAGCCCACGTTCTGCAACCCGTAGATCGGCGGGATCACGATCGGCAGCGACGGGCTGTTGAGCGGGATCAGGTTCGTGCCGTCGAAGGCATGGTGCCGCGGATCGTATTTGCCCGGACCCCAGGTGCGGAACTCCGCCTTGAGCGCGTCGGGCAGCGCCGGCGACAGTGAAACGATCGCGCCGACGTTCAGCGTGGTGTTCGCCCATCCATCCATGCGATGGCCGATACCGGGCGCGAAGGAATCGTCCACCGACGAGTGACACAGCGCGCAGGTGATGCCGACGCTGGTCAGTTGACCGTTCGTCACGGTTCCCTTGACGCCGACCACCGCGTTCAACTGGAGCAGCGCGAGCGTGACGGCGGGATCATCGAGATTGACCTGGCCGGCGCGCAGCGCATCGATGACCCCCTGCGGCAGCGCATCCACGTCGACCTTCAACCCGACCGCGAGCGCCGTCTTCGGGCTCACGGTGGAAATCGGCTCCTGCATGCGCAGCACGTTCGTCCACAGCTGTTCGTCGCCGAACGTGTCGAAGCGGAAAATTGCCTGGCCGTCGAGCGGCTTTCCAGACGACGGTCCCGGACCGGACGCGGACAGCGCGGCCGTGATACTGAGCGCGAACGCGAGGGCCGCCCCCCCGATGAGTCGTCGCATCGAACCTCCTCCTGATGCGGATCGGCGCGTGCGGGAACCGGCACATCCGGCGCACGGCGATCGCAAGTTACAACTACTGAATAGAGTCCGCGGCGGGAGAAAGGTGACGGGGAAGTGGCCGGTTGCCGGTGGTCAGTTGCCGGACGTTGCCATTGCAGCCGGTTGCCACGACGATGGCGACGGCCCATCACTGGCAACCGGCAACCGGCAACCGGCAACCGACAACTACGTATTGGCGTCGCCCCACCGGAGCTTGCTGCGCAGGACCTCGTAATACGTTCGATTCGCCGCCTTGATCAGCCGGAGCGGCCGGGGCGCGCGGCGGATCGTCACGACATCGTTCGACTGTACCGGAAATCCCGTCTGCCCATCGAAGGTCACGAACAGCTCGCTGCTCGATCCCATGATCGGCCGCACGTGCACCTCGGACGCGGCGGAGATGACGACGGGCCGATGCGACAGGGTGTGCGGCGCAATCGGCGTCAGGATGATCGCGTCCATGGCGGGGTGCACGATCGGTCCGCCGGCGGCAAGGTTGTAAGCGGTCGATCCCGTTGGCGTTGCGACGATCAAGCCGTCGGCGCGCACGCGCGTGACCGGCTCGTCGCCGACCGTCACCGAGATCTCCACGATGCGCGACATCGCACCCTTCGTGAGCACGATGTCGTTCAGCACCGCGTGCTCGCGGAACGGGTGGTCGCCGCGCGTCGTGCGCGCCACGAGCATCATGCGCGAATCGATCTCCGCCGTGCCGTGCAGCGTGCCTTCGAGCGCGTCGTGCAGCTCCGGCAGCGTGATTTCGGTGAGGAAGCCGAGGCTGCCGAAGTTCACGCCCAGGATCGGCACGTCGGTGCCGGCCGTGGCAATGCGGCCGGCCATGCCGATGAGCGTGCCGTCGCCGCCGAGCACGACGACGAGATCGCAGTGCTTTGGCAGCTCGTCGCGCGAGAACACCGGACCGCCGGCGGATGCGCCTGCGAGCTGCGCGGTGTCGGCTTCGAACACCGGCTGCACGTCGCGCGCGTCGAGCCAGCCGGCCAGATCCCCCAGGACGTCGGCGGCTGCGTCGAGGCCGCGCTTCGCGACGAGACCGACCCGCGTGATCGACGTCACGGGATCACCCGGCACGGCGGCGAAGGTGGAGGAAGAACTCGCGGTTGCCTTCGGCGCCGGTGATGGGGGAGTCGGTAGCGGCCACGCGCGTCAATCCTAGCGCATCGGCCACGCCCGCTACATCGTCCACCGCGCGCGCCTGGACGGCGGCGTCGCGCACCAGCCCGCCCTTGCCCACCTCGTCGCGCCCCGCCTCGAACTGCGGCTTCACGAGCGCGACGAGATCGCCGTCGGCGTCGAGCAGCGGCGCAATCGCGGGAAGGACCTGTCGCAGCGAGATGAACGAGAGATCCATCGTGATGACCGCGAAGCTGCGGGCGGCGGCCGGCAACTGATCCGCCGTCAACGTGCGCGCGTTGACGCGTTCGATGACGATGACGCGCGGGTCGTTGCGGAGCGTCCAATCGAGTTGCCCGTGGCCGACGTCGAGCGCGACGACCTGCCGCGCACCGCGGCGGAGCAGCACGTCGGTGAACCCGCCGGTCGACGCGCCGACGTCGAGCGCGAGACGGCCGTCGACGCCGACGCCGAATACGTCGAGCGCGTGCGCCAGCTTCACGCCGCCGCGGCCGACGTAAGGGTGGTCGGGAACGACGAGGGCGATGTCGTCCTCCGCATTCACGGGCGCGCCCGCCTGTGAGATCGGCCGGCCGTTGACGCGCACGTGCCCCGCGAGGATCAGCGCCCGCGCGCGTTCGCGCGACGGCGCCAGTCCCTTGTCGACGACCGCCACGTCCAGCCGCGTTTTCTCCTTCAACTCGTGCGCGTGATCACCCAGCGGGCGATCGCCGGAAGCTGCCCTTCGAGGCGCGCCGTGCGCAGGACGTCGAGCGCGCGCTCGACGCAGGCGGCGGCCATGCTGCGCGACGTCTCCAGGCCATAGAGCGCCGGATAGGTGGGCTTGTCAGCCGCCGCGTCCTTGCCGGCCGTCTTCCCGAGATCGGCCGACGCCCCTTCGACGTCGAGGATGTCGTCAACAATCTGGAAGGCGAGCCCGAGCTCGGTCCCGTACTCGCCGATCGCGGCGATCTGTCGCTCGTCCGCGTCGGCCATGATCGCGCCCGCCAGTCCGGAGGCACGAATGAGTGCGCCGGTCTTCCGTGCATGCATCGCCCGCAGTCCCTCCGCGTCGAAGGTGCGCGCCGATCCCGCCGCCTCGAGATCGATGGCCTGTCCGCCGACCATGCCGCACGGCCCCGCCGCGTCGGCGACGATGTGGACCGCACCGAGCTTGCGCGCCGCCAGCGACGCGCCGTCGACGCCATCGACCTGCTGTGGTTCGCGCGCGAGCAGCGCAAAGGCCTCGGTCAGCAGCCCGTCGCCGGCGAGGATCGCCATCCCCTCACCGAACACGACGTGGTTGGTCGGACGGCCGCGCCGCACCGTGTCGTCGTCCATGGCCGGCAGATCGTCGTGGACGAGCGAGTAGGTGTGAATCAGCTCCAGCGCGCACGCGGCGGGCATGGCCAGCTCGCGCGCGCGCAGATCGCTCAGACCTTGCGCCGCGGCGACCGCTTCGGCCGCCGCCAGGGTGAGCATTGGACGCAGCCGCTTGCCGCCCGCGAACAGGCTGTAGCGCATCGACTCGCTGACGCGGGGCGGACAGGCCGGAGGCAGGGGCAGGAAGCGCGCAAGCGCGGTCTCGACGTCCGCGCGCCGCGCCTCGAGCCAGCCGCGAAGAGCCGCGTCGCCGCTCACCGCGGGCGATCGCCCTCGTCGTCGAGGCCGAGCGCGGGGGGCGCCGCTTTCACCTCGCCGCGCTCGGTGAGGATGTCGACGCGGCGCTCCGCTTCTTCGAGCCGCGAGTGGCAGAAGCGCGACAGCTGCACGCCGCGCTCGAAGAGCGCCAGCGATTTCTCGAGCGCGAGGTCCCCCTCTTCGAGCGTCTTCACGATCGTCTCGAGCTCCGCGATTGCGGATTCGAAGTCCTTGATAGTGGCATCCATCACAGAGGGTTATAACAGGAGATGAGGAGATCACAGGAGCTACGACTTTCGCTCAAGCGGGTCTAAAGACCCGCCCTACGTGGTATCAGGCGCGAACCGTTCCAGTGTGACGGCGCGTAGGCCGGGTCTTTAGACCCGGCTCTTCGTGTGCTCGACGCGACACGCGAGCTCTCCCTCGGCCAGCGTGACCCGCACGGCGTCGCCGGGGTTCACCGCCGCGGCGCTCCGAACGATTGCGGTCTTGTCCTCGTTCCAGCACACGGCATAACCGCGGCCGAGCACCGCGAGCGGGCTGAGATTCTCGAGCCGGCCGGCCAGCGCTCGAAAGCGCGATTCCGAACGATGCTGCGCGCGCCGCGCCGCACCCGTCAACCGGCCGTCCGCAGCGGTCAGCCGTGCGTGGATCGTCGCGAGACGGCGGGCGAGATC
Organism: Acidobacteriota bacterium; assembly: GCA_046734675.1. Taxonomy (GTDB): domain Bacteria; phylum Acidobacteriota; class Vicinamibacteria; order Vicinamibacterales; family 2-12-FULL-66-21; genus QHWT01. Next base: position 6,835 of record JBKPRU010000017.1, read on the forward strand.
GCGCGACTCGAGCCGCTGCCGTAGCGAGCGATAGTCGCGCCCCTGCCGCGCGACGAGCGCGCGCGTCACGCTCCGCAGCTGGTGCGTCAGTTCGGCTGCGTGACGCCCGCGCATTGCGAGACGCGCGGGAAACGCCGCCAGGCCCCGGCGGCTCGACAGCAGGTGGACGGCATTCCGGCGGCGCTGGATGTCGCTGCGCATCGCAGCCGTGAGGCGGCCGTGGAGTCGATCGATCCGCGCGCCGAATTCCTCTTTCGCGGTGACCACCATCTCCGCGGCAGCCGAAGGTGTGGGCGCGCGGAGGTCGGCCACGAAGTCGGCAATCGTGACGTCCACCTCGTGTCCG
>JBKPRU010000018.1:0-14190 GCA_046734675.1 Acidobacteriota bacterium
AAAGGTGACCGGGACGCGCGCCGGCACCTCGATCGGATCGGGACCGAACGCGAACATCGCCGCGACGACCGGAACGACTACCGAGCCGTCGCTGCGTGCCGTCACCGCGGGCCGACCGAACTCCGGGTGCGTCGCGAGTGCGGCCGGATTGATCGTTTCCACGTGGCTCGGGGGCTGAATCGCCTGTGCGGCCGCCGTCGCGACGATGGCGCCAAGAAACAGCGCGATGAGCGCCGTGGCCGCCCACATCCAGATGCGCTCGTACAGCTCGACCTGCATGCGGTCCGCCTTTCAGTGATGCGGTGCGCCGCGCTCGATGAACACGAAGAAGTAAGTCGCAAGCCAGGCGAGGGCGAAGAGCACGCCGAAGACGAGGACGACCGCGAGCGTACCGCGGGGATGACCGATGTTCTCCAGGACCTCGGGTTCCAGGTCTGAAGCCGGAGGAGCGACGGGCATGGCGGGTCTCCTTCCGCGCCGTATCCTAGCGGAGGACGCGCAACGGCGCCAATACGAAAGAGCGGACCCGTGTTCGTCAGCGCCGGCCCGACACGACCAGCAAGACCACCCCACCGACGATCGCGGCGACGCCGAGGACCGGCGGCAGGGGAATCGTCTCGCGGGTCTTGGTCGTGGCTTCGAGCGGGCCCAGGTCGAGCACCTTCTTTTCCCGCGTGTAGCTGATCCCGCCGTATGCGAGCGCAATCACGCCGATGATGATCAACACGATCGCAGCAATTTTCATGCTCCGCATACTACCCGAACCCCGCGATCACACGTTCGTAAGGGCGCCGACGAACCCGTGCTTTTTGGCTGGCCGCCTCTGCCCCGGATACGTGCGAAACGGGGCTTTTGCGCGTGGCACGTCCGTTGCCGTTCTGCGGTGGGCCCTCGTTTGTCCGCGGGCCGCAGGAGTCTCCAGTGAAGCGCTGTCCGACATGCGGGCGTGAAGTCAACGATACGGCGACGGTGTGCAATGCCTGCGAGGCGTGGGCCGCGTCGCTCGTCGCAACGCCGTCGCTCGACGACGAGGCGACGATCGCTATTCCGCGAGCAGCGGAGCAGCAAGCAGACGCCCTCGCGAGCAACGACGAGCCGGGCTGGGGGGCGCGTCTGCACGTCGACGAGTCGCCCACAGCGGCGATCGCCGGCGAAATCCCGCTAATGCCACACGCGGCGAGCACCGCCAGCGAGCCGGTCGTCGACGAGACGCCAATGTCCGCCAGTGAGCCGGTCATCGACGAGACATCGATGGCCAGCCGCATTGCACCGCCGGCCTCATTTGCGCCCGCGGCAAAAGTCGCTGCCACCCCGACGGCCGAGCACGCCGCGCGCCGCCGTGAGATGACGCTTGCGGCCGTCGCCGTCGTCGGTGTCGGCGTGGTCGCGGTGGCGCTGCTCCTCAATCGCAGCATGCCCGCATCGAACGTGGCCGCGGCGCCGGCGCCCTCGGCGACGCCGCGTCCGGCAGTCGCGCCAGCGGCGCGGCGCGAGACGACTGCGACGCAGGCGTGGAGCATGGCGAACCAGGCGCACTGGCTTGGCGCGAACCGGAAGGGCGCGGCGTTCGAGCTGCCCGCCGAGAACATGGTCAAGACGTGGTTCGGGCCGATCCGTCCGTTCCTGGTCGTCCGCTGTATGGGCAAGACCACGCAGGCCTTCGTCTACACCGGCTCGCCGCTGCGGATCGAGCCGAATGCCGAAGGCAAGACCGTGAGCCTGGCTGTCGATGATCAGCCGGCCGCCACCGAGCGATGGCCGGACTCGGACGATCACGATGCGCTCTTCGCGCCTGACGGCGCCGCCTTCGCACAGCGCCTGCTCGGCGCGCGCTCGATTCGGGTTGGCTATAGCCCGCACAACGCGCCCGACGTCACCGCCGAGTTCCGCGTCAACGGCCTCGACGCGCTGATCGGGCCGCACGTGAAAGAGTGCGGCTGGACGAAGTAACGCGTTCCCTCCACTCCCTCTGACACACGCGCCCGGAGCTGCGGCATGTGCCTCCGGGGCGCGCTGATCGGGCGCTTGCAGGCGGCGCTTCGGCGGGCCACAATGGGCCGCCAAGGAGCACCCCGGTGAGAGCCTATCTCGTCACGACCGGTCTCATTTTCGCGCTGCTGGCCCTCGCGCACCTCCTGCGCTCGATTGCCGAGGCCTCCCGCTTCAGCAGCGATCCGTGGTTCATCCTCGAAGGCCCGGGTATCGGCGTCATCGCCGTCGCGTTCTGCGTCTGGGCGTGGACGCTGTTGCGGCGGACCGCGCGATCCTCGTGAACCCGTCATGGCAAGAGCGCGTCAGAACTTCGGCAGCGGCACGCCGTGGGAACCGATCGTCGGCTACTCGCGGGTCGTGCGTATCAACAATCTCGTCTGGGTCGCGGGGACGACGGCGACAGGCGGCGACGGGAAGATCGTGGGAGCAGGGGACGCGAACGCCCAGGCGAAGCAGACCTTGAATAACGTCGAAGCGGCGCTCGCGCGAGCGGGGGCGAGCTTTGCCGACGTCGTCCGGACGCGCATGTTCGTCGTCGACATCGCACGCGACTGGGAGCAGATCGCGCGCGCCCATGGCGAGGTGTTCAGCGAGATTCGTCCCGCCACCGCCATGGTGGAGGTGCGACGCCTCATCGATCCCGACATGCTGGTAGAGATCGAAGCCGACGCGGTGATTGCGACACGCGCGCGGCGGACGCGTGCACGCCCACGCTCGACCACCGGACGTGGCCGCGCGCGGACCGCTGGGCGCCGGAGGTGATCATGCTGGAGTACTTGAAGGCGCTGGTCGCGCGTTTCCTGCAGCGCGGCCCCGATTGGCTCGGGCCTCCGCCGCGCGATCCGTACGCCGGCGTTCGCGTCCCGCGGCGGCGCGGGCCTGGTGGCCGGAGCTCCGCCGTCGCGGTCGCCGAGCCGCCGCCGGAGAGCTCGGTGCGGGCCGATGCCGGCGCCGTGCTCGACCGGCGCAGAACGTAACGCGGCGTATTCGGGGCGCATGTATTCTCGGCAGGATCTGGCGCGCGACTTCCGGTCGCTGGGCGTGGCGCCCGGCGCTGTCGTGATGGTCCATGCCTCGGTCCGATCCGTAGGCGAGATCGCCGGCGGCCCCGACGAGATTCACCTCGCGCTCAAAGATGCGCTGACGGACGAGGGCACGCTGATGATGTACGCGAGCTGCCCGCGCTACGTCGACGAAGTCGGGCGCGGCAATCTCACGGCGGCGGAGGAAGCCGAGGTGCTGGAGAAGCTTCCGCCGTTCGATGCGCAGACGGCGCGATCGGCGCGCGACAACGGCGTGCTGGTCGAGTTCCTGCGCACCTACCCCGGATCGCGCGTCAACGAGCACCCGGCACGGTTCGTTGCGTGGGGAAAGCAAGCCGAGCCCCTGTGCTCGTCGCAGCCGTGGGATTACGCGTTCGGCTACGGGTCGACGCTCGATCGCTTCGTTGCGCTGGACGGAAAGATCCTGCTGCTCGGCTGCGACCACGATACGGTGACCTTCCTTCATTACGTCGAGCACATTGCCGACATCCCGGACAAGCGCATCGCGCGCTTCCAGGTCCCGGTGCTGGAACACGGCGCACGCGTCTGGAAGCGGATGGAGGAGTTCGACACGTCGAGCGACGGCGTGCACCCGAACTGGCCTGATCGCTTCTTCGCCAGGATCGTCGACGCCTACTTCGCGTCGACCGGCAACCGCGGCGGTCGCGTCGGCGACGCCTCGTGTCACCTGCTGTCCGCCCGCGCGCTGCTCGACTTCGCGCGTCCGGTGATGGAACGCGTCGCGATCGATCGGCGTGCCGCCGACGAGCTCGAGGATCTCAGCACGAAAGGACAGCGGGGATGACACGTCGGCGCACATCGTGACCGGGATGAGGGCGTAGATGTGGTCCTCGCTCACGCTCGCGGCAAGAAGCCTTCTCTGGACGATCCTGTTTCCCGGCGTGGTCGCGTTCTACGTGCCCTTGCGGTACTTCGGCGTGAACCTCAGTAGCGACCGGAAGTGGAGCGCCCTTGTTGTTCCCGGGCTCGGGTTCGCTGCGGCCGGTACCGTGCTGCTTGGCGCGTGCATCATCGAGTTCGCGCGAAGCGGCCGCGGCACGTTGTCGCCGCTGGATCCGCCGCGACACCTCGTGGTCCGTGGACTGTACCGCTACGTTCGCAATCCGATGTATCTGAGTGTCTCGCTGATCTTGCTCGGGGAGGTGCTGCTGACGCGCTCACGTGCGCTGGCCGGGTATTGGGCGATCTGGTTTGCCGCCGTGAACCTGTTCGTCGTGGCCTACGAGGAGCCGTGGCTGCGTTCGCAATTTGGCGCGTCCTACCATGCGTATGCCGCGCGCGTCGGACGATGGATCCCGACATGGCGAGGAACATCGTGATCGGGCTCGGCGAGCTCGAGTTGAGGCACGAGCAGTACTCGACGTTGACGCTGATCCCACCGCGCGATCGCACCCACGCCGGTTGATATACTGCCCGCGTCCAATCTCCTCACCCGAAAGGCGCCCCCGTTTGATGACCCTCAGAACGAGCCTCCCGTGCGCGTGTGTCGTGGCCGCGTGCGCGATCGCGTTCGCACATGCTGGAGTGGACGCGCAGAATGCCGCATCCGCGCGTCCCGCGGATCCGCACGCCACGTGGAGCGACTACGCTGGTGCAGCCGATGCCGCGCAATATTCGTCGCTGTCGCAGATCAATCGCAGCAACGTGGCGTCGCTGCGGGTCTCGTGGACGTATCCGACCGGCGACGCCGGCAACTATCTGTTCAATCCGCTCGTCGTCGAGCACGTGATGTACGTGCTGGCGAAGAACAACGCGGTCGTGGCGCTCGACGCGGCGACGGGTAAGGAGCTCTGGACACACGAGAACCCGCGCGGCCGCATCACCACGCGCGGCCTCAACTACTGGGAGAGCCGCGATCGATCCGAGCGTCGCCTGCTGTATTCGCTCGAGAGCCATCTGCAGGCGCTCGACGCGGGCACCGGCAAACAGATCGATGGCTTCGGCGTGAATGGTTCGGTCGATCTCCGCGAAGGACTCGGACGCGAACCGAACGACATCTCCGTCCAGTCCGCGACGCCCGGTCGCGTGTTCGAGGACCTCATCATCCTCGGCTCCGCCACCAACCAGGAGTACGACTCCGCGCCCGGCGACGTGCGCGCGTACGACGTACGGTCCGGACGTCTCGTCTGGACCTTTCACACGATCCCGCATGAAGGGGAGTTCGGCTACGACACCTGGCCGAAGGATGCGTGGAAGACCGTCGGCGGCGCGAACGCGTGGGCCGAGATGTCGGTTGATGTGAAGCGCGGCATTCTCTATGTGCCCACGGCGAGCCCGAAATACAACTTCTACGGCGCCAATCGCGTCGGCGCGAACCTGTTCGCCGACTCGCTGATCGCGCTCGACGCCCGAACCGGCAAACGTATCTGGCACTTCCAGATGGTGCATCACGACATCTGGGACTACGACAATGCGACCGCGCCCAAGCTTCTGACCGTGCAGCACGGCGGCAAGCCCGTCGACATCGTCGCGCAGGCGGGGAAGACCGGGTTTCTCTACGTCTTCAATCGCGTCACCGGCGACCCCCTCTGGCCGGTCGAGGAGCGCCCGGTGCCGAAGTCCGACATGCCCGGGGAAGTGACGTGGCCGACGCAGCCGATTCCGTCGATGCCCAAGCCGTTCGCGCGGCAGTCGTTCACGGAAAAGGACCTGAGCCCGTTCATCGACGATCCCGCCGAGCGTGCGCGGCTGCTCGAAGACATCCGCACCGCCCGTAACGAGGGGATGTTCACGCCGCCGGGGGTCACGCCGACCATCGAGATGCCCGGCAACAATGGCGGCGCGAATTTCGGCGGCGCCGCCGTCGACCCTGCCCACGGAACCATGTTCGTGGTCTCGAAAGATTTTCCAGCAATGCTGAAGCTGGAGCTGGGCGGCGCGAGCTCCTCGTCGTGGAGAGGCGCGCCGCCGACCCCGGTGCCGACGCCGGAGTCGCTGAAGGCCATCGACCCGCTCACCGCGCGCTTCAAAAGCGGGTTCGGGTTCATCATCACGAGCAGCGGCCTGTCCGCGATCGCCCCGCCGTGGACGACGCTGACGGCGTACGACTTGAACACGGGTGCGATCAAGTGGCAGCAGCCGCTCGGCGAAGTGCCCGACCTCGCCGCGAAGGGCGTGAACAACACCGGCGGCCACATGCCGAAGGTGGGACCGGCCGTCACCGCCGGTGGCTTGCTCTTCACCGGCACGCGCGATCGCGTCATCCGTGCATTCGACGTCGACACCGGACGCCTGCTGTGGCAGTCCGAAGTGGGCGCGGCGATCGAGGGCATCCCCGCCGTTTACGAGGTCAACGGGAAGCAATACATTGTCTACTGCGCGGCGGCGCGCGCGACCACGCATACGCACGGTCTGCCCGGACATCCCGCATCGACCGAGCCGATCCAGGGGGCGTATGTCGCGTTTGCCCTGCCGGACACCGCGACGCGCTGAGCGTCACGATGGCGCACCCACGTGAACCGGAGGCCACTCGTGAAAGCAATCCATGTCAGTGCCGTCGCGGCGCTGATCGTTTCCGCGAGCGTCACGGCCCAGAACGGAAGCCGCTCGATCGACCAGGAGACCGCGAAGATCAACGCGGCCATCACCGACATCCGGCACCAGATTCATCAGAACCCTGAGCTGTCGAACCGCGAGGAGAAGACCGCGGCGCTCGTCGCGGACTATCTGAAGAAACTGGGACTCGACGTCAAGACCGGCGTGGCGAAGACCGGCGTCGTTGCATTGCTCGAGGGCGGGCGTCCCGGACCTGTCGTCGCCGTGCGCGCCGACATGGACGCGCTACCGGTGACGGAGCAGACGGACCTGCCGTTCGCGTCGAAGGTGCGCGCGACCTATCTGGGGCAGGACGTCGGCGTAATGCACGCGTGCGGCCACGACGTCCACGTCGCCGTGCAGCTGGGCGTCGCGTCGGTGCTGACCGCGATGAAGGCGGATCTTCCGGGCACGGTGAAGTTCATCTTCCAGCCGGCGGAGGAAGGCCCGCCGCCTGGCGAGCCCGGCGGCGCGTCGCTGATGGTGAAGGAGGGCGTGCTCGAGAATCCGCGGCCGCAGGCAATCTTCGGCCTGCACACGTTCTCCGAGATGGAGGTGGGCGACATCGGCTACTCGGAGGGCCCGGCACTCTCGGCAGCTGACACATGGGAGGTGAAGATCGTCGGTCGCCAGTCGCACGGCGCGCGCCCGGAGCTGTCGATCGATCCGATCGTCACGGCCGCCGAATTCGTGCAGGCGCTGCAGACGATTCGCTCGCGCAGCTTCTCCGGCCACGAGCCGGGTGTGGTGACCGTCGGCAGCATTCACGGCGGCCAGCGCCACAACATCATCCCCGCCGAAGTGACGCTCAGCGGAACAATCCGGACGTTTCGTCCTGAGATGAGCGAGCTCGCCGAAGCGCGGCTGCGCGCCATCCTGAAGGGCGTCACGGAAGCCGCTGGTGCAACCGGCGAAGTCGTTCGCTACGAGCGCGGCGCGCCGGCGACGATCAATCAGCCGCAACTGACGCGCGAGTCGGTCCCCTCACTCGAGCGCGTCGCCGGCAAGGATCACGTCAAGGCGGTCCCGCCGGCGATGGGATCGGAAGATTTCTCCTTCTTCGCGAACGAGGTGCCAGGCTTCTTCTATCGGCTCGGCACCGTCAAGCCTGGCACCACGTCCGGCGATCACCACACGCCGACCTTCCGGGCGGACGATGCGGCGATTCCGATTGGCATCAGGGCGATGAGCCAGGTGATCGTCGACTACCTCTCGAAGCACGCCGCGAAGTAATGCCGCCGCGCCGCACGCTCTCGCCGTCGATCGTGCGCGCCATCGACGAGAGCAGCATCCTTGGCGTTCGCGCCGGCGCGCGCTCCGACCATCGCTTCATCGGCATCTGGCCGGTGGTCATAGAGGGCCGCGTGTTCGCGCGGTCCTGGACCCTGAAGCCGGGCGGTTGGTATCGGACGTTCCTCGAGGATCCACTCGGCACGATTCAGGTCGGCGATCGCACCGTGCGCGTGCGTGCGGTTCCAGTGCGAAGCGAACGACTTCGCGACGCGGTGGAACGCGCCTACGCCGAGAAGTACCCGACGCCCGGTTCGAAGAAATACGTGCGCGGCTTCCGCGCGACGCGGCGGCGCGCCACCACGATCGAGTTTGTGCCTCGCTAGCTCCCACCACGGATAAACACGGATGCACACGGATAGATCGTCTGGCATGGGGTCCGAACGAACCGTCGGGCGCGTAGCGGCGCTCTACGATATTCACGGTAACCTGCCGGCGCTCGAGGGGGTCCTCGCGGAGGTCGCGCGCGAGCGCGTCGACATGATTCTCGTCGGCGGCGACGTGATGCCAGGGCCGATGCCGCGTGAAACGCTGGATCGTCTGCTCGCACTCGACATCCCCACGCGGTTCATCCTCGGTAATGGCGAAGCGGCGGTGCTCGAGCAGATGGCCGGGCGTGAGCCGCTCGCGGTACCGCCTGCGGTCAGGCCGCTGATTCGCTGGGTGGCCGAGCAACTGGCAGCCGGCGGCGAGCGCCGCCTCGCCTGGCCGGCGACAGCGACCGTGAATATCGAGGGGCTTGGCGACGTGCTCTTCTGTCACGCCACGCCGCGGAGCAACACGGACATCTTCACGCGCCTCACGCCCGACGCGCGCGTCGAATCGCTGATGGACGGCGCCGCTGCGCCGGTCGTGGTCTGCGGGCACACGCACATGCAATTCGATCGCATCGTCGGCGCGCGACGGATTGTCAACGCGGGCAGCGTCGGCATGCCGTTCGGCGACCCTGGCGCCTACTGGCTCCTGCTCGGGCCGGGCGTCGAGTTGCGGCGAACGTCGTTCGACCTGCACGGCACAGCTGACGCCGTGAGGAAGACGAAGTATCCGGACGCGGCCAACTTTGCGGCGCGCAGCATTCTTCAGCCGCCTTCCGAACAAGAGATGCTCGAGGCCTTCCGCCGGGCCGAACCTCCACAGCCGCAGTGAGGTGCGCGGCGTCGCCGGAAGGAACATCCGTCCCGGCACGCGGTAGGATCAGCGGGAGGCTTCTGGGTCCAAGAAGATCGGATGTAGGGGCGGGTCTTCAGACCCGCCTGAGCGTGAGGCGCAACGTACGGCTTGTTGCCGGGTCTAAAGACCCGGCCTACGTGGAGTATGTCGAAACCTGAAGTGTGGCTGCGCGGTCCCGTCGAGGGGATTGCTCCGCTGTTGCAGCCGGTCGCACACAGCCTACTGCAATCGCGCGAAGAGATGGAAGCGCAGCTCGCGTCGCTCACGCCGGACCAGCTGTGGCATCAACCGTCCGGCGTCGCATCGGCCGGCTTTCACGCGCGCCATGCGGCCGCCAGCCTCGATCGCCTCTTCACCTACGCGCGCGGCGAGGAGTTATCGGGCGCCCAGTGGTCCGTGCTGAAAGCGGAGACCACGCCGGACCCCTCGCTGGATGCCGCAACCCTTCGCGCCGGCTTCGACGCGATGGTCGAGCGCGCGCTGGAGCAGCTGCGCTCGACCGATGAGCGAACACTGACTGACGTGCGCCACGTCGGACGCGCGCGGCTGCCGTCCACGGCACTCGGGCTTCTGTTCCATGCAGCGGAGCACACGCAGCGCCATCTCGGCCAGATTGCCACGCTCGTGAAGATCGTGACACGTGGCTCTCAGTAGACGCGCCGTCGTGGAGGCGCACCTGAAGGTGCGCCCTACCGCAGACGGCGGACGGTAGGGCGCCTCTTTAGGGGCGCCGTCGTGGAGGCGCCTTAAGGTGCGCCCTACCGCGCACCCGTGCTGGTGTGGGGCGGGTCTTTAGACCCGCCGTCAGGCGAGCGCACGTGTCATGGCTCGCGCAGGATTTCCAGTGGATCTGCCGCGGCCGCCCGCCGCGCCGGGACATAACATGCAGAGAGGGAGCCCACCGCCACAACCAGAGCAACAAGACCGAGCGTCGCGGGATCGTGAACGCTGACGCCGAAGATGAGCGTGCGCAGCACACTCGCCGCGGCCAGTGTGGCCAGCAGTCCGACGACGATGCCGATCCCGGTCACGACGGCGCCGCTCGTCATGACGGTGCGGATCGCGCGTGCCGGCGTCGCGCCGAGCGCCGCGCGAATCGCCAGCTCCGTCCGTCGCTCGGTGACCATGCGGCCCAGTCCGCTCGCGAGTCCAAGCAGCGCGATCGCGAACGCCAGCAGGCCCACCGAACCCCCGAGCATCGCCCGCAGCCGCCGGTCGTTGATCGATCGTTCAATCACCTCGTCGAGGCGGCGGAACGGCATGATCGGGAGCTCGGGATCGACGGTGCGCAGGACGCGGCGCACCATCGGGACCAAGGCCAGCGGTTCGTCGCGCGTTCGCACCGCAAGATACAGCTGTCCGGCCGGAAGCTGCTTCCACAGCACGTAGAGCGCGGGACCCCGCGCCGCTTCGAGGCCCGAGTACTTCACATCAGCGACGATGCCGATCACCGTGGGCCGGCCGCGTCCGCGCATGCCGGGCAGGTCGATCGACACCGGCCTGTCGATCGGTTCCACATCGGGCATCAATACGCGCGCGGCCGACTCACTCAACACCACGACGAGATCGTCGCGGGCTTCGTCCCGCTGATCGAGGTAGCGCCCGCGGAGCAGGCGAATGCCCAGGGCTTCCAGGTATCCGGGCGTGACGGAGGCAAGCGAGAGCTCCGGCGTTTCCGTCACCGACGTCTTCGTCCGGAAGCGCGCCCTCACGGCGATCACCGAATTGTCCGGCGGCAGATTGGTGCCGGCGCCGGCGGCAAGCACGCCGGGGATGGCGCGGACGTGCTCCAGAAGATTCGCGATCCACGGTCTGCGCCCCGAGGCATCGAAGGTCATCGCATCACTGACGATCAATTGCGTGACGGCGGCCTTGCGAGCCTCGGTGCCGGTGTCCTGCCGCAGCAGATCGACAATCGTGCGAATCAGCAAGGCACCGGCGCTGAGAAGCAGAACGGCCAGCGCAATTTGTGAAACAGCCAGCACAGATCGGACGAGTACGCCGGTGCGCGTGTCTCGGATCGGCGCGCGGATCGCCAGAGCGTCGGGCGCAGGCAACCGGAGCAGCGGCGCGGCCGCCAGTAACGCCGACGCGATCGCACAGGCCACGGCGCTGGCAAGCGCCACGCCGTCGACCCGCACATCGCCCAGCCGCGGCACCATCCCGGCGGCGCATGCCCCTAACAGCCGGACCGCGCCGAACGCGAGGGCGACGCCCAGAACGGCGCCGGCCGAGCCGATCACCAGCGACTCCGACAGCACCGTCGCAAACAGGCGCGCCCGCGTCGCGCCGATCGCGGCGCGGATCGCCAGCTCGCGCCGCCGCGCCACGGTGCGGCCGATCAGAATCGATGCGACGTTCGCGCACGCGATGAGCAGCACCACTACCGCGGCGCCGCCGAACGCGAGCAGCACGGGACGGATTCGCCCGAGCAGGACTTCAGACAGCAACGCGACCCCGGCCGACGACGGGTCGGTTCCCGTGAACTCCGGATCCAGCGCTCGGCGCGCGCGCAGAACGTCCTCGCGTGCCTGCGCGATCGACGCGCCTGCCGCGAGGCGTCCGACGAGGCGGAAGTGGCGCGCGTCCGCCGAGCGATCGAATGCAATCGCGGGCGCCGCCCGAGCCGAAATCCAGACGTCGATATCGTCGGACGGGAAGGCGAAGCTCGCCGGCATGATCCCGATCACCGTGATCGGCGCGTTGCCGGCCCTGATGTTCCGCCCAATCAGATCCGATTTGTCAGCGCCGATCCGGCGTGACAACCGCTCGCTGATGACAGCCGCCGCAGGACCATCACCCGGACCGAAGCTGCGTCCGGCAAGCGCCGCGCATCCGAGCGTCGCGAAGAATGCATCGTCGACGACGGCGACGGGCATGAACCGCGGCTCGTCCAGGCCGCGGATGGTGAGCGCCTCACGCGCGTAGCCGCCCACGCGCGCGAACGTTCGCAGGTTGGATCGCCACGCCTCCAGCTGTGCGAGTGGTATGGCGACGTCGACCATCGCCAGGTCCGCCGCCGCGGCGTAGGGCATTGGGCGAACGAGGACGCCGTAGACGACGGCGAACACCGCGACGTTCAACCCGGTGCCGATCGCGCTCACGACGATTGCCGCGCCGGCAGACGATCGATCGTGGAGCAGACGCCGGAGCGCGACCGCGAGTTCGTTCCACACGCGCGCATTGTCGATCAGATGTGTCGGCGGACTCCAGTGTGGCGGTGACGCTGGAGTAGAATCGCGCCCCTATGGCGAAAAAGCGCGTGGTGCGGCGCCGCAAGAAGGTCGGCGCCAAGTCCGTTGGCCTGAGTCCGGCAGAGACCGCTGAGGTCAGCGACTCCGGAGCACGCGCGCTCGCCGGCCAGATCGCCGAGGACGGGGGCGCCGTGCTCGCCACCTACCGCGAGCCGTTCGGCGGCACGCCCGTCGTGCTGGCGTCGCTGCCCATCGACCGCGTCGAGCCGACCCCATATCAGCGCGATCCGTCAGAGCCTCACGTCAAGCGGCTGATGACCGTCGTCGAAACCCTCGGACGCTTCCTCGATCCCATCGTCACGATCCGCCAGGACGACGCGTATTGGACGCCGAACGGGAACCATCGCCTGCAGGCGATGCGGAAGCTGGGCGCCAAGTCGCTGGTCGCGCTGGTCATTCCCGACCCGGAGATCGCGTTCAAGATTCTCGCGCTCAATACCGAGAAGGCGCACAACCTGAAAGAGAAGTCGCTCGAGACGATCCGCATGCTGCGAGCGATGGCGGAGACGCGGAGCGCGCGCAGCGAGCGCGAATTCGCGTTCGAGTTCGATCAGCCCGCGTTCCTGACGCTCGGCGCCGCTTACGAACAGCGTGCGCGACTGAGTGGCGGCGCCTACCATTCGCTGCTCCGCCGCATCGAGGACTTTCTCGACGAGCGGCTGCCGCGAGCCCTCAAGGAGCGCGAGCGGCGCGCCGGACTGGTGCTCGGCATCGACGATGAAGTCGGCCGGATCGTCGATCGCCTGAAGAAGCGCGGCCTGACGAGCCCGTACCTCCGTCCGTTCGTTGTCGCGCGCATCAACCCGATCCGCTTCTCGACCTCCACCGAGTTCGACTTCGACGACGTGCTGAAGCGGATGGAGAAGAACGCGGCGAAGTTCAACGTCGACAAGATCCGCCAGGAGGACGTCGTCCGCGCGGGCGGCGGCCCGGTGGACGAGGGAGAGTGAGCGTGACCAGCAGCGAGACGGCTGGAGCGCGCGCGACGCGATGAACGGGCTCCACTGGTCGTGGATCGCGCTGCAGATCGTGGCGCCGACGCTCGTCGGCCTGCTCGTCGCGTGGCCGTTCTGGCGCAAGGGTCAGCCGATCTTCGGCAATCTCGCCGGCAGCGCAATCATGTTCGGGACCGCGTTCGCGCTGATCATGCGCGAGTACACGGAAATCGATCGCGCGGTCGGCGTGTGCCTCGAGCAGGGCTACACCTGCTTTCCCAAACCGAGCGCGTTCACGCGGTTCGCGATTTACGCGTCGATCGGGATGATCGAAGCGATCGCGCTGTTCACGGTCAGCCTCAGCGCCGAGGCGCGGTATCGGCGCCGCGGGTACGATCCGCAGTGGCGATGAGAAGCCTCCAGGGCAAGCCGGAGCTGCCCAGACGCTGGTCCTGCATCACTGGCTGGTCTGACGGATCATCTTCGCAATAGCCCCGGTCAGATCGGCGGGGTCAATCGGTTTGGCGATGTGGAGCTGAAAGCCCGCGGACAGTGCGCGGATGCGAGTCTCCGCTCGCGCATCCGCCGTCACCGCGACTGCCGGGATCGCCGCGGACTCGTTCGGATCGAGCGCGCGCACCTTCCGGATCAATGCGCATCCATCTTCTTCCGGCAGCCCGATATCGCTGATCAGCACGTCAACCGGCTGTTGCTCGAGGGCGCTCAGCGCCTCATTGGCCGAGGAGACCGCGGTCGCGTTTGCTCCCGCCTGCTGCAGGACCGCCGTGAGCAGCGCGCGGGTATCGGGATCGTCCTCGACCACCAGCACCGTGATCCCGGCGAGATTATTCAGCGCCGGGGATCCGGCCGGCATGCTGTCGCCGCTGCTGGACGCGGTCGGCACGCGCTTGAACGCGTCTCGCCTCGTGGGGAGCTCGACGATGAAGGTTG
>JBKPRU010000019.1:0-11076 GCA_046734675.1 Acidobacteriota bacterium
TCGGTGCCTTCGACGCGAAGGTAGTGCGGATTGCCGACGCTCACCGGCCCGTCCGTCCGCACACTGAACGTTCCGGGCGCCGTCGTCGCGCGCTTCCATCCCATGAGCGCGTCCGGGAACTCGAACGATCGGTTCTTCACCCGCTCGGGATAGAGGCCGCCGTCGGCGGCGAAGTTGATGTCCTCGAAAAAGACGCCGACCATCGTCTTGGCGATCGCCGGGCCCGGGCGGTCGACGCCGAGCACGAGCGTGATGGGAGCGGCGGTCCGCGGGTGCCTCGCGGCCGGCGCGAGCGTGGCGGCAAGAACGGCGATCGCGAGGGCGAACGTTCGGAGCATCATGTGAGCGTCTCCAGAATCCGCGCGGCCCTGTTCTACATCGAAATGGCCTCCGGCGTCTTCCCTGCCGCGGGCCGATCGTCACACGGCCGCGGTTTGCTATACGAAACGTCGCCGGCCTGCGGCTTCAGCCTTGTGGAAAGGCGCCCACCTGCCTAAGATGCGCTGCGTGATGCACACGAGCTGGCGGATGACCTCGATGCTGGGGTGGGTGGCCGCGCTCTCGCTGACCGCGGGCGTAACGACCCTCGCGTCGGACTTTCTCACCGAGGGCGTGGACAGCGCGCGGACCGGATGGGTGCGCGACGAGAAGATCTTCTCGACCGCGAACGTCGCGCAGACGACGCTGCTGTGGACGCTGAAACTGGACAGCACGTCGCGCGCGATGCACAACCTCTTTGCGCCGCTCGTCGCCGAACGGGTCACGACGGCCGATGGCGCGCGTCAGCTCGCGATGGTCGCCGGCGTCACCGACGATCTGTTCGGTATCGACGTCGCGACCGGCAAGCAGATCTGGCACCGGCGTTTCGAGAGCACGCTGGCCAATCCTGGCGGCACGCAAGACACGCTCTGCCCGGGCGGCCAGACGGCGGTGCCCACGATGGCGCAGACGTCGCCGGGCACCTACACGATCTACGCGGTCTCGTGGGACGGTCGGCTGTGGCAGGTCAATCTTGCGGACGGCACGGACGTGTCACCGCCCGAGAAATTCATTCCGGGCGGCGGGAAGCCCTACGCGTTGAACCTCCACGACGGCGCGATCTACACGGCGACCGCGCAAGGCTGCGGCGGACTCACCAACGCGTTCTACTCCTTCGACCTGAAATCGCGGCGCGCGAGCGCGTTCATTCCGGCGGGCGGCGGTCTGTGGGGCCGGCGCGGTGCGGCGATCGACGCCGAGGGACGGGTGTTTCTCGGCACCGGCGACGCGCAGTTCGATCCGGAGTCGCAGCGCCTCGGCAACGCGATCGTCGCCGTGAAGCTCGATCCGAACAAGCAGCTGCAGATCTCCGACTACTTCGGTGCACCGAATGCGAACTGGCTGTGGCGGCGCGACCTCGACGTGAACACGACGCCGCTCGCCTTCGACGCACAGGGGCGCAAGTTCCTCGTCGGCACGAGCAAGGAGTGCCGGCTGTGGCTGCTCGATCGCGAGGCGCTCGGCGGCGAAGATCATCGGACGACGCTGCATACGACGCCGCTCATCTGCAACGATGCGCGCGCGTTCGATGCGAGAGGGATCTGGGGCGCGCTCAGCGCCTGGCAGGACGCGAACCGCACGTGGTGGGTCCTCGCGCCGTTCTGGGGACCGGTCAGCAAAGAGTTCAAGGCGCCGATCGAGCACGCGCGGCCGACCGGCGGCGGCGTGGCCGCGTTCAAGCTGCAGCAGCGCGCCGGCGGATGGCAGCTCGTGCCGGCGTGGCTCTCGCGTGACATGGATCTCGCCGAGGAAGCGGTGATCGCCAACGGGATCGTATTCACGTATGCGGCCGGTGAGGATGCGACGCAGGTGATCCCCGACAAGGCCTGGGACGAGCCCGGCGGCCCGGTGTACGGTGGCGGCCTCGCCTCCGGTCCCGCGCGCCGCATTCCCACCTCGCGACGAGCCGCGCTGTATGCGCTCGACGCGCAGACCGGGAAGGAGCTGTGGTCGAGCGGCGACACGATCCAATCGTGGAACCACTTCAGCGGACTCACCGTCGCGAACGGCCGCGCGTATCTCGCGACCTTCGACGGCGTCCTGTATTGCTTCGGCATTGCACGCTAGATGGAGTTGATGATGCGCGCGCGTTTGCTGGTTGGAATCGTGGGTGCGGTGCTGGCCGGCGGCGTGGCCTTCGGCCAGATCGGCCGTACCGGCTCGCAGTGGCAGACGCCGCTCGGCGACGCGCAGCGGACCTCCTCGCTCCGTACCGACGACCGGATCTCGGTCGACGCGGTATCGAAGGGAGGCTTCGAGCTGCAATGGAAAGTGAAGCTCGATAACGCGCCGCGCGGCGTCTACGGACTTCGACAGGGCGTGACCGCGACCGGCATCACGATCTTTGTCCCGATGTCGATTGTCGCGGGCAGCTCGAACACCGTGTACGGCGTCGACAACGATCTTGGCTACGTCGTGTGGAAGAAGCAGTTCGACGCGGCGCTGCCTGCGCCGAGCGCCCGCTGTCCGGGCGGCATCTCCGCCGGCGCGACGCGAATCGTTCCGCTCACCGAACCCGCGGCGCAGCGGTCCGCATTCGACACGGGCCGCGGCGCCGTCGGATATCGCAGCTTACTCGGACAACCTGGCCAGGGTGTGCCCGTCGAAGGACGTGGAGGGCCGCAGCGAACCGAGCCGCCGGCCGATGCGAAACAGCCTGCGGCTGCGCGCGATGCGGCGCAAGCCGCCAAACCCGCGGAACCGCAGCAACCGCCGCCGCCCGCGCCGCGCGTGCGTACCGAAGAGGACGTGAACCGGATCCCTGGCGCGCCGCGCCGTCAAGCGATGACGGAGCAGGAGAAGATGGCGGAAGCCTACGGGTACGGGTTCCTGTTCCGGCCGTCCGGCGTGGTCTACGTCATCTCGAGCGACGGGATGCTGCACGTCCTCGGCCTGCCGTCGGGGAAAGACATGCAGCGGCCGGCGCGGTTCCTCCCGGCGAATGCGAGGTGGTCGTCGCCGATCGCGGTCGGCACGACGCTCTACGCGTCGACGAGCGGCGGCTGCGGCGATGCACCGGACGCGATCTGGGCGATCGATCTGGACAGCGATGACAAGCCGGTCGTCTCGTGGCGAACCGACGGTGGCCCGGTTGCGGGCGCGGTGGCATTCACATCCGACGGCACGTTAATCGCCGCGATCGGCGCCGGTCAGGTCACCGGCAGCGGCAAGGCCAACGCGATCGTTGCGCTCGATGCGAAGACGCTGCAGGTAAAGGATTGGTTCTCGCAGCCGTCCGCGGAGTTCGTGACGGGCCCCTCGATCCTGCGTCACAACGATAAGGAGATCGTCGCCGCTGCAACGAAAGACGGACGCGTGTGGCTGCTCGATGCGAAGTCGCTCGGCGGCGCGGATCACGCGACGCCTCTGCACGTCTCGCAGACCGTGCTCGGATCGGGCGCGACGATCGCGGCGGACGCGCTCGCCGCGTGGCGTCCAGCAGCGGCGGACGCGGCCTCGTGGATCCTCGTCCCGGTGAGCGGCCGGCTTGCGAGCGGGCTGCCGTCCACGAACGGCGCAATCACCACCGGCGCAGTCGTCGCGATGAAGGTGTCCGATACCGGCGGCACGCTCGCGCTGGCACCGGGATGGGTCTCGCAGAACCTGAACGCGCCGGCCACGCCGCTTGTCGTCAACGGCGTGGCGTTCACGCTGGCCACCGGCGTGTCGGACGGCGCGTCCGGCCAGGGAACGCCGGCCGTCCTCCACGCGTATGACGGCGCTACGGGCGCGCGCGTGTGGACGAGCGGCAAAGCCATGACGACGCCGGCGTCGCCCGGCAGTTTGTGGGTCGGCTACGGACAGGTGTACGTCGGCGCGTCCGACGGAACCTTGCACGCCTTCGGCCTCAACGACGAGCGGCGCCCGACGAACGACCGGTAACATCGAACGCACCATTGAAGGGGGAGGCGCTCCGCGTCCGGGCGAGGCGCCGCACAGCAACATGCCATTCGATCCCCCGGTACACATCGTGCTTGCCATCGGCTGCCGGCATGTGCTCGTGGCCGTTTCCCCGCTGATTTCCGCCGATCCGGACCGGCGCAGGCGCGCGGCTGGCCACGCTATTTCGTGGATGCCCCGTGACCGCACGCTTCTGTCCACGATTACTCGTGGCGTCGCGGCGATCGTCTGCGCGCTCGTGCCTGCGATCGTCCACGCGCAGCCCGCCATCGCCGGTACCGTGCGCGATGCCTCCGGAGCGGTGCTGCCGGGCGTCATCGTCCAGGCGTCGAGCCCGATCCTGATGGGCCGCGTGCGTTCCACCACCACCGACGGCAGCGGCCAGTACGCGATCGTCGATCTCCGGCCGGGCATTTTTGCCGTCACGTTCACGTCGGCCGGGTTCCATTCCTACCGGCGCGAAGGCATCGAGCTGACCGGCTCGCTGGTGGCGACCGTCAACGCCGAGATGACGGTGGGCGAAGTGGGCGAGACGGTCGTCGTCAGAGGGGACGCGCCCGCCGTCGACGCGCGGACCACGCGTCAGCAGGCCTCGATGACGTCGGCCGTCGTGTCGGAAATCCCGACCGGACGCAGCCTCGTCAACCTTGGCGTCCTGATCCCCGGCATGACCGCGTGGAGCCCGCGCAACCAGACCGACGTCGGCGGCACGAACAACCTTCAGAACATGTTCATGGCGATCCATGGCGGCCGCATCTCGGACCAGCGCACCTATGTCGATGGTGTGGCCATCCGCAGCATCCAGGGCGAGGGCTACAACCCGAACTTCACGCCGGACATGAGCAGCGCCGACGAGGTGACGATCGAGTACGCGGCGGGCAGCGCCGAGGCGATCACCAGCGGCGTGCGCACGAACTACGTGCCGCGGTCCGGCGGAAACACGTTCCGGGTGTCGGCGTTCGCGACCGGGGCCGATGCGCATTTCCAGGGCAGCAACATCACGCCGGCGCTGCGCGCCCGCGGGCTCATTCAACCGGACACGCTCCGCCGCACCTACGACATCAATCCGACCGGCGGTGGTCCGATCGTGAGAGACGTGCTGTGGTTCTTCGCCGCCGCGCGCACGCAGTCGAACCAGAACTACGTGGGCGGTGTGTTCGAGAACCAGAACGCGGGAGATGCCGCCGCGTGGACCTACGATCCGGACTTCACGCGCCAGGGCGTGTTCTCGATCACCCAGAACAGCGGCAACGTCCGTTTGACGTGGCAGCCGACGCCGCGGCACGCGTTCAGCGCCTTTTACGAGCGGCAGTGGCGCGTCTGGAATGAGGGGACCTTCAACCGATCGCCCGAAGCGTTCTCGCGCTTCCGTTTTCCGCACAATCAGATCGGCATCCTCGGCTGGTCCGCGCCCTTGTCGAACCGCTGGCTGGTCGAGGCGCGCGGCGCGTATCACGCTGAAGTGTGGCGGAACATCGGCGCCGACGACCTGCTGCCGAACAACCGTTCGCTGATCCCGGTGCTCGAGCAGGGGGGCGCCTTTCCCGGGTTGATGTATCGCGCGAAAAACGGCGTCTACGCGGAACAGTCGATGCCCTTCATCAAGGTCGGACATGCCGCCGTCTCGTACGTGACCGGCGGCTACACGTTGACGACCGGCGTCGAGGTGCTCGGCGGGACCGACAGCAATCCGAATACGTTCAACGACTCCGGGCTGCAGTACCGGTTCAACAATGCCGTGCCGAACCAGATTACCCAGATCGCCGCGCCCTACGAACTCGCGTGGCGCATGACCGAAGTGGGCGTCTTTGCGCAGAACCGGTTGACGATCGATCAGCTCACGCTCAACGCGGGACTGCGCGTCGACTACTTCGGCACGACCTTTCCTCAATCGCATCTCGGCCCCGGTCCGCTCGTGCCCGAGCGCGACATCAGCTTCCCCGAAACCCCGTGGTATCGGTTGAAAGATCTCTCGCCGCGATTCGGCGTCGTCTACGATCTCTTTGGCGATGGTCAGACCGCGTTGAAAGCGAGCGCGGGCCGCTATGTCGTGGCCCTCAGCCCGGTCACCGGACACCCGGTGACCAACCTGCCGCTGTCGGTCACGCGGTCATGGCGCGACGCCAACGGCAACTACACGCCTGATTGCGATATCCGCAATCCGCTCGGCAACGGCGAGTGCGGCATGATCTCGGACCTGAATTTCGGCGGGATTGGCCCGAGCACATCCTACGACCCGGCGATCCTCGCGGGCTGGAACGTTCGGCCGGTCAGCTGGGAAATCTCCGCCGGCCTGCAGCACCAGGTGCGGCCGGGCCTGGCGCTCAACGCGGCCTTCTTCAGGCGCATCTACGGCAACTTCACCGTGCTCGATAACCGCGCCACAACGGCGGCCGATTACACGCGGTATCGCGTGAACGCGCCGGTGGACCCGCGGCTGCCCGGCGGTGGTGGCTACGCGGTGAATGGACTCTTCGATCTGAATCCCGAGAAGCGCGGGGCGGTCGATAACTTCGTCACATCGACCGATACCTTCGGACACCAGACCGAGCACTGGAACGGTGCCGACTTCACCGTCGACCTTCGGACCTCGAACCTGTTCGTCAGGGGCGGCGCGAGCACGGGCCGCACGTCGACGGATATCTGCGACGTGGCCGCGCGTGTTCCGGAGGTGCTGGGCACGGGCGGCGGACTGAACGTCCGCGGCGCGGCGTTCTCGCTGGATCAGTGCGGCGCCGGCGGAAACTGGTTGACGCAGGCCAAGATCATGGCGAGCTACACGATGCCGCGCATCGGCGTGACGCTCGCGACCGCCCTCCAGAGCACGCCGGGTCCGGAGATTCAGGCCACGTACGTCGCGCCGAACGCCCTGGTCGAGCCGTTTCTCGGGCGGCCGTTGTCGGGCGGCGCCGCGAATACGGTGGTGACGCTGCTGACGCCGGGCACCGTCTACGGCGATCGGCTGAACCAGCTGGACGTGCGCGTCGCGAAGGTGTTCCGCGTCGCCGGCGCGCGCACCGTGTTCAACGTGGACGTTTACAATGCGCTCAACGGCAGCGCCGTCACCGCGCTCAACCTGAATTATGCGGGGAGCGGCGCCGCGTGGCTGCAGCCGCAGAGTATCCTGCCGGCCCGGTTGTTCAAGGTCGGCGTCCAGTTCGATTTCTAGCCGTATGCGACTGGCCGTCCCGCGCGTGCTGCGGAAAGACCTCGCCGCGATTGTCGTCGCGGTGCTTTCCGGCCTCGGACCGGCGGCCGAGCTTTTGGCCGCGCCCGCGCAGAAGCACGTCCTCGCCGTGCTGTCGATGCGCCGCGAAACCCAGTTTGCCGTGCTCACCGACCACGAATTGCCGCGCCTGCTGCAGGAACGCGTGCGCGACGTCGACTACTACTCCGAGTACATCGACGTGGCGCGGTTCCCCGATCCCGATTACCAGGCCGGTCTCCGCGATTACTTCAAGGTGAAATACGACGGCCGCCGCTTCGACGCCGTCATCGCCTTCCAGGACGTCGCCGCGCAATTCGTCGAGCGGTACCGCGGCGAGCTGTTCGGCAACGCGCCCGTCGTGTTCCTCGCGGCGAACCCGCCGCGCGCGCCGAATTCGACGGGCGTCCGCCTCAACTTCGATGTCGCACGCACCGTGACGCTCGCCACCGCGCTGCAGCCCGACGTCAATCGCGTGTTCGTCGTCACCGGCGCGTCCGCGCGCGATCGGTACTACGAAGGACTCGCCAGGGCGCAACTCGAGCAGTTCGAGGGTCGGCTGACGTTCACCTACCTGGCAGGCCTCTCGACCAGTGAGCTCGAAGGGCGGCTGGCGATGCTGCCGGAGCGCTCGATCGCGCTCTACGTCCTCATGTACCAGGATGCACGCGGCATCAATCTCGATCCGCTCGATTACTGCGCGCGCCTGACCAATATCACCAACCGACCGATCTACTCGTGGACCGATTCGACGATGGGGCGCGGCGTCGTCGGCGGCGCGCAGCGCTCCGCTGAATCACAGATTCACATGGCCGCGAGTCAGACGCTGCGTGTGCTCGGCGGCGAGGCCGCGGGCTCCATTCCCATCTCCTCGCCCGATCTCTACGTCAATCAGGTTGACTGGCGGCAGCTTCAGCGGTGGGAGATCAGCCCCGCGCGCGTGCCGGTGGGGACGGTCCTTCGGTTCCGCGAGCCGGGAGCATGGGAGCGCTACAAGCAGTACATCCTCGGCGCGGCCGCGCTCATCGTGCTGCAGACCGCGCTCATTGGCGGTTTGCTGATTCAGGGTCGACGCCGGCGGAAGGCGGAAGACCAGGTGCGCCGTACGCAGGAGCAGCTGCGCGCGAGCTACGAGCGCATCCAGGATCTTGGCGGGCGACTGATCGTCGCGCAGGAAGCGGAGCGATCGCGGATCGCGCGCGAGCTGCACGACGACGTCAGCCAGCAGATGGCGGTGGTGGTCGTCGACGTGGAGCTGCTGCGGCGCGCGGCCGGACAGACGTCGGAACAGACGGACCTCCTCGCGCGCGAGACGCTCGATCGCGTGAATGAGATTGCCCGGACCGTGCATGACATCTCGCACCGGCTCCACCCGGCGAAGCTGCGGCTGATCGGGCTCGTCCCGGCGCTCGCCGGTCTGGCGCGGGAGCTTTCGACCGACGCGCGCGCCGTCAGCTTCGCGGCAGACGACGTCCCCGAGGCGCTGCCGCACGATCTCACGCTCTGCCTGTATCGCATCGCGCAGGAAGCGCTGCAGAACGCGATCAAGCACGGCGGCGCACGCCAGGTGTCGATGCGCGTCAGCGGCGGGGCGGAAGGCGTCACGCTCGCGATTGCCGACGATGGAGTAGGCTTCGACGTCGCGGCGGTCGGCGAGGGCCTCGGGCTCATCAGCATGAACGAGCGCGCCGAATCGTTCGGCGGCACGCTGACGATCGACTCGCGTCCCGGCGCCGGGACCCGCGTCGAAGCGACGCTGCCGTTTGTCGCGACATCGATCGACGGCGGCGCGAGCGCGATGTCACAACCCGCGTGAGAAACCCATAGGCCTGACGGTAGGGCGCCTCTTTAGCAGGTTGCTGAAAAAGTAAGTACCACGTCGCGATCCGTTCGTACTACGATGCTCCCGCTGACGAAAGGAGTCGCGGGATGCGTGGAGCCGACGAGCAGTCCGGATCGATGTTCAGCTATCTCTCGCCCGAGCAACGGGTCCCCGCCGATCACCCGTTGCGCGCGGTGCGGCGGATCACCGACTGGGCGCTGGAGCGGCTGTCGCCGCAGCTCGGGTCGCTGTACGTCAATTTTGGACGCCCGTCGATTCCGCCCGAGAAACTGTTGCGCGCGTGGCTCCTGCAAGCGCTCTACACGATTCGCAGCGAGCGGCAGCTGATGGAGCAGCTGGATTACAACCTGCTGTTTCGTTGGTTCGTGGGGCTGAGCATGGACGATCCGGTCTGGTCGCCCACCACGTTTACGAAGAATCGCGATCGGCTGCTGACGGGCGAGGTCGCGCAGGCGTTTTTCGAGGCGGTGTTGCGGCATGCCGACAGTGCGCGGCTGTTGTCGGACGACCATTTCACGGTCGACGGCACGCTGATCGAGGCCTGGGCGAGTCACAAAAGTTTCCGGCGCCGCGATGATGCGGACCCGCCGGCCGACGGCGGCGGCAATCCGACGGTGAATTTCCGCGGCGAGCGCCGCACGAATGACACGCACCAGTCCACCACCGATCCCGATGCGCGGTTGTTCAAGAAAGCGGTGGGCCAGCCGGCGCGGTTGGGCTATCTCGCGCACGTGCTCATGGAGCATCGCTCGGGGCTGATCGTCCAGACGCTCGTGACACCGGCCACGGGGCACGGCGAGCGGGACGCCGCGCTGGCGATGGTGCAAGCGGTCCCTGGCGGCCATCGCATTACCGTCGCGGGGGACAAGTACTACGACACGCGTGAGGTCGTGCGTGAGCTCCGCGGCATGGGCGCGACGCCGCACGTCGCCCAAAACGCCAAGCCGGGCTGGCGCCGCAGCTGCATCGACGCGCGGACGACGCGCCATCCCGGCTATGCGGTCAGTCAACGCAAGCGGAAGCTCGTCGAGCAAAGCTTCGGGTGGATGAAGACCGTCGGCGGACTGCGGAAACTGCGGCACCGGGGCGGCGCCTTGGCATCGTGGATCTTCACCTTCACGGCGGCGGCCTACAACATCGTCCGGATGCGCCGGTTGCTGCTCGCGCAGGCGTGATCGGCGGACGCCCCCGTCCTGGGGACCCACGCCGGCCCGACTCATGATGCCGATGATCCTCATTGCGCGACCGAGAAAAGCGCTCGACGAAGCTACTATTTCAGCAACCTGCTAAAGAGGCGCCCTACCGAGCGGCGCCCCAACCGCCGCGACGGCCGACCGGCGTCTCAGGCCGTTCGCTTGATGCGGTATTCGGAGATCTTGCGGGCAATCGTGTTGCGGTGGACACCGAGCATCTCGGCGGCGTTGCCGAGATTGCCGTCGGTGCGCTGGAGTGCGCGCGAGATGAACAGCTTTTCGAACTCCTTGCGCGCCTCGTCGTACAGAACGCCCTTGTCGAGCAGTTCTGTCACGAGCTTGTCGAGCTGATCGCGGATCATCGGCGCCGCGGATCAGGCGAGGTCCCGGCCCGAGAGCCGGCGGAACGCTTCGACGTACTTCTCGCGCGTCTTCGCGATGACGGGCTCCGGCAGCGACGGGACCGGCGGCTGCTTGTTCCACCGGATCTCTTCGAGGTAGTCGCGGACGAACTGCTTGTCGAAGCTGGGCTGGGGGCCGCCGGGATTGTACGTGTCCTTCGGCCAGTAGCGCGACGAGTCCGGCGTCATCATCTCGTCGATGAGCAGGAGCTGTCCCGACTCGGTGATCCCGAACTCGAATTTCGTGTCGGCGAGGATGATCCCGCAGGACCCTGCGTGATCGACCCCAAACTGATAGAGCTCCATCGTCAGGCGTTCGAGACGTTCGAGCAGATCGCGTCCGACGATGGCCGCGGCCTGATCGAACGAGATGTTCAAATCGTGTCCGGACTCGGCTTTCGTCGCCGGTGTGAACAGCGGCCTCGGCAGGCGGTCGGATTCGACGAGGCCGCTCGGCAGCTTGATGCCGCATACCTCGCCGGTCGCCTTGTAATC
>JBKPRU010000020.1:0-13684 GCA_046734675.1 Acidobacteriota bacterium
CCGACGGTGAGCTGACCGTGCAACACGAGCACGGCGCCCGCGCCCACGAGGACGGCCATCGCAATCCCGTGCGCGGTCCGAAGCGCACGTTCCATTCCCGCGGCGACGCGTGTCTCCTCGACGCCCGCGGTCAACGTGCGCGCGTTCAGCTTCCGGAACCGCTCGCGGGTGTAGGCCTCTCCCCCCAGCGCCTGCACGACGGCCAGGCCTCGCACGAGCTCCTGCGCGAAGCCGGCCACTTCGCCTTCGCGTCGGCGGCGCTCGCGGGACGCGGTCCCAAGCCGGCGGCCGTGATACCGCACGAGCATCGCGACGCCCGGCAGGAGTGCCAGGCTGAGAAGCGCAATGCGCGCCTCGATCCAGAACATCATCGCGACCGTCGCGACCGTCGTCACGATGTGCTCGACGATCATCGGGAGCGTGCGGACCTGGAAGCGGATGAACAGGTCGACGTCGTTGACGAGGCGCAGCACCAGCTCGCCGCTGCGATGCATGGTGCGAATGGTCGGCGGCAGGGTCTGCAGGTGCGCCAGCATCCGATCGCGCAGCGCCGCGTTCATGCGTTCGCGGAGGCGGGCCGTGATGATGGCCTGCCGCGATTCCGTGAACGCGCGCGAGACGGCGATCAGCACGATCACGGCGGCGAGGATGAGCAGCGTCACTTCCGGCGTGACACGCGAATCCAGGCCGAGGGCCCTTAGCGGCCGGGGAAGCGAATGATGGGAGAGCACGTGGTCGATGATCAGCTTCAGCGGCCACGGCGCCAGCAGCGAGAGCGCAATCGACAGCGCGCGGAAGAAGTACACGGCCGCGACGGTGCGGCGCCGCTCCCACAACGTAGGACCGAACGCGCGGGCGACGACTCGCCACGCCGGCCTTTGCGCTGCCGTCATGCCACTCCTTCGTCGCCGCCGCCGGCCGATCGTGACGCCCTCATGTCGCGTCATCCGTGAGCAAGGCCGCGACGCGGGCGCGGATGCGCGGCAATCCGTCGAGATCCACCGTCGACGCGCTGGGCGCGGGCCGAGTCAGCGTCGCCAGGACGCGCGCCATCAGCACGTCCGGATTGAGCTGCTCGGGCTCGACGTAGTCGAACAGACCGCGGCCCGCGAGGAGGCGCGCGCGCAGCAGCTGCTCGCCGACGGGGTACGCTCGCGGCACCAGCACGGCGCGGAGATCGAACGACAACAGCTCGCAGACGGTGTTGTAGCCGGCCATCGACACCACCACGTCCGCGTCGGCATAGCGTTCGGCGAGATCGGGCTCGAAGTCGACGAACTGCACGTCGGCATGGCTGCCATACCGCTCCAGCAAGCCCGCGCGATCCGCCGCCGGCATCTGTGGACCGAGCACCACCGTCGTACGAAGCCTCACGTCGACCGGCAGCGTTTGAAGACCCGCGAGATAGGTCTCGATCACGGCCAGGCCGTCGCCACCGCCGCCGGTCGTGACGAGAACGCGCGCCGCCCCCATGCGCGGCGATCGCGTCACGGTCGGTCGTCTGAGATAACCGCAGAAGCGTGTCTTCACCGTGACCGCGGGTGGAAAGCGGTATTCGGTCGTTGGATCGAAGATCGATCGCTCGCCGTAGATCCACACCTCGTCGTAGTAGCGGGCAATCGTCGTCAGGTCGCGCGTCCGCTTCAGCGAGGCGCGCGTCGGTTCGGGTGCATCGAGAATGTCGCGAATCCCGACGACGAGGCGCGGCGGCGCCGGCCGCGCGTGCAGCGCGCGAATCGTGTCGAGCAGTTCCCCGCCCACACCGGCCGGCCGCTTGTCTACAACCACCAGGTCCGGTGCGAAGCCGAGCACCGATTTCTGCAACACGCCACGCCTGAGCGCCGCGACTTCCGCGCCGCATTCACCGAGGAACGAGGGTGTATAGCGGTCGACGCTGGTGCGATCGAGGCAGGGCAGCTTGATGTAATCGGTGCGCTCCGGGATCCGGAACTCGTGGATCACCGGCGAGCCCGTGACGATCAGCACCCTCGCGCGCGGATACTCGTCGACGAGCGTCTGTGACAGGAGAAGCGTGCGCCGGATGTTGCCGAGCCCGCACGTGTCGTGCGAGTAGAGCAGAATTTTCGGGGCGGTATGCACAACACGGCGCGCGCCCGGTTCGGGAACCGAGAGGTGCGCCAGCGCATTGGAGGCCACCCGATGCTGCGGGGTGTCCATCGTGGCTCCGCGGGTGGTCCCTACGTCACTGTGTGGGAGAAGGCCGCATCGAGGCCGGAATCCTCGGCGGTGGAGGGGAACTTTACGTCATGTGAAAATGAAGCGCAAGGGCGTGCCTGCGACCCGGGGTCCGATACAATCGATGGGATGATCTCCCACGGCAAGCGTTGGACGTATGCCTTTCGAGCGTTCTTCTCGCTGATCGTTCACGGCCGCATCGCTGAAGACATCCTTGCCGCGGTGCAGCCGAGGTCGGCGACGGCATCCGCGCCTGCGCCTTCAATCGCGGGTCCAGCCGCCGAGTCCAGCGATCGCGCGGTTCAGATACTCGCGCTCCTCCAACGTGACGGACGCCTCATTGATTTCCTGATGGAAGACCTGTCGACCTACGCGGATGCGCAGATCGGTCAGGCGGTCCGTGACGTGCACTCCGGATGCCGCGAGTCGCTGGGTCGCTATGTGACGCTGTCGCCGGTCATGGCCGAGGAGGAAGGGCGTCAGACGACGATCGCGTCAGGCCTCGATCCGGCGCGCATCAAAGTCGTCGGCAATGTCGGGACGCCTCCGGTTCGCGGCGTGCTCCGGCACCGGGGTTGGGAAGCGACCCGCGTCAATTTGCCGCCGCTTCCGTCTGCAGGTCGCACGATTGTTGCGCCGGCGGAAATCGAAGTCGCCTGAGCGAGCTGCGCCGTGAGCTCCCGCTTTGTCGTCGGTATCGATCTCGGCACGACCAACTCCGCGCTCGCGTGGGTCGATACCGCGCAGGGTGATGACGCGCACGTCCGCGTGCTGAACATTCCACAGCTGATCAACCCGGGCGAGGTTGCGGCGCAGCCGCTCCTTCCGTCATTTCTCTACGCGCCCGGACCAGTCGACTTTGCCGCCGGCAGCACGGCGCTGCCGTGGGAGCCGAAGCCGCCGCATGTCGTCGGCGAGCTTGCTCGGAAGCGCGGGGCCGAGAATCCGTCACGGCTCGTCGCGTCGGCCAAGTCGTGGCTCTCTCACGCCGGAGTGGATCGAACGGCAGCAATCCTGCCGTGGGGCTCCTCTGATGATGTGCCCCGCCTTTCGCCGGTTGATGCCTCCGCTGCGTATTTGCGACATCTGGCCGCGGCCTTCGACGCCGGTGCGGCTGCCGGTGACCTCGAGCTCTCGCTTGCACGTCAGGACGTGCTGCTGACCGTTCCGGCGTCGTTCGACGAGGAGGCGCGCGAGCTGACGCTGCGTGCCGCGCACGCTGCGGGCATCGAGCGGGTCACGCTGCTCGAAGAGCCGCAGGCGGCCTTTTATGCCTGGCTCGACGCGCGCGGGGACGAGTGGCGCCGCCGTGTCAAAGCCGGTGACCTCGTGCTCGTGTGCGATATCGGCGGCGGCACGACGGACTTCAGCCTCATTGCCGTCGCCGAACGCGACGGCGAGCTGACGCTCGAGCGCGTCGCGGTCGGCGATCACATCCTGCTGGGCGGCGACAACATGGATCTCGCGCTCGCGCGTCTTCTGCAGGGCCGGCTCGAAACCGCGGGCCATCGTGTCGATACGTGGCAGCTGCATGGGTTGTGGCACCAGGCGCGCGTTGCCAAAGAAGCGCTGCTGACGAACCCTGGCGAACGCGAGCGGCCGATCACTCTGCTCGGGCGCGGCTCGAAGCTGATTGGCGGAACGATCTCGACCGTGCTCACGATCGATGATGTCAACGGTGTGCTGCTCGATGGATTCTTCCCGACCGCGTCGAGCCAGGACATGCCGGCGCGTCAGCGCCGTGTCGGATTGCAGGAGATCGGGCTCCCGTACGCCGCCGATGTCGCAGTCACGAGACATCTCGCGCGCTTTCTTCGACAGCAGGCGCAAGGCGGACTCGCGTCCGCTGCGGTCCGGCGCGGCGCGAGCGGGCTCGTGTGCCCCACGCACATCCTGTTCAACGGCGGCGTGATGAAGGCCGACACGCTCCGGTCGCGGATCGTGGACGTGCTGAGCGCATGGCTGCGAGACGAGGGATTCGAGGCGCTCGACGCACGCCACGTCCTGGACGCGCCGGATCTGGAGCATGCGGTTGCGCATGGTGCCGCGTACTACGGCCTCGCGCGCCGCGGACGCGGCATCCGGATCCGGAGTGGCGCACCCCGCAGTTACTACATCGGGATCGAGAGCGCGATGCCCGCCGTCCCGGGCATGCCGGCGCCGCTCAAGGCTCTCTGCGTCGTGCCGTTCGGCATGGAAGAAGGCACGAGCGCTTCGATCGAAGGACGCGAGTTTGGCTTGATCGTCGGCGAGCCGGCGGAGTTCCGCTTTCTGAGTTCGACCGTGAGGAAGACGGATCCGGTTGGCGCCATGATCGAGGACTGGGGTGACGATCTGGAGGAAATGGGGCCGCTCGAAGTGACCTTGTCCGACGGGTCCCAGGACGCCGTGGTGCGCGTCACCCTGGAAAGCCGCGTCACCGAGATCGGCACGCTGGAATTGTGGTGCGTGGGAAAGGGCACGAACGCACCAAAGAAGGGACGGGCTGCTGCTGCGTCGAGCGCTGCGCCGCGCTGGAAACTCGAGCTCAATATTCGAGAGAGGGAACCCTGACCGCGAACTCCGGGCGGCCGGGCAAGCGCGACGGCCGCCCTACCGACCCGATCATTGGCATCGACCTCGGGACAACGAACTCCGCGCTTGCCTGGTCGAATCCGCGCGGATCGATTCACGGTTACGACGTACCCCAGCTCGTCGCCCCCGGTGAGATCTCCAGAATTTCCACACTCCCATCGTTTCTCTACTTGACCGACACGGCCGAGCGCGCTGATGGCAGCACGGCGCTGCCCTGGGATCCCGCTCCGTCAATCGTTGCCGGGCTGTTCGCTCGAGAGCACGGCTCGCTCGTCCCCTCACGGCAGATCTCGTCAGCGAAGTCGTGGTTGTCCAACGTTCGCGTCGATCGCACGGCGGCGCTCCTGCCGTGGGACGCCGAGGGCGCGCCGAAGCTGTCGGCGGTCGACGCCTCG
This sequence comes from Acidobacteriota bacterium, assembly GCA_046734675.1. Taxonomy (GTDB): domain Bacteria; phylum Acidobacteriota; class Vicinamibacteria; order Vicinamibacterales; family 2-12-FULL-66-21; genus QHWT01. Next base: position 5,166 of record JBKPRU010000020.1, read on the forward strand.
ATGCACCTGCTCGCGCATCTGCGAGACGCCTGGAATCACGACCACGCATCGATTGACGACGCGCTGCGACTCGAACGCCAGCCGATTGTGCTGACCGTACCGGCATCGTTCGACGAAGAGGCGCGGGAGCTGACCGTGCAGGCGGCGCGCGGCGCCGGCTTTGAACAACTCGTCCTCCTCGAAGAGCCGCTCGCTGCTCTCTACGCATGGCTCGCGCGCCATCGCGGCGCGCTTCCGTCGCTGTTCGGTGACGGCGCGCTCATCCTGGTGTGCGACGTTGGCGGTGGGACGACCGATTTCAGCCTGATCCGCGCGGCACTCGAAGACGGCGAGCTCGCGTTCGAGCGGATCGCAATCGGCGAGCACCTGCTGCTCGGCGGCGACAACCTCGATCTTGCGCTTGCCGTGCTCGTCGAACAGAAGCTGCAGAACGCCGGCAGGCTGTCGTTGACCCAGCGCCAGTCACTGCGCAGAAAGTGCAGCGCCGCGAAGGAACGTCTTCTCGCCGACTCGGATGCCGAGAGCGTCACGATCACCATCCTGGGATCCGGACGGGGCGTCGTCGGCGGCGGGATGAGCGCCGAGCTCACGCGCGCCGAGGTCTTCGAAGCGCTGCTGAACGGGTTTCTGCCGATCACCGCGGCCGACGACCTGCCGTCGCGCGATCGCCGAGTGGGATTGCGGGAGCTGGGGCTGCCTTATGAGACCGAGCCGGCGATTACCAGACATCTCGCGGCATTTCTCTCGAGGGTCGCAGCAACCATCGGCACTGCGTTCGCCCGGCCGGACGCGGTCCTCTTCAACGGCGGCTTCTTCGTGCCTGCGCTCGCCAGGGAGCGGGTACTCGAGGCGCTGGTGCAATGGTTCGGCGATAAACCCCGGGTCCTCGAGAACGAGCGGCCCGAATCGGCTGTCGCGATCGGCGCCGCGTTCTACGGCCGCCTGCGCGATGGGCCATCACATTCCAGACGGCTGCTGATCCGTGCGGGCAGCGGCCGGGCCTATTACATAGGCGTCCAGAGCGCCGTTGCTGCCTCGTCGACGAACGGCGCGGAAGCGATCTGCATCCTGCCTCGAGGAACGCCCGAAGGATCGCGGTTCGAGCTCGATCGTGAATTCAGCATCATCACGAATCAGCCGGCCGCGTTCACGCTGTATAGCAGTACCGTGCGCGCTGACGCGTTGAACGCGCTCGTCATCCTCGACGAAGAAGACGACGTGATGCGGCATGCGCCGCTCGTGACCGCGATGCGTTTTGGTAAGCGCTCGCGGCGGGTACCGCTTGCGATTCGGTTGGTCGTGGCCTTCACCGAAACGGGCACCCTCGAGCTCTGGTGCGAATCGCGCGCGACGGATCATCGCTGGCGGCTCGCGTTCAATCTACGCGGGATTGAAGCCGACGCTCTCGATCCCGACGAACCCGCCGAGGACGTGGCGGACGCCGCGCCCCAGGTCGTCATCGCCGAGGACGCCGTGGAGCGCGCGACCGCGCTGATTCGGCAGACGATCGACCCGTCTCCAACTGGTCCGCAACCCGACTCGTTGATCGGCGAACTGGAACAGGCGCTCGGCCACGGCAAACATGCCTGGCCGCTCCTTCCGAGCCGTCAGCTTGCCGACGTTCTCATCGAGGTCGAACGCGGGCGGCGCACGAGCGCGGCACACGAAGCGCGATGGCTGAACCTGACGGGCTTCTGCGCACGGCCGGGATTTGGAAGTCCGCTCGACGCCTGGCGAGTGTCCGAGTTGCGGAAGGTCTATGCCGCCGGCCTCGCATTTCCGAGGGACGTGCAGAATCAAGTGGAGTGGATCGTCCTCTGGCAGCGCGTGGCCGCCGGGTTCACAGCGGGACAGCAGCGCGAGCTCGCGCAACGAATCGCGGGGCAGCTAGGACTGGGTCAACGAAAAGCTGCGAGGGTGAACCCGCAGATCGAGCGCGAGTCGTGGCGGCTGCTGGCGTCTCTGGAGCGGCTCGAGAGTGCTTACCGCGCCCGGATCGGCGACGAGGTCATCGATCGCGTACGGCGCGAGCCGCGCAGCGCGACTTGGCTGTGGGCGATCGGCCGCATCGGCGCACGGATTCCGTTCTATGGCCCGCTGAATGCCTGCGTGTCAGCCGCGGTCGCAGAACGCTGGCTGGAACGACTGCTCACGCTCAAGGAGATCACCCCCGACGCCGCCGCGGCGATCGCGCTCATCGGCTCGCGTACCGATGACCCCGTCCGAGATCTGTCAGCGGCCCTGCTGGAGCGGGCCGCGCGGCGGCTCGAGGACTCTGGCTTTTCGGATGCGGCGCGCACGCTGCTCGACCCGGCATCTGCCCATCGTCCGAACGCCGGGCAGATCTTTGGCGAATCCTTGCCAGAGGGGCTGCAGCTCGCCGCAAAGGATGCGTGAACGCGAGTCATCTGCTGCCGACGGCAGCGTCGGCGTAACCACTGCCAGGCTCCGGCATCCCATCAAACAGCACACAACACCGTGACGCGTTCGCAGATGCTGCGTCGAACGCGTCACCTGATGTCGAGGGATGCACATATGACTTTCATACCCGTTCTCCGTCCGCTGACCTGCGCGGCGATCGCCGCGCTGCTCTTCACTGCGACTCCGGCCGGCATCGTCCACGCCGACGGCCGCACTCTGTTCGTCAAGAGCGCAGTCGAACACGACGATGACACGGTGACGCTGCCGCTGTTCCGTGGAACCAGCGCGGGACGCTCGGTGTGGTTCATCGTGCTCGACGCGTCGACGAGCAACCAGGCGGATCGTCTTGGCGTGAATCGGTCGCAGAAGCTGGCCAATGCGCGCGGCACGCTCGCCGTGCAGAAGGTCAGCGTGCGCGATGGGAGCATCGAGTTTCCGGCGACCGTGGACTTTCGTCCGGATCGAAAGGTCGAAGCGGGGCCGTCCGGATTTCCCCCGCTGACCGCGGAACCTGGCGCCGTTGGTGAAGCCGGCTACAGTCCGCTCATCGAGTTGCCTGACGGATCGATCGTCAACGCGCCGCACGTCGCGAACGACACGGGCCAGGCCGACAAGGTCGTGTCCCTCGACACCGCGAACCGCCAGGTTCGCTATCGGGAAACCCACGGATTCCAGGGTGGAGAAGGGGTTCGCTATGTCTCGACCGACGCGTCGGATCCCGCGGTCGCGGCGCTGGAAGATGTCACGTTTGCGCCGCTCTTGAACCACGCGCCCTTCGTCGGCGGCGACGGCACCAACTCGGCGCGCGCGAGCCTGGCCGCGTTCGTCAATGGCCAGACCGGCGCCAACAATCCTGAACGCCAGGGTCTGAACTCGGCGCTGCTCGATGGCCTCGATCCGCTGAACGTGCTCTTCTGGAATCCGTCGCAGGGGCGCTACAGCCCGTTGTGGGACGTCCATCCTGCGGCATGGAGTGCCGGAGCGGTGGCGACGGGCACCAACGTCCGGCAGACGGACTTCGGACAGATCATCAATCTCGCGCAGAAGGGCGTCGTGACGGGACCCGATGCTGCGCCATTCGCTGCCGCCGGGTTCGTCGTCAACTGTCCAATCATCAGCCGCGACTGAATACGGCGCCATACCCTCACAGTAAGGCGTCTCTTTTAGAGGCGCCGTCGTGCAGGCGTACTTAAAGGTGCGCCCTCCCGTGCACCTGCGCCCTTAGAAACGGTGCGGCCGCCGCCTCTGCGCTGCAGCCGCACCCAGGCCGCCGATGACCAGCATCAGCGTCGCAGGTTCCGGCAGCGGGTTGGCTCCATTGATGGTGATTTCGGTCAGCGAGAAGTGATCGGGCGCGTCGAAATGGCTGAGCACGATTCGATCGGTGACGAGGCCCTCCAGCGCGGTGCCCGTCAAGAGAAGGCGATCGTTGACCGGTTGCGTGTTGTCAGACAGTTGATGGCCAAACGGCAGCGTCGGCACGAGCGCTGAGATGCCGTTTGCCGTCACTTCGACATCTCCCCTCAGACTGCCCGGAAGGCTGTTCGCCAAGATGTTTCCGCCAAACAGATCGATCGCGTGTAAGGGCGTGGGCGAGGCGAGAAAGAGCGTGATCACCACGTCGACGCGGCTGTCCAAAAGTTGCGTATCGCTGACGGAGTGCCCGATCACGCCGTCGTTGAGCGTACCGCCTCCGCCGCTGTAGGTCGCGAGCACTTCGTTCAGGTCGAAGACCGAGGTGGGCGTGATCGTGCCGGTGTAAACGTGCTGCCAGCCTCCGGTGCCGGAGACAGGCGCATTCGTGATGTCGTAGCCGACGATGCGAATGGGATCGGCGTCGGCGCGTCCAGTTGGGAATATGACGATGGAAAGGACGAGGATGAGAAGAAATCTCGCCATCTTGGCCCTCGTTGTGACCAGACGTTGTTGTTGCCGAACGTGGTTTCCGAGGTAGCGGCCGCCTGAAAGCAACTCTTTGGCCGCGCACGCCCGTTGCATCCCGGCCGGCGGGGGTGCCGCATGAAAGTGTTGTTTGGATGTGTGTCGGCCCTCGTTCTCACCGCAGCGTGCGCGTTCGCGGATCCCATCGTCATCCAGGCGGGAGGGTTTGCCGGCGCGGTGGACCTTGGCGGCTTCACGGGGCCGACATGGGATCTCCGCGGCGACGGTTTTCATTTAACGGGATTGTTCAGCGGGAAGATCCTCGGGTCGCCGTGTCCGTGCGCGCTGGGGGCGGACGTGCCGCTCAGTCACAGCGCGAACCTCTCGGGCCACGGCGACGTGGCGCTCGGGTCCAGCGTCTTCGACGACATCGATCTCGTCGCGACGTTCAACGTCAGAAGCCCGACGGTGGCGACGCTGCCGTCGACGATCGCGCCGGGTAACGCATCGGCGTTCACGTTCGCGTTCCTGTTGCAAGGAGAAGTGAGCGGGATGCGGGACGGCCAGACGCTGTTCACCCAATCGATCATCGGGAGCGGGCGATTTGGCGTCGCGAACTTCAACTCGATCGTCCGGCCTGATGGAACCGCTACGCAGTTCCGCAACGTGGCGAACTTCTACAACTTCGAGACGTTCACCGGCACGCCGGAACCCGCGTCACTCGTGCTGTTTGCGACGGGCGCTGCGGGTGCGGCGCTCCGCCGCCGGCGCGGAGTCACGCCGAGTTAGGCGGCGCGCCGGCGGCGCGTGACGAGGGCGGCGGCGCCGGTGCCGAGCAGCAGCAGGCTCGCGGGTTCGGGCACGGTGGACGGACCTTCGACGACGTAGTTCGTCGCCATCCAGCCGCGCTCGCTCGACCATGTGTGCGCGCCGTTCCGCGGCCCGTTAACTCGAGGGCGGCCATCAGTCCTGCCGTCGTCCTGCCGCGGTGCAATGAAGACGACGTCAGCGGCGGCAGGAGAATTGGTGCGTCGGGGTGATGCGTCGGGAGGGACAGGTGCGGCGTGATGCGAGATAGGGAGTCCGCCTCCGCGACGGACGCCGCTACGGCGGACCGCCTTCGCCTGAATCAGGAGCGAAGGCTGGTGCGGAAGGGGGGATTCGAACCCCCACGGTATTGCTACCGCCAGCCCCTCAAGCTGGTGCGTCTGCCAGTTTCGCCACTTCCGCTCGGGAGGGAGACGTCACGCCGGGTCTAAAGACCCGGCCTACATCTTTTAAACGCCAGGTCCGAAGACCGGGCCTCCACTAACTACTTCTTCGGCTGCGCCGGCGGCGTCGCGGGCTGCGTCGAAGTCGGCTGCACGGGGCCACGCACGCCGCTCAGCACCGAGCCGGGGCCGCGCTGGCCGTAGATGCCGATGACGATCGCGCCGATCATGAACAGCGCGCCGAGAATCGTCGTCGCGCGCGTCAGCACCGTCGCGCCGGCGCGGGCGCCGAACGCGGTCTGGCTGCTGCCGCCGCCCCCGAACGCGCTGGCCATGTCGCCTCCCTTGCCCTGCTGCAGCAGGACGACGAGCAGGAGCAGAAGGCACACGAGCACGTACAGGCCGACGAGCAAGTAGTACAGCATAAGAGGGAAATTATACCACGGAGAGCCAAGGCTCCCCCGGCCCTGAGGGCCCGAAGCCTGGAGCCTGAAGCCCGTCGCGCGAAGCGCGACTTACACCGCAGCGTTCGGCCGGCTGCGCGTCAGGATGTCGAAGAAACTCCGCACCTCGAGGCTCGCGCCGCCGACGAGCGCGCCGTCGACGTCGGGCATCGAGGTGAGCTCGCGCGTGTTGTCCGGCTTCACGCTGCCGCCGTAGATCACGTGGCACTGGTCGGCCGCGAGGCCGCCGAACCACTGCCGGAGGCGGCCGCGGATATGCCCGTGCGCCTCCGCGGCCTGTTGAGGCGTCGCATTCCGGCCGGTGCCGATGGCCCACACCGGCTCGTAAGCGATCACGAGTCCGCCGATTTGGTCGGCGTTCAGCCCGTCCAGCCCGTCCTTCAGCTGACGATCAAGCACCGCGAGCGTCTGCTGGCCTTCGCGCTCCTCGAGCGTCTCGCCGATGCAGACGATGGGCGTGAGCTGCGCGGCCAGCGCGGCGTTCAACTTGCGATTGACGGTTTGGTCGGTCTCGCCGAACAGCCGCCGCCGCTCCGAGTGGCCGATGACCACGTACTCGGCCCCCGCCTCCTTGATCATCGGCGCGCTCACCTCGCCGGTGAACGCCCCTTCGCGCTCCCAATAGAGGTTCTGCGCGGCGACGCCGATGTTGGACGCGTGCGCTGCCTCCGCCACCGAGCGGAGTGAGGTGAACGGGGGCGCGACGACGATCTCGACGTCGTGCAGGTCCTTCGCTATCACCCGCAGCTCTTTGACGAACGCGACCGCCTCGTGGACGGTCTTGTACATCTTCCAGTTCGCCGCAATGAATGGTGTGCGCATATCTACACCGGGGCTCCGCCCCGGACCCCGGCTCCTCGCTCGCGGGGACCCCTGCGCCCCGCTCCGCTCGTCGCCCTTCGACATCGCTCAGGGCGACCCTGAGCCGGCCGAAGGGTCGCGGGCGCGCTGTGCGCGCCGCCGTTATGCGGCAACCAAAGGGATGGTCTTGCGATGGGCCGCATAACGGTTTCAGTGTGACACACGAACTGCCGTGAGCCGAGAGCCATGAGTCCTAAAGGCGTTCATTTATTCGGCAGCGCCGCGACGCCCGGAAGTTCGCGGCCGCCGAGGAACTCGAGCGACGCGCCGCCGCCCGTCGAGACGTGCGTGATCTTGTCGGTGACGCCAGCCTTCGCGACCGCGGCGATCGAATCGCCGCCGCCGATGACGGTCGTTCCCTTCACCGACGCGACCGCCTTTGCCACTTCGATCGTGCCCTTCGCGAACTGATCGATCTCGAACACGCCCATCGGCCCGTTCCAGATCACCGTCTTCGCACCGGCAATCACGTCGCGATAGGTCGCAATGGTCTTCGGTCCGATGTCGAGGCCCATGCGATCGCCGATCGCCTGGTCGCTGACGGCCAGCACCTCTGACGGCGCGCCCGCTTCGAGCTTCGGGGCGACGACATGGTCGGACGGCAGCTCGAGGCGGAGGTTGCGCGCCTTCGCGCGCGCCTCAATCTCCTCGGCGGCGCCGACGAGATCGGCCTCGACGAGCGACTTGCCGACGGGAAGATTGCGACCCTTGAAGAAGGTGTAGGCCATGGCGCCGCCGATGAGCAGCGCGTCGACGCGCGGAACCAGGTTCTCGATGACTTCGAGCTTGTCCGACACCTTCGCGCCGCCGAGGATCGCGACGAACGGTCGATCGGGCCGCTCGAGGACCTTGCCGAGGTGCTCGAGCTCCGCGGCCATCAGGAACCCGGCGCCGGCCTCTTTCACATGGCGCACGATCCCTTCCGTCGAGGCGTGCGCGCGATGCGCGGACCCGAACGCGTCGTTCACGTATACGTCTGCGAGCGCGGCCAGCGCCGTCGCGAATTCCGGATCGTTCTTCTCTTCTTCCGCGTGGAAGCGCAGGTTCTCGAGCAGGACCACGCCGCCGCTCCCGGCCTGCTGGATCGCGCGCTGCGCCGGTTCCCCGATGCAGTCCTCGGCGAATGCGACCGGCCGTCCGATCAGCTCGGACAGCCGCGCCGCGACCGGCTTCAACGAATACTCAGGGTTCGGCTTGCCCTTGGGGCGCCCCAGGTGCGAGCACAGGATGAGCGGCGATGCGCCGTGCTCGATCGCGTGGGTGATCGACGGCAGCGAGGCCCGGATACGCGTGTCGTCGGTAATCGCGCCGTTCTTGATCGGCACGTTGAAGTCGACGCGCATCAGCACGCGCCGCCCCTTCAGATCGAGGTCCGTGATGCTGCGCTTTGCCACTACAGGCCTTTCTTGACGATGTGGCGCACCAGATCGACGCAGCGCGACGAGTAGCCCCACTCGTTGTCGTACCAGGCGAGCGTCTTCACGAAGTCGCCGTCCATGACCTTCGTGTACGGCGAGTCGATGATCGAGGAGTACGGATTGCCGCGGAAGTCGACCGATACGAGCGGCGCCGTCACGTACTCGAGGATGCCCTTGAGCGGCCCGTCCGCCGCTTCCTTGAACGCCGCGTTCACTTCCTCGGCGGTCGTCTTCCTGTCGACGAGCGCGGCCAGGTCGACGAC
>JBKPRU010000021.1:0-49424 GCA_046734675.1 Acidobacteriota bacterium
AAGTTGAGGAAATTCGTGACCACCTGCCCGAGCGCTTCCGTCTCCTCCCGAATGCCCTGCACGTAGGGACGGAAGTCATTGGGCAGACGGTCGAGATCCAGCAGGCGCGCGTAGCCGTGAATCGTCGCGAGCCCGTTGCGGAACTCGTGCGCGATCCCCGCCGTCAGCTCGCCGAGACGTGCGAGGCTGTCCTTCAGGCGCAGCTGTTCCTCGAGCTCGGCGATCTCGCTGAGATCGCTGAAGAGACAGATCGCGCCGTGCGCGCGCCCGCTCTCGTCGCGAATCGGCGACGCGGTCACGCCAAGGTGCGACGTGCCGCCGCCGGGGAGCGCAATCGTCCGCCGGACGATCGGGCGCGCCGACGAGAGGCACTCGTCGACGACGTCGGCGAGCGGCGCCGCGCTCGCGAGGACGTCGCGGAAGTGTCCGGACCACTCGGCCTCAGGGAGCGCCAGGAGCTTCCGTCCCGCGGGATTGAGCGTCCGCACGTGGCGATCTTCACCGACGACGAGCAGACCGGACGTCATGCTCGCGATGATCTCGCCGCTCAGACGCTCCGACGCCTCCGCGCGCGCCTTCATCGCCTGCTCCTGCTCGCGCAGGCGCTTCACGGCTTCTTCAACGGCGGCCGCCATGAAAGCGGTTTCGGCGCCCTGCGCGCGATCCGCTTTCGCGGCCGCCTTTGCGGCGGCGAAGAGGCGCAGCACGGCAAACGCCAGCACCGCGGCCAGCATGCCGACGATCGCGGTCAGCCCGAGCAGGAGATAGCCGCTGCGAGTCATCTTTATTTAATGCGCGTGGGGCCCCACCCCCACGCGCTCACGCGCTTCGCGCGACGCCCTTCGGGCTTGCCGCCGCTTCGCGGCGGCCGGGTGACTGGTACGGGGCGACCCGGCGACACTAGTTGTAGAGATGCAGGTACCAATCAAGGATCTGTTCCCCCGCCACACTGGCAACGAACGCCGCGACGGCGAGCATGGTGCCGAACGGCAAGGCCGTCGACATGCCGCCGCGCCGCGACACCACGACGAACAACCCGATCACCCCGCCCATCAGCGACGACAGGATGAAGGTGAGGAGCGTCAGCTTCAGACCGAGAAACGCGCCAATCATCGCCAGCATCTTCACGTCACCAAACCCCATCGCTTCGACGCCGCGCAGCCGCAGCCACACCTCGATGATGAGCCACAGCAATCCCCCGCCGACCGCGATCCCCGCCAGAGACATCAGCGGCCCCGGCGGAAGAAACAGGCTCGCGGCGAAGCCGGCGACGATGCCCGGCAGCGTGATCACGTTGGGCAGCAGCTGGTGCTCCAGGTCGATCGCGAACAGCACGATCATCGCGCACGCGAACAGGACACGGACGAGAAAGAGCGGTGTGGGACCGAATGCCGCGAAGACGATCACGAATGCGGACGCGGTCACGAGCTCGACGATCGGATAACGGATCGAGATGCGCGTGCCGCACGTCCGGCAGCGGCCGCGAAGCGCCGCGTAGCTGAGGACGGGGATGTTCTCGAACCAGGCGAGCGGACGCTCGCACGAGGCGCATCGCGACGCCGGCCACACGATCGAGCGCTTCAGCGGAATCCGATAGATGCAGACGTTCAGGAAGCTGCCCACCAGCAGGCCGACGATGAAGACCACGGCCGTCGCGAAGAACGGCGGAACGGTGCTCACGATCCGCTGTCCGGTCTCTGCCCGGGCAGCGGGAAGAGCTTCGACTCGCGCGCGACCGTCACGCGGCCGGTCGCCGGATCGAGCACGAACGGCACCTGCGACGAATCGATGGGCACGCCGGGAACAAGCCGTGCCGCGACCAGGGCCGGCCATGTGACCGGCGCGTTCGGATGCTCGGCGCGAAAGCGCGCGACGCGCGCCTCGAGCATCTCGATGGTGTCCATCGCATCGAGCTGCTTCAAGCGCAGCGTGGCGGAATCGCGCAGCCATGGCTCCTCGGACTGCGCGAGCTGCTGCCACAACGTCCGCGACGCGCTGCGATGGCCGCCCTCGGCCAGCGTGACCGCGGCAAGCGGGCGAAGCCATGACGGCGCTCCCGGCACGTCTGCGGCTCGCTGGAACCACGACGCGGCCGCCTTGTAGTCCTGCATGTGCCAGTAGTAGACGAACCCGAGGTCCTGCATGTACTGCCACTTGTGCGGCTGTTCCGCGAGTCCCTTCTGCAGCAGCGCGACCGCGAGGTCCGGCCGTTGTGGCCCGCCGGGATGCGGCTCGCCCAGGAAGATCGCGCCGAAGCGATACGCGATGCTGAAATACGGGTCGAGGCTGGTTGCGAGATCGAGCAGCGGATAGAGCAGCGCGTAACTCCGGACGTGCCCTGGCGGCGACAGGCGCTCGCGTCCGAAATGCTGCAGGGCGCGGATCCAGTACACGTCGGCCGCGAACCCGTGATAGCCGAGCGCGACGCGTTTCATCGCCGCCGGCGATCGCACGTAGAGCAGGTCGGGACGATCCACGACCGGTGCGGGTGCGTGCGCGTCCTGCGCGGCATGGAGGCCCACGGCCGCGGCAAGGCACAGCGCGGCGGCACCCCCGGCGGCGGCGCGCCTCACTTGAGATCCCTCCGCGCGAAGATCACGCACGCCAGGAACAGCAGCGCCGCGATGTAGACCACCGCGTACATCGTCGTCCACGCGAGATACCCGGCGGTCACCGGGATGCCGTGGACCACCGCCAGCTTCACGTCGAAGCGCGCGAAGTCGGGCAGCACGTAGTAGCACGCCTTGCCGATCCATGCGGCGGCCGGCGAGCTGACGATCTCGTCGAAGCGCTTCAGGTCCGCGTTGAACTGTCCGGCCACGTAGAGGCCGAGCGTGAACACCGCCGAAAGCATCGGACTCGAATACGTCGAGAACAATACGGCGAGCGCGGTGACCAGCGCGAGGTCGACGTAGATCAGCGCGATCGCCTCGAGCAGCGCCGGATCGAGCGCCGGCGCATCCCACGCGCGCTGGATGTTGTCGGGAACGCCGCGCGACAGGAAGAACAGGACCGTGTAGAGCGCGACCGTCATGACGACGACGTTCACCAGCAGCGTGAGCAGCAGGCCCGCGTACTTGCCGACGACGAACTCGGAGCGGCGAATCGGTTTCGCGAACAGCGGATAGACGCTGCGCCGCTCCACTTCCTTCGACACCAGGTTGATGCCGACGAAGATGGAGATGAAAAGGCCGAAGAGCGACGTCGCGGTGAGGCCCAGGTCCTTGATGATCTTGACGTCCTGCCCCGCCGTCAGCTGACCGATGAGAATCGAGGCGCCGACCAGCAGCACCGCGAACAACACGAGGTTGTAGAACACGCGATCGCGGACCGACTCGCGGAAGACGGCAATCGCGACGAAGCGGGCCGCGTTCATGCGATCGACCTCGGGCGCGCGCCCTCCCCCACCTCCGTGACGCGCCGCACGAACAGATCCTCGAGCGTTTCACGGATGGGATTCAGCGCGACCAGCGTGCCGCCGGCCGCCGTCACCTCCGCGAGGAGCTGCTCCGGACGGGCGTCCGCGGGGATGTCGATCGAGAAGCGGTCGCCGGTGATGGGCGTCACCGAGCGCACCCGCGGCCGGATCTTCTCGATCACCTGCGGCGGCACGCGCGCGACGACGAGTTCCCACCCGTGGACCGCGAACTCCTGCAGGTCCGACAGGCGGCCGGTCGCGGCCAGCCGTCCCTTGGCGAGGATCGCGACCCGGCTGCAGAGCGCCTCGGCGTCCGAGAGGATGTGCGAACTGAAGAAGATCGTGCGTCCCTGATCGCGAAGCTCGAGGGTGAGGGCGCGCACGTCGCGGCGACCCAGCGGATCGAGCCCCGACATCGGTTCGTCGAGAATGATCAGTTCGGGATCGTTCAGCAGTGCCTGCGCGAGGCCGACGCGCTGCAGCATGCCTTTCGAGAAGCGCCGCAGCGGCAGCCGGCGCTCGGCGCCGATGCTCAGGCGGTCGAGCACGCCGCGCACGCGCCCGGTACGCTCGGCCGCACCCATGCCGAAAAGCCGCGCGTAGTAATCGAGCAGCTCCTCGGCGGTCAGGTGATCGTAGAAATACGGGTTCTCGGGAAGGTAGCCGATGCGCCGCCGGACCGCCACGTCTCCGACCGGGCGTCCGAGGATCTCGGCGTCGCCGCGCGTGGGAAACACCAGCTGCATCAGCAGCTTCAGCGTCGTCGTCTTGCCGGCGCCGTTCGGCCCCAGGAAGCCGAAGACATCACCGGGGGCGACCTCGATCGAAAGACGATCCAATGCCCGGTAAGGGCGGGGACGCCAGAACCCGACCGGGAAGTCTTTCGTCAGCTCACGAGTGCGAATCGCGGGGACCACGCGTCAAATTGAAAAGGGGACTACTTGGATGCCCCTTTCAATTCCAGTTCCAATGCCTCTTCGAAGTATTGCGCCGGCAGCCCGCCCTTCAGCAGACGGCCATTAATAAAGAAGGTAGGCGTGGAAGTGACGCCCAGCACGGAGCCGGTCGACGCGTCCGTCTTCACTTCCTGAATGGCTTTCGCGTACTGCGCGTCGAAATCTGTAATCCCACCGACAGTTTTGGCAGCGTCGCGGACCGTGGCGGGACTGAGCGTGCCCTGGTTGGTGAAGAACCAGGCGGTGAGCTTGTCGAAGGTCCCCTTCGACTGCGCCATCACCGCGGCGGCCGCCGCCTCGCACGCCGCCGGGTGCACCATCGTCGGCACCGACGAGTTGCACTGCGGGTTCAGCGGATAGTGCTTCATCAGGTACTTCACGCCGCGCGGCTCGTACTTCGCGAGGATCGATTCATACGCCTCGTAGGTCTGCTTGCACGGCGGGCACTGGTAGTCGTTGAACTTCACGACCAGCACCTTGGCGCCGTCGGCCGAATACGGCACCTGCACCTTCGGCTGCATCTCGTACCAGCGCTGGAACTCGCTCCGCTGCTGCTCCGTGAGCGGCGCCGGCGCGGCGCCCGAGGCCGCGCTCTGTGACGCGTCGTGCGGGAAGAGCGCGACGGCCGATACCGCGCCCGCCAGGAAGAGCAGCGCGACGACAATCGCGAGCGGCGTCGTGACGAGCACGCGCAAATCGCGCGACGCGCGTCTCGGAAGACTGGTCATAGGCAAGGAACTCGCTCCTCCGGAGATGATGAAGATGCCAATCACCGCGACGTAGGTCGCCACGCACAACGGGCACACCGCCTTGAGGATGAAGAAGGAGGCGTACGCGAGATACAGGACCACGGCGAGCGCGATCGTCGATGCCGCGAACACGTAGGCCGGCGCGCTGTCCGAAATACGGCTCTTCCCGCCCGCGCCCCAGACGAGGATCAGCACGAAGAGGAAGAAGACGAGGCCGCCGAGGGCGACCGGCACTCCGGCCAGCGATCCGTAGCGGCTCAGGTATGCCTGCGTGCAGCTGACGGTCGCATTGATGTCGCAGAAGCTCGTATAGGCCGGGTTCTTCAGCAGGTTGTAGTGCACGTAGGCCGACGCCGCGGACGCCAGCAGTCCGAGCAGCCCGAATCCGAGCAGAAGCCGTCGCGCGCGTGCTGACATCGGGAAAACCCTCATATTCTACTTTATTTCCGTGCCTTTGCCGGGGTTCCCCGTCTCGGGCATCTTCTCGAGGTACGTCTCGGCGTCCTCGTAGAGCACGCGGTCCGCGTTGATCGCGAAGAAGCGCTCGCCGCTGATCCCCGGGGTTGCCGGATCGGCGGTCACCGCGTAGCCCTCCGCGACCGCCGTGCCGTTGCACGCGGGCGCGGCACCGTCGACTGGCTTCGCGGTCATTGCGAAGAGGTACCCGGATTTCTCGAACTGATCCGCCGACGTCAGATCCGGGCTGAGGAACGCTTCGCCGCTCTGCGGCACCGGCTGCCCGAGTGCCGGCAGCGAGGCGGCGTACTTCTGGCTGCCGCACGTCTGCGCGAACTGCCACTGGGCCGCGGCAATCGAGCGCAGCGACGCGATGGCCGACGCTTCGTTGCCACGCGCGTGCATGTTGCGATAGGTCGCGAACGCAATGGCGAGGACGATGCCGATGATCGCGAGGACGATCATCAGCTCGATCAGCGTGAAGCCCTGCTGCGCGTCTCCTCCGCCTGAAGTCGGAAGCCGCGGGGCTTCCAACCGGCCGCTCCCCTCCGAGCTCCTGTAGCTTCCGCCTTCAGGCGGAAGTCTCCGCCGCGGCGCTCGCCAGACACTCATCGCCATCAACAACAACGCTGTCACTGTCGTGATAGTTAGACCCGTGAACAGGTCGCGCGGTCTGAACCGGAACCGTATCACGTGGCGTCCCGGCGCGAGATGGACGGCGCGATACATGCCGTTCGCACGCGTCATCTCCGCGGCAGCGCCGTCGACCTCGACGCGCCACGACGGATCGTAGGAATCGCGCAGGACGAGGAACCCGTCGCGCTCCAGGCCGGCTTCGAGGACGACCCGGTTCTCGCCGTCCTCGACAAACCGCGCGAACGGCGGCACCGGCGCACCCGCGATTCCGGCGGCTGCCGGCACGAACGGCACCCGCAGGTCATCGTCGGGTACCGTCGCATCGAACAGCGCACGCTGCTGCCATGCCGGGTCTTCGCCGGTTTTTGCCTTCGACGCGATGAACACGCGCGTCGCGTCCGGGTCGCAGTCGACGAGCCGCATCGACCAGTGGGGCACTGAAGCGATGGTATGCAGCCACGGGCGGGCGGCGTCCGGCAGCACGCACCAGCGGACGCCGGAACGGCGCAGGAAAAGCTCGCGCTCGCCCGCCGTCGCGCGCTCGAAGCGGCGCACCAGCCCCTCGTACTCCGCCGGCCACAACACCGGGAGATCGTAGGACAGCGCCTCGCGCACCTGCCACCCGGACGGCGCCATCGGCAGCTCCGCGTTCAACTCCATCCGCCCTTCGATCGCGGTCGGCTCGGCCGGGATCTCCCATTTCTTCGAGGCGTCGGGATCTTCCGCGTTCATGAACCCGCGCACCCGGCCGCCGATGTAGAGCCGCGAGTCCCCGGCGAGCGCCGTGTACCACTGCGGCGGCGTCAGCTTCGCCAGGTCCATGGTCAGGTTCAGATCGGCGTTGGTGACGACCAGGTCCGCGCACATCGCGGCAAGGAGCAGGTATGCCGCCGCGTGCGCGCGCGAACCCGATGAGATCGCGATGGCCAGCAGCGTCGCGGCCGCGAGCAGCATCGCGGCGACGCGTGCCGCCAGCGGCGGCGCCACGCGCAGCAGAAACGGCGTACCCGTCACCGGCTCCACGTGCACGCGTGTCGCCAGAGCGGCCACCGCGCGCTCCGCCCTGGCCGCCGCGACAATCGGCAGGGCAATCGCGACTCCGATCGCCATCGCGAGGACGACGCAGCCAAGCGCCACGAACTTGATGCGCCTCCGCTTACCCGCGTCTGCGAGCGCCGCCCAGCCGTCCGCCGCGAGCACCGCGACCGCAAACGTCGTCACGACGAGGTACTTCACCGGGAAGCGGAAGTACGTAAGCGGCGATAGCAGACGCCTTACCAGCGGGTAGAACGGCGTGTAGCCGCCCATCGCCGCCAGGAAGAAGAGGACGGCCAGCAGCGCCCAAACGACGTTTCGGCGCGGACGCGCGACCAGCCCGGTCGCCGCGAGCGCGAGCACGAGCGGCCCGACGTAGATGGAGTAATAGAACGGCTCGCGTCCGCTATTGAACGGCGCCATCCACGGCATGTCCGCAAGGAACGCGTCGTAGTAGTTGCCGAAGAGATGCGGCGCGACGACTTCGAGCGCGCCCAGCGGATGCAGCGACCAGAAATCCGGCGTCGCCATGTTGCCGCGATGCGCCTGCACCCCTGCCATCATCGTCGGCCAGAGTTGCACGGCCGCGAGCAGCGCGCCGAGAAGCAAACCCGCCACGACCCATGCGGCGGCTGTCATGCCGGGTCTAAAGACCCGGCCTACGTGTGATCGAACTTGTCGGGTGTCGGCCGCATCTTTACTGGTGTAGCCCGAGTCTTTAGACCCGCCTTTCTCGACGTAGGCCGGGTCTTTTGACCCGGCGTTCTCGACGTAGGCCGGGTCTTTTGACCCGGCGTTCTCCACGTAGGCCGGGTCTTTAGACCCGGCAATCTGCCATCCGCGCCACGCCGCATACGCGACGGCGACGACGGCCGTCGACGCCAGCGTGACCGGCTCACCGCAGAGCGCCTGCAGTGCGACGGCGACGGCCAGCGTGGCGAGCCGCCGCATCGACGGCGAGTCGATCAGCCGATCCGCCGCGAGCAGCACGAGCGGCATGGCGGCGACCGACCACGACAGGTTCGGCGCGTTGAGCATCGACACGATCGGTCCAGACAGTCCGAACGCGATCGCGCCGGTTGCTGACGCGGCGTCGCGGTGCGTGCGCCGCAGGAATGCGAACATGCCGAGGCTGGCAATCGGCAGGGGCAGCGCCACCCAGAGATTGAAGGACACGACCTCGGACGGGAGCAGCCGGATCAACGCCGTGATCGGCATGACCAGCTGGTTCAACGCGTCGGCGATCGCCGACTGCCCCGCCGCGACGTAGGGATCCCACAGCGGGAACGACCCCGAGAAGACGGTGCGTCGAAACCAGAGGTGTCGCGACCAGAAGAAGAACGACAGGTCGCGGACGAAGAAGATCCTTGAGAGCGTGAAGAGGCCGGCGATCGGCACGATCGAGAGCGCGACGACGAGCCCGGCCCAACGCGAGCGGAGCAAACCGTGCGTTCGGGACGCCGGGTCGGTCACGCGGCCGCTGTCGTGGCGGTCACCCGCGCCCGGCGCAGCCGCCGGTCGACCAGGCACCACGCGACCAGCGCGAGGGCCGCCGCGGCGGTAATCGACGCGCCGAGATATACGAGGCGGGGCTCGTAGGTGAAGGTGACGACGTGATTGCCGCGTGTCAGGTGGACGGCGCGGAAGGTGCCGTTGGCGCGCATGAGCGGCGCTGCCATGCCGTCGACGTCGACGGTCCAGTCCGGATCGTAGCTGTCGAACAGCGCGAGATAGCCGTCGGCCGGCAGACCCGCACGAACGACGACGCGGTCGTGCGCGTCCTGGATGATGGCTGCAGATGCAGCGACCGCAGGGCCCTCGAGGCCCGCGGCCGCAGGGGGCCGCTCGCTGACGAGCACGCCCGTCCGCGGATCGAACCGCTGCTGGAATAGGCCCTCGATCTGCCACGGAATGTCCGGGCCGATCAGCGCGTCGGGCACGACCGTCACGCGCGTGGCGTCGGGGTGACATTCGTAGAGCTGCATCTGGGGAATGCCGCGCAGTGACGCGAGCGGCTTCGCGCCGGAATACGGCGGCGTCGGCAGCACGCAGAAACGAGTACCGATACGCTGCAGGACCCTCAGCCGCTCTTCGCGCGTGGCGCCGCGGAACCGTGTGATCAACCTGGCGTAGTCGAGCGGCCAGAGCAGCGGGAGATCGAACGAGATCGATTCGCGCACCTGCCATCCCGACGGCGAGTACATCAACTCGTTCACCGCGAGATACCGCGCGTCGGTCGGCGACGTGGCATCCGGAGGACTCACCCACTTCGGCGCATCGGGATCCAGCGGATTGATCCAGCCTTCGAGACGGCCCCCCATGTAGAGGCGCTCCCCCGGATGCGCGTTCATCACGTCCACCCACGCCGGCGGCCCCAGCGCCGCCGCGTTCATCGTCGGATTCACGTCGCTGTTGGACGCAGCCAGATCGACGACGAGGGCGACGCCGAGCACCGCGCGCGCGAACCGGCGCTCGCGGCGCGTCGAGATCGCGATGACCACGAGCAGACTCGTCGCCATCAGTTTGAGAAACAACGTGGTCAGCAGCGGCCGCGCACGGAAGATCAGGTATTCCGCGCCCTGGATGGGGAACGGCACGTGCGCGATCTCCGCGAGCCGATAGAAGACACGCGCGGGATGC
This sequence comes from Acidobacteriota bacterium, assembly GCA_046734675.1. GTDB lineage: Bacteria > Acidobacteriota > Vicinamibacteria > Vicinamibacterales > 2-12-FULL-66-21 > QHWT01. The sequence goes on from JBKPRU010000021.1 coordinate 9,891, forward strand.
GCCGGCGCGATGAGCAACCACGCGACGACGACGTAGGCGCACACTCCGACAGCCGCCGCGAGCGCGGCGACGATGACCCCGCGCCGCCACCGAATCTCGCCGTCGAGAATCGCCTGCCACCCGTACGCCGTCAGCGCGGCGAGCGCGAACGACCCGAGCGAGAGGTACTTCACGGGGAACCGGAACGCGCTCAGGCCCGGGACGACCTGCTGCAGTATCGGATAAATCGGTGTGTACGATCCGAGCGCCGCGACGACGGCAGCAAGTAGTGCCGTCGCCCAGAATGCGTGCTGCCGCCGACGAATCGTGGTTGCGAGTGCCGCGACCACCACGGCGACCACACCGACGTACATCGTGTAATAGAACGGCTCGCGCCCGCTGTTCAGCGCGACCATCCATGGGAGCTCGCGCAGATTCGAGCTGAAATAATCACCGTAGAAGTGCGGCACGAACAGCTCGAGCAGCGCGAGCGGGTGGAAGGCCCAGAAATCGTCGCCCGTCATCAGGCTGCGCACCGAGTGGCGGCTGGCGCCAAGCAGAGGCGCGAACTGGATGGCCGCGAGCACGAGCCCGAGGACGACGGCGGCGAGGGTCGTCGCCAGCGCGCGCGTGCGAGCGCGCCAGTCCGGAGCCGCGACGACGAGCGTGTAGGCCGCAGCCAGTGCGAGCGTGCCGGCGAGACTTACCGGCTCCCCCGCCAGTGCCTGCATCGCGACGATCGCGGCGAGGGCAGCCGCCGTCGCCCCGGCCGGCCGGGTGAGCACGCGATCGATGGCCCAGAACACGTACGGAACCGCCGCGATCGACCAGGACAGGTTCGGAAAGTTCGTCGTCGAGACGATCGGGCCCGACAGCGCGAATGTGAGCGCGCCAATCGACGCCGGGACGTCGCGTACGTGCCGCCGCAGGAACAGCCATGCGCCGAGGCAGGCGATCGGGACGGGCAGCGCGACCCAGAGATTCCAGGCGAGGATCTGCGGAAGCAGCAGCCGCAAGGCAAGCGTCGGCGGCAGGAACAACTGGTACAACGCGTCGCCCGCGGCCGACTGTCCCGACGCGGGGAACGGATCCCACCAGGGCCACTGCGCGGACGCAACCGTGCTCCGGAGCCACAGAAAGCGCGAATGAAACGCGAGCGTGAGATCGCGAACGAAGAACATCCGCGACGTCGTGAAGACGCCGGCGACGGGCACGAACGCGACGGCGGTGACGATCAGGCCCCACGTCCACCCGGGCCAGGCACCGGGTGAGAAACGGGAGTGACGTTGTCGCAGCATCAGGCGACGTGCAGGGTACCGGAGCACATATGAAAAGGCGAGGGATGTCCGAGCGGACATCCCTCGCTCGAAACCGACTGGCTGACGATCCTTACTGAATCGCCGACGCGCCCGACGGGGTCGCCGTGTCGCTCATGCCGCTGAGCGTCGCCGTGCCCTGCCAGATCGTGCCCGTGGTGTTGGAGCCGAAGAAGCGCGTGCCCGTCGAGCTCGACGAGGGATCCGCCCAGGAGTGATAGCCGGTCGAGAGCGACGAAGACGCCGCACCGTTGCACGCGGTTGCCGTGCCGCCGCCCGCGCCGTCCATGCCGACCAGGTAGCCGCTCTTCGACGCCGTCGCGGCCGCGCCGAGGTCCGGGCTGATGAACGCCGAGCCGCCCGAGGGACCGCTGCCCAGAATGTCGAGGGTCTTCGCGTACTGGCCGTTCGCGCAGCTCGCCGAGAACGTCGACTGCGCGCTGCTGATGGCGCGCAGCGAACCAATCGCTGACGCCTCGTTACCGGAGATGCGCGCCCGCAGCAGACCCGGGACCGCGATCGCCGCGATGATGCCGATGATCGCCACGACGATCAACAGCTCAATCAGCGTGAAGCCTTTCTGATTACGAACCTTCATAGTGATGTACTCCTGAATCACTCCGTGTGGCCGTGTCCACGTCGCTCGCCGCTTCGGCCACCGGCATGCGGCATGCGCGCGCGAAGAGCAACGGCGATGCCACGTCAGCTGTAGCTCTGGCTGACAAGGACAAGTAATGTGGGTGGAATCGGTTACAGAGTATTAGACGCGCGACGAGGATGGCTGGCCGGAGCGGGGAGTGACAACTTTTGTCACCCGGGGACTGACAGGAAACGTCACTCAGAAAAGAGGGCCGGCCGGTATGCCCGGACGGCCCTCGCGGTGCCGCGTTCCTGGAGGTGTTACTGAATCGCCGACGCGCCCGACGGCGTGGCCGTGTCGCTCATGCCGCTGAGCGTCGCGGTGCCCTGCCAGATCGTGCCCGTGGTGTTCGAGCCGAAGTAGCGGGTGCCCGTCGAGCTCGATGAGGGATCCGCCCAGGAGTGATAGCCGGTCGAGAGCGACGAAGACGCCGCGCCGTTGCAGGCGGTCGCCGTGCCGCCGCCCGCGCCGTCCATGCCCACGCGGTAGCCGCTCTTCGTCGCGGTCGCCGCTGCGCCGAGGTCCGGGCTGATGAACGCCGAGCCGCCCGAGGGGCCCGTGCCGAGCACGTCCATCGTCTTCGCGTACTGGCCGTTCGCGCAGCTCGCCGAGAAGGTCGACTGCGCGCTGCTGATGGCGCGCAGCGAACCGATCGCCGACGCCTCGTTGCCGGAGATACGCGCCCGGAGCAGGCCCGGGACCGCAATCGCCGCGATGATGCCGATGATCGCCACGACGATCAGCAGCTCGATCAGGGTGAAACCTTTCTGGTTACGCATCTTCATGACAAACAACTCCTCTGGGCCCGCGACACGGGTTCGTGAAATCCGAGGGAACTTGCGAATGCCGGGAGTTGAGCAAGGGGGATGCCGCGGAGGGGTCGAGGTGCGGGTCGCTGCCGTCAAATCCCTTGAAGTCAGTAACTTACCAGCGACGTCGAGCGGTCATTCTCACCCTCGCGAGGGCCGGAATCGCAGGACAATTCGCGGCACTGACAATTAGTGGCTGCCACGATTTGTCAGTCGGCTCACTGAATCGGGATGCCGGTCGACGGCGTGGCCGTGTCGCTCATGGCGTTCAGCGAGGACGAGGCCTGCCAGATCGTGCTCGTGGTGTTCGTCCCGAAATAGCGGACGCCGCTGTTCTCGGAGACCGGGTCGGCCCAGGCGTGGTAGCCGTTCGCGAGCGCCGTGGTGCCGTTGCATGCGGGCGATCCGGACGCGCCTGCGCCGGCGAGCGAAATCGAATACCCGCTCTTGACGGCGGTTGGCGCGCCGCCGAGATCGACGCTGAGGAACGGCTCGGTCCCGGACGGTCCGGTGCCGAGGATGTCGAGCGTCGCCGCATACAGGCCGTTCGCGCAGCTCCTCGAGAACGTCGCCTGCGCGCTGCCGATCGCGCGGAGCGAGGCGATCGCGGACGCCTCGTTGCCGGAAATGCGCGCCCGCAGCAGCCCCGGCGTCGCAATGGCCGCAATCGCCGCGATAATCGCCACGACGATGAGCAGTTCGACGAGCGTGAATCCGTTCTTCTTCATTTGAGGTTGTACTTTTTCATGTAGTAGCGGAAGGATCGGAAGCTCATACCGAGCAGCTCCGCTGCCTTCACCTTCACGCCACCCGATCGGCGCAGCGCCTCCGCGATGTACTCGCGCTCGAGATGCTGCACATGCTGTTCGAGGTCGAAGCCGGTCTCAGGCAGCGCCGATGGTGCGGGCGCGCTCCCACCCGCCGCGGCCGGCGCCGCCACCGCCGCCGTCGTGCCACGCACCGCTTCCGGCAGGCTCTCGGGCTGGATCGTCGACGCCCGTTCCAGCGCCACCGCACGTTCGATCGCGTTTTCGAGCTCGCGGACGTTGCCCGGCCAGGCGTACGAGGTCAGCGCCGCCATCGCCGTCGCCGTGATGCCGGTGATGTTCTTCTTCATCTGCGGCGCGTACTTCGTGACGAAGTGCTCGGCGAGCCCGACCACGTCGTCGCCGCGCTCGCGCAGCGGCGGGAGCCGCACCGGGATCACGTTGATGCGGTAGAAGAGGTCTTCGCGGAACTGCCCCTCCGCCACCATCTTGGCCAGGTCGCGGTTGGTCGCCGCGATGATCCGGATGTCGGCCTCGATCTCCTCGGTGCCGCCGACGCGCCGGAACTTGCGCTCCTGCAGGACGCGCAGCACCTTGACCTGCAGCATCGGGCTCATCTCGCCGATTTCGTCGAGGAAGATGGTCCCTTTGTCGGCGACCTCGATCAGCCCTTTCTTGTTGTTGTCGGCGCCGGTGAACGCGCCCCGCACGTGCCCGAACAGCTCCGAGTCGAGGAGCGTTTCCGTCAGCGCGCCGCAATTGACGGCGACGAACGGCCGTTCGCTGCGCGGCGATCGCACGTGAATCGCGCGCGCGATCAGCTCCTTGCCCGTGCCGGATTCACCGGTGATCAGAATCGTGCTGCCGGTCGCCGCGACGGTCTCGACCAGCTCGAACACCTGAATCATCGCGCTGCTGCTGCCGACGATGTTCGAGAAGTGATGCGCGGTGTGCATCGCGCGCTTCAGCAACACGTTCTCCTGCTGCAGGCGACGGCGATCCAGCTCCTTGCGGATGCGGAACTTGAGCACCTCGGTGTTGAACGGCTTCTCGACGTAGTCGTTGACGCCGAGCTCCTCGACGCCCTTGATCAGGTCCGGCGATCCATAGGCGGTGATCATGATGGCGATCACCGCGGGGTTGACGCTGCGCGCGTGCCGGAGCACCTGCAGGCCGTCGACGTCCGGCATCCGCGCGTCGGATACGACCAGATCGAACGGGCGCTGGTTCAGGAACTCCAGCGCGCGGCGGCCGTTCTCGGCGATCGCGACATCGTGTCCCTCGCGCCGCAGGAGGATCGCCAGCATCTCGCGCATCGACCGCTCGTCGTCGACGATGAGGATGCGCGCGGCGGGCGCCGCGACCGGATCGACGGTCTGTACGTCAATAGCCATAACGTTGTCAGCCGGAGACGGCAGCCGCGACCGCGCCCACCGGCAGCACCACCTCCACCGTGGTTCCCATGCCCTTGTTCGACGACACGCGAACCTCGCCGCCGTAGTCGCTCGCGATGCGATGCACGATCGACAGACCGAGGCCTGTGCCCTTCGTAAACGTGCCGCGGAACGGCTGGAAGATGCCGTCGATCTCTTCCGGCGCGATGCCGACGCCGTCGTCACGTACCCCAATGACCACGTGCTCCGGTTCCTTGGCGGTCTTCTCGTGACGGTGGACCGACAGCCGCAGCACACCGCCGTTGGGCATCGCCCGCAGACCGTTGGTGGCCAGGTTCCAGACGATCTGGCGCACCTGCGCTTCGTCGGCGCGGTAGATCACCCGTTCCTGCGGCGCATCGACGACGATCGAATGGCCGTCGACCAGCTCCGCGTTGTTCTCGAGCAGCGTCGCCGTGTCGGTCAGCACGCGCCCAACGTCCGTGTCGGCCAGCGCCGCGCGCTGCGGCCGCGCGTAGGCGAGGAAGCTTCGGATCGTGTCGTTCAACCGCTCCGACTCGCGCAGCACGATGTCCATCAGCTGCGACTGCTCCGGCGTCAATGGCAGCTCGTCGCGCAGGATCTGAATTGAGCCGGCCATCGACGCGAGCGGGTTGCGGATCTCGTGCGCGATGCCGGCGGCCATCTCGCCAACCGCCGCGAGCCGCTGTTGCACGCGCGCCTCGCGGTCCTGCTTCCTGGCTTCAGTCACGTCCTGGAACGTGAACAGGAACCCCGAATTGCCGCTCGGTGTGACGAGCGGCGCGGCGCTGATCCCGAGCTCGATCTGCCGTCCGTCCGCGCGCGTGTAGCCGTACTCGAGCCGCGGCAGCACCGGACGGCCGTCCTCTCGGTTGAAGAGCCCGACATACGGCGACGGCAGCTGCAGCACCGCCATCATCGATTGTCCGAGCGCCTCGGCCGCCGTCATGCCGGTGATGCTCTCGCCGGCGCGGTTGAACGTCAGCACCCGTCCCGTCATGTCGCACGTCGTCAAGCCGCTCTGGAGGCTGTCGATCACGTGCTGGTTGAACGCCTGCAGGTCCGCCAGCTGCGTCGACGTTTCTTCGAGCTGCTCGCCGGTGCGGCGTAACCCTTCCGCGAGGTACCCGCTCAGCGCCGCGACCGCGAGGAACCCGAACACGTTCAGGCCCACCGTGTAAATCGCCACGCGCATCGGCGGCAGCGTCTCCGGCGCCATCCCGAACGGCAGCACCATGCCCGCGTACTGCGCGATCACCAGCCCGACGTAGATCAGACAGCTGAGCGCGCTCACCATCAGGCCGCCGCGCCACGACTGCACGGTGCTGGCCGCGATGATCGGCAGCGTGTAGAGCGATGAGAAGTAGCTCGCGACCCCGCCGGTCAGATGCACCATCGCGGAAACGACGAGCGCGTCGCACGCGACCTGCACGTCGATCAGCCACGGATGCCGATCGACGTAGCGCAGCGTCGCCGCCCAGAACGCCGTCAGCCCGTAGGTCAGGCCAATCAGGAAAAAGAACGGATCGATCGGCAGCGCGCCCGGCGACTTGAACTGAATCAGGATCGCCGACCCGAGCAGCATCGTGATCACACCGGCGCGCCCGCCAATGAGCCACAGCAGCTTGTGCCGCACGCCGGTCAACGTTGCTTGCATCTTGGTTTTTCACGTAGGCCGGGTCTTTGGACCCGGCGTGTGGCGGGCCTGAAGACCCGCCCTACACCTGTGTTTTAGGACGCGCTTCGCGGCCTTCCGTCTTCTTTTCTCAATGCGCGTGGGGCCCCACCCCCACGCGCTTTACGCGCTTCTCGGCGGCCTTCTGTCTTTGTCGTTGTCTTCTGTCTTCCGCCTTCTGTCTTCTGTCTTCTCTTCTACGTCAGCTTGCTGATCAGGTCGAAGATCGGCATGTACATCGCGATGACGATGCCGCCGACGACGCCGCCGAGGACCGCGATCATGATTGGTTCCATCAGGGTCAGCAGGCCGGCGACCGCCGTGTCCACTTCTTCCTCGTAGAAGTCCGCGATCTTGGCGAGCATCGCGTCGAGCGCGCCCGTCGTCTCACCGACGTTGATCATCTGCACGACCATCGACGGGAAGACGTTGGTCTCGCGCAGCGGCGCCGACACCGTTTCACCGCGCTCGATGCTGGCGCGCGTCTTCTGAATGGCTTCCTCGATGATGGCGTTGCCGGCAGTGCGCGCCGTGATGTCGAGACCGTCGAGAATCGGCACGCCCGACGACAGCAGCGTCGAGAGCGTGCGGCAGAACCGTGCGACCGCGATCTTGCGCAGGATCATGCCGAGGACGGGCGCCTTCAGCGTCAGGCCGTCAATCGTGTAACGGCCGGCTGGCGTCGCGTAGTACTGCTTCAGCGCATAACCGATGCCGCCCAGGCCGACGAGGATGAACGGCCCGTACGACAGGAGGCCGTTGCTCGCCGCGATGACGACGCGGGTCGGGAGCGGCAGCTCGGCGCCGAGGCCGGCGAAGAGCTGTGCGAAGGTCGGGATAACCTTCCACAGAATCGCCGCAACGACGACGGTGGCGATACAGATGACCGCGATCGGGTAAATCATCGCGGACTTGACCTGCCCCTTCAGCTTGACGCTCTTCTCGATGTAGACCGCGAGCCGCTTCAGGATCGTGTCGAGAATACCGCCGGCCTCGCCCGCCGCAATCATGTTCGCGTAGAGCGCGTCGAACGATTTCGGGTGCTTCTTCATGGCGTCGGCGAGCGCGGCGCCCGACTCGACGTCGGCGCGCACCGACAGGATCGCTTCGGCGAACCCCTTGTGCGGCTCCTGCTTGCCGAGGATGTCGAGGCACTGGACGAGCGGGAGACCGGCGTCGATCATGACGGAGAACTGCCGCGTGAAGATCGCCAGATTTTTCGACGGCGCCGCCTTGCCGGTGGCCTTCTTGGCTTTCTCCTTGGGCGGCGCCGCCACCTTCGCCGGGTCGATCCGCGTCACCTGGATCTGCTCGCGGCGGAGCGCCGCGATCGCCGCATCCATGGTGTCGGCAATGCGCTCCCCCGTCACCGTCTGGCCCGCTCGAGTACGTCCGCTATACGCGAAAGTAGGCATAACCGTCCTTTAGTCCCTAGCCTGGCTGTAGGGCGCGTCTTCAGACGCGCCGTCCCCGAGGCGCACCTGAAGGTGCGCCCTACACCTGTCTCACCGGCCGACCGGACGCGCGGGTCCCGGCCGCTGCGCCGTGCCCGCGCCGGCGACCACGCCGGCGCCGCGCGCAATCATCTGTTCCAGTTCGTCCTTCAGCGACGACGCGCCCATCGCCGTCTCGAGCGCGATCAGCCGTTTGTGATACAGCGTCGCGAGGCACTGGTTCATCGTCTGCATCCCGAGCTTTTCCTGGCCGGTCTGCATCGTCGAGTAGATCTGGTGCACCTTGTCGTCGCGGATCAGATTCCGGATCGCCGGGTTGGGGACCATGATCTCGAGCGCGACCACGCGTCCCTTGCCGTCCATCCGCGGCAGCAGCGCCTGACAGACGATCCCTTCGAGCACGAGCGACAGCTGGGTGCGGATCTGCCCCTGCTGGTGCGCCGGGAAGACGTCGATGATGCGGTTGATCGTCTGCGCCGCGGAGTTGGTATGCAGCGTCGCGAACGTCAAGTGCCCCGTTTCCGCGATGCGCAGCGCCGACTCGATCGTCTCGAGGTCGCGCAACTCGCCGATGAGGACGATGTCGGGGTCTTCACGAAGGGCGGCGCGCAGCGCGTTGGCGAAGCCTTGCGTGTCCTGGTGCACCTCGCGCTGATTCACGAGGCAGCCCTTGTGTTGATGCACGAACTCGATCGGGTCCTCGATGGTGAGGATGTGCTCGTGGCGCTCGGTGTTGATCTTGTCGATCATCGCCGCGAGCGTCGTCGACTTGCCCGAGCCGGTCGGCCCGGTGACGAGCACGAGGCCGCGCGGACGCTCGGCGAGATTGGCGAGGACCGCCGGCAGCCCCAGGTCGTTGAAGTTCTTGATCTGCTCCGGGATCACCCGGTAGACCGCCGCAACCGCGCCGCGCTGATTGAAGACGTTGCAGCGGAAGCGCGCGATGCCACGGATGCCGAAGGAGAAATCGAGCTCCTGCGACTCCTCGAACCGCTTCTTCTGCTGATCGGTGAGGACGCTGTAGGCGAGCGCCTTCGTCGCGGCCGCATCGAGCGGCGGCAGATCCAGCGGCTGCAGATGCCCGTGGATCCGGATCTGCGGCGGCGTGTTGGTCGTAATGTGCAGGTCCGATCCGTTGTTCTGAACGAGCGTTGCTAACAGTTCGGGCAGCGTAGCCATGTGATCCTTTTTTCAATGCGCGTGGGGCCCCATCCCCACGCGCTTCACGCGCTTCGCGCGACGCCCTTCGTCCCTCGACGTCGCTCGGGACGACCCTGAGCTGTCGAAGGGTCGGGCTTGCCGCCGCGTCGCGGCGGCCGTCTGTCTTCCGCCTTCCGTCTTCCGTCTTCCGTCTTTTACTTCACCGTTTCCCGTGCCACTTCTTCGATCGTCGTCACGCCGTCCATGACCTTCATCAGGCCGCTGCGGCGCAGCGTGATCATCCCTTCCTCGACCGCCTTGCGCCGGAGCTCCAGCGCGGACGCACCGACGAGAATCAGCTCGCGCAATTCGTCGGTGATCTCCATGACCTCGTAGAGACCGACGCGTCCCTTGTAGCCGGTGTTGTTGCACCGCTCGCAGCCGCCGCCCTTCTTGGGCACCACCTTCTCCGCTTCGTCCTGCGTGAAGCCAGCGTCGACCAGCGCCTGCGCGGCGTGCGGGTGATCCTGCTTGCAGCCGGTGCAGACGCGGCGCACGAGGCGCTGCGCGCAAATCAGGTTCACCGAGCTCGCGACCAGGAACGGCTCGATACCCATGTTCATCAAGCGGCTGATTGTGCTCGGCGCGTCGTTGGTGTGCAGCGTCGAGAGCACCAGGTGGCCGGTGAGCGACGCCTTGACCGCGATTTCCGCGGTTTCGAAGTCGCGGATTTCGCCGACGAGGATGATGTTGGGGTCCTGGCGCAGGAACGAGCGGAGCGCGGCGGCGAAGTTCAGGCCGATGTTCTCCCGGACCTGCACCTGGTTGACGCCGACCAGGTTGAATTCGACCGGGTCCTCCGCGGTCATGATGTTGGTCTCGGGCGTGTTGATCTTGGCGATCGACGAATAGAGCGTGTTCGTCTTGCCGCTGCCCGTCGGACCCGTGACGAGCACCATGCCCCAGGGCTTCCCGATCGCGACTTCCAGCTTCTTCAGCGACTCCGACTCGAAGCCAAGCTTGGTCATGTCGAGCATCAGCTTGTCTTTGTCGAGCAGACGGAGAACGATCTTTTCCCCGAACAGAGTCGGCAGGCACGAGACGCGGAAGTCGATTTCCTTGGTACCGCCTTCGCCGTCGGCAAAGCGGATCTTGATGCGGCCGTCCTGCGGCAGCCGCTTTTCCGCGATGTCGAGCTTCGCCATGATCTTGATGCGCGAGGTGATCGCATCGCGGAACTTCATCGGCGGCGCCATGACGTTGTAGAGCAACCCGTCGATGCGGAAGCGCACGCGGAATTCTTTTTCGTACGGCTCGATGTGGATGTCGCTGGCCCCCTTCTGGATCGCGGACATCAGCATCAGGTTGACGAGCCGGATGACGGGCGCTTCGCCGCCCTGCTTCTCGAGCGAGCTGACGTCGATCTGCTCGATCTCTTCGAGCAGCTCCACGTCGTCGTCGACGATCGCGGCGGTCTCCTCGAGGGCCTTGGTGACCATCTCGAGGGTCGCGGCGTTATTGAGGTTGGCCTCCTGCTGCGCCGCCGCCGCCTTCTTTTCTTTTTTGACCGTCTCGGTGCGCGTGACGCCGGCGGTCGACGCGGGCGGGAAATACCGCTGCAACGCGTCGCTGACCGCCGTCTCGGAGGCGACGACCGGTTCGACGTTGTAGCCCGTCATGAACTTGATGTCGTCCATGGCGAACACGTTGGTCGGGTCGGTCATCGCGATCGTCAGCGTCGCGCCGGATCGGCTCAACGGAACGATCTGATATTTGTGCGCGGTTTCCGCGGGAATGAGCTTGACGATGGCCGGATCGATCTCGAACTGGGCGAGATTGATCGAGGGCACGCCGTACTGCTTCGAGAGCAGCGCCGTGATCTCTTCGTCCTTGACGAAGCCGAGCTTCACCAGGTTGTAGCCGAGTTTGCCGCCGTTCGTCTTCTGATAGTTCAGCGCCTCCTGCAGCTGCGCAGGCGTGAGGCGCTTCTCTTTCAGCAGCAGCTCGCCAATACGGACGGGCATCGTTCAGACCACCACTGGTCCACGAACTACTCGCGGGCGCCGGGAGAATTGCGGGGGAAGACTCTAAGAATACACGGGTGACAATTATTGTCAAGCTGGAAGTGCGACGGCGCCGGGTCTAAAGACCCGGCCTATGTGGAGAACCGATGGCGCCTCCAAGAGGCGCCCTACCGTCGGCCGATTCGCGTAAGTGGAGCAGTGGCGGTAGGTCGCACCCGGCCTGCGCGGAGCACCGGCGGTAGGGCGCACCTTCAGGTGCGCCTCCATAACGGCGCCTCTAAAGAGGCGCCCTACCGTCCGCACGCCGGCTCAAAACACAAACCGGACGCCGACGCCCCAGCCCGTGTCGCCGTCCGGCGACCCCATGCTGATCTGCGCGTCGGCGAGGACGGACCCGTAGACCGCGTAGCTGCCGCCGACGCTGAACACGGGCGCGGCGCCCGGTCCGTTGTCGCCGCCTGCGGTGTTCCAGTGCACGCCGCTCCTGGCGAAGGCCTTCCTCGTGAGGCGCGCCTCGGCGCCAATCGCCGCGTCCCGCCACTCGCCGCGGCTCGTTGGCGCGTCGGTGAAATCGAAGTCAGCCGCGACGGTGATGAACTGGTGCAGGAGCAGCGACAGGCCGCCGCGCACGCGTCGCTCCAGTGAGACGGGGATGCCGTCGGGCGTGTCGAATTCCGGCTCGAACGCGTTCCTCACGGCGACCCCCACCTTGCCGACGGCCCCCGTCAGCATCACCCCGAAGTCCGCGTCGAACTTCGTGGTGGTCCTCTGCGGGAAGAGCTCGTCGGCGCGGTCGAACGCTGAGCGATCCGCGGCCGACACGAAGCCGGTCGAGGCCGAGCCCCTCACCAGTTTCACGGTCGCGCCGACGGCAATCCGCTGCTTGATCGACTGCACGACGGTTGCCCCGACGTGACGGGTCTCCAGCCGTTCCACTCGATACTCATTGGTCGCGTCGAGCCCGGGCGCACTCAGTTCGGCCGCGCGCGTCACCGTGTTGGTGAAATAGGACAGGCCGAGCGCGGGCGTGCCGAGCGCAATCATCAGGGCCGATCGATCGTGCGGGAAGACCGAGTCGTCCTCCGTGTTCAGGTGATTGGTGTCGACCGCGAGGCTGAAATACGAGCCCGACGCGAGGCCGGCGGGATTCCAGAACACGGCCGAGGCGTCGTCGGCGACCGCGACGAAGGCGCCGCCCATGCCGGTCGCGCGCGCGCCGGCCGGCGCCTCCCCCTGCGCCCACGCCGGGACGGTCGTCGTCAGCAGCAGCGCCACGGTCGCGAAACCGATCGAAATTCGCATCCGGGAAGCTTATCGCAGGCGGCGCTAACTCTCACAGCCTGTACGCTTTCGCTCCCGTCGCCGGCTGAAACATTCGTCCCCGCCCGAGCGTATTAGCGTGGTAATATCGTTCGTTCCCGACCAGTTTCTGCCACCGCTCTCAAGGCGACATCTCTTATGACGAACATGGCTACCGCGGCCGGGCCGGCGGCTGCGCCCAAGGCGCTGCCCGCACGCCTGATCGGCATCCTGATTTCCCCGAAGGACACCTTCCGATCCGTCGTCGCCAACCCCAAATGGTTCGGCGCGCTCGCAGTGACGACGCTGATGGTCGCGCTGTTCACGGCGTTGCCGATGACCACCGACGCGGGACGCCAGGCGACGCTCGATCAGCAGGTCAGCCAGATGAAGTCGTTCGGCTTCGACGTGACCGACCAGATGTACGAGCAGATGGAGCGCGGCGCGGCGCGGCTGCCCTACACCACGGCCGCGGGCGTGCTCGTCGTATCGCCAATCATGGCGGTCATCATCGCCGGAATCCTGTTCGCTGTCTTCAACGCCGCGATGGGCGGCGAGGCGTCGTTCAAACAGGTGTTTGCCGTGCAGGCCCACTCCGGCGCGGTCTCGGCGCTCTCCGCCGTTTTCTCCGGCACGATTAACTACCTGCGCGGTGGTGTGGGCAGCATCGCCAACCTCGGCGCGCTGCTGCCGATGCTGCCGGAAGATTCGTTCGCCGGGCACCTGCTCGGCGCGGTTGACGTGTTCCTCGTCTGGTGGCTGGTGGTGCTCGCGATCGGGCTCGGCGTCCTCTATCGCCGCCGCACGCAGCCGATTGCCATGGCGCTGCTCGGCGTATACGCGGTGATTGCGGTGGTCATCGCGTTGTTCAAGAGCCGCATGGGGGGCGCATGACGCGCGGAAAGAAGATTCTGATCGGGGTGGGCATCGTCGTGATTCTCGGCGCGCTCGCCTTCGCAAACATCAAGTTCAAGCGCCAGGAAGGGACGGTCGTCAACGTCGAGACCGTGCAGAAGCGCGATCTCCAGGCGATCGTCTCCGCGTCGGGCAAGATCCAGCCGCAGCGGCTCGTCAACATCAGCGCCGACACGATGGGCCGGGTCACCAACCTTGCGGTTGAAGAAGGCCAGCGCGTGCAGAAGGGGGAGTTCCTCCTGCAGATCGATCCGCGCAACCTGACGAGCATGTACAACCAGACGCAGGCGTCGCTCGCGGCGGCGCGCTCGCAGATGGAACAGCTGCGCGTCTCGTCCGAGAGCGCGAAGGCGGCGCTGAAGCAGGCGCAGGACGCTTTCACGCGCCAGCAGCAGTTGTGGAAGCAGGGCCTGACGACGAGAGAGTCGCTGGACAGCGCCGAGAACACGTTGAAGATGCGCCAGGCCGACGCGAACGCCGCCGAGCGCCAGATCGAGACGCAGCGTCTGCGGATGCAGCAGGAAGAAGCCTCGCTCGACAACGCGCGCTACAATTTGAGCAAGGTCCGCATCGAGTCGCCGATCACCGGCATCATTACGCGGCGCAACATCGAGGAAGGGGAAACCGTCGTCGTCGGCACGATGAACAACGCCGGGACGGTGCTCCTGACGGTCGCGGACATGTCGGTCATCGAGGCGGAAGTCGAGGTCGACGAGACCGATATCCCGAGCGTGCAGCTCGGACAGAAAGCCAAGATCACGATCGACGCGATGCCGGGCAAGACCTTCTCGGGCAAGGTCACCGAGATCGGCAACAGCCCGATCCAGGCAACGGCCAGCGCCTCGACGCAGGCGACCAACTTCAAGGTCAAGGTCACGGTCGACGGCGAGATCCCCGAGGTGCGTCCCGGCTTCACCTGCACCGCGGAGATCACCACCGCGACGCGCAAGCAGGTCGTGTCGGTTCCCATCCAGGCGACCACGGTTCGCGAGATGGTGGTCGACAAGGACGGCAAGATCATCCGCGAGCCGCGCAACGACAAGCGTCCGAGCCGCACCAGCGTGCAGGCATCCGAGCTGAAGCCGGGCCAGGAGCGCAAGGAGCTCGAGGGCGTGTTCGTCGTGCGCGACAACCGTGCCGAGTTCGCGGCTGTGAAGACCGGCATCGCCGGCGAGAAATACTTCGAAGTCGTCAACGGGCTCAAGGAAGGCGACCAGGTCATCGTCGGGCCGTTCAGCTCGGTGCGTGAGCTCGCCGACGGCACGACCGTGAAGATCGAGGCGGCCAAACGGTCACCGACGGCCAAGACCTGAAGCGCTGCGCGGCGCGAGGCTACGGAGTGGGTCTCGTAGCATTCGAAGGCCGCCGCGAAGCGGCGGAAAGCCCCGACCCTTCGACAGGCTCAGGGTCGTCCCGAGCGACGTCGAGAGACGAAGGGCGTCGCGCGAAGCGCGTCAAGCGCGTGGGGGTGGGGCCCCACGCGCACTGAAAAATGAATCAATTCCTCGAAACGGCGATCATCGCGCTCGGCGCGATCTGGGCGAACAAGCTGCGGTCGTTCCTCACCGTGCTGGGGAACATCGTGGCGGTCACCTCGATCATTGCCGTCGTGTCGCTCGTGCAGGGCATGAACGCGTACGTGACCGACGCGATCATCTCCGACGTCGGCGCCGACAACTACACGATTCAACGCATGCCGGTGGTGCGCACACAGGAAGACGAAGAGCGCACCCGCAATAACCCGCGCATCACGATGCAGGAGGCGGCGGCGGTCCGCAAGTTCAGCGACAACGTCGGTGCGGTGGCCGGCCAGGCGACTGCGCGCTCGACCGCCGAGTTCCGCGGCGAGTCGATCGACGGCGTGCAGGTGCAGGGCGTCTCGCGCGACTACATTCAGTTCTCGACGTTCGACGCCGAGCGGGGCCGCCTGATCAGCCCGTCCGAGGTCGACGCCAACC
This sequence comes from Acidobacteriota bacterium, assembly GCA_046734675.1. Taxonomy (GTDB): domain Bacteria; phylum Acidobacteriota; class Vicinamibacteria; order Vicinamibacterales; family 2-12-FULL-66-21; genus QHWT01. Next base: position 25,282 of record JBKPRU010000021.1, read on the forward strand.
GGCCGGTGACCGTGATCGGGTGGGACGTGGCCGACAAGCTGTTCGGCCCGATCGATCCGATCGACAAGACCGTCACCGTCCGCACCACGCACTTCCGCGTCGTGGGCGTGAGCAAGAAGAAGGGATCGACGTTCGGCAATTCGCAGGACAACTTCGTCATCATCCCGCTCGGCACCTTCCAGAAGATGTTCGGGTCGCGCATGTTCGGATTGCAGCTGCTGGTGAAGCCGCGCACGCCGGATCTCGTGAAGACCGCCATGGACGATGCAACCGTGGCGATGCGGGTGGAGCGGCGCCTGAAGCCAAGCGAGCGCGACAACTTCGGCATGTTCACGTCCGACACGCTCCTCAACCTCTATCACACCGCGACCAACGGCATTTTCGCCGTGCTGATCGGCGTGGTCGCGCTGTCGCTGGTCGTCGGCGGCATCGTCATCATGAACATCATGCTGATGGTCGTGAGTGAGCGGACGCGCGAGATCGGGCTGCGCAAGGCGCTCGGCGCGCGCCGGCGCGACATCATCTGGCAGATCCTCACGGAGTCCGTCACGCTCTCGACGATGGGCGGCTTCGTCGGCACCGGCTTTGGTTTCATTGCCGCGATCATCGTCAGCAAGATGACGCCGCTGCCCGCGGCCGTGCAGGCGTGGTCGGTGATGATCGGGATCGGGATCACGGCGCTGGTCGGGCTGTTCTTCGGTCTGTATCCCGCGATGCGCGCCGCGAAGCTGGACCCGATCGAAGCGTTGAGGCGCGAATAGTCATGGCGGTACGCACGGGGCTGCTCTCGGAGATCGTCGTGATGGCGCTCGACACGCTGCGCGCCAGCAAGATGCGCTCGGCGCTGACGGTGCTCGGCGTGGTCATCGGCATCACCTCGATCGTCGGCATGACGTCGCTCATCCGCGGCTTCGACGAGTCGCTCCGCGACTCGATCCGCGAGCTCGGGCCGAACACGCTGATCGTGCAGAAGTGGGGCGCGCTGAGCTTCCTCGGCGGCAAGAGCTTCCTCGAGGTGGCGCGCCGTCCGAACCTGACGATGGAAGACGCGCGGGCGATCGAGCGCGAATGCCCGTCGGTCGCGCTCGTCGACGTGTGGCTGGGCGCGATGGGCACGAGCCAGTCGCGCATCTACTTCGGCCACGAGAAGACCAAGCAGCTCGCGATCATCGGCGCCACCGAAAACTGGTCGGCGATCAATTTCGCGAAGCTGGAGGCGGGCCGCCTCTTCATCCCCGCCGAAGTGGAGCATCGGCGCCAGGTGGTGGTCCTCGGCAACACGCCGTGGCAGTCGCTGTTCCCGAACATCGATCCAATCGGCAAGACCGTCCGGATCGGCTCCTCGCAGTTCACCGTGATTGGCGTGCTCGGCAAGCGGCCGTCACCGGGGGGCTTCAGCGCCGGTCAGGACGACTACGCGGTCATCCCCTACGGGACGCACGAGAAGATGTTCGGCAAGGTGCTGAAGGGATCCGCGCGGATCACCGCCAGCAGCTTCAACCCGGCGGTGTTCCGCACGGCCATGATTGCGGTCGTGCCGCGCGACGGCATGCGCGACTCGGCGATCGAAGAAGTCCAGGCGCTTATGCGCATCCGCCACAATCTGAAGCTCGAAGAACCGGACGACTTCGACCTGGCGACGCAGGACGCGGTCCTGAAGGTGTGGGACAAGTTCAGCCAGGCCACCTTCCTCGCGCTGGTCGTCATCTCCTCGATCGCGCTGATGGTCGGCGGCATCGGGGTCATGGCGATCATGATGATCGCGGTCACCGAGCGCACGCGCGAGATCGGCGTGCGTAAGGCGCTCGGCGCGCGCCGCCGCGAGATCCTCTGGCAGTTCCTCGTCGAGGCGGTCTTCCTCACGTCCGCCGGCGGCCTGCTCGGCATCCTCTTCGGCAGCGGCATCGGGCTCACCGTCCACGCGGTCTCCGGGTTCCCGGTCTCGCTCCCCTGGTGGTCGTTCGCGATCGGCATCGGGTTCTCCGCGGGCGTCGGCATCTTCTTCGGGTTGTTCCCGGCGTTCAAAGCGTCGCGGTTAGATCCTATCGAGGCGCTGAGATACGAGTAGCGACGGCAGTGCATTGACGAGGACGGAGAGAGCGGAGAGGACGGAGAGGACGGCTTCCTAGTCGTCCGAGTCGTCGTTCGGCTCGTCAGGTGCAAATGGCGGCGTGCCATGCGGAAAATTGTTTACTCGCCTCAGAATGCCGTCGGCCAATCTCATCGCGCCAAAATTGAGAACGTATCCCGGCGGCAAGCCGGTCAGCCTGAGATACGTTCGAAGCTGCCGCTCCTCCATCGGACCGATCCTGGCGATCGCTTTCAGTGCGACGACGACGCATCCTTCGACAATGTAGTCGGCAACGGACGCGGGCTGCCCCGTGATCTCTTCGTACTGCAGGGGGATTGCGACCTGCTTACAGTACGCCAAACCGAGCTTTCGGAGCTCGTACGCAAAACACGGGGAGTATGCACTCTCGAAACAGCCGGTGCCGACCTTTCGATGCACGGTGATGCCGGCGCCAACGATGCCGTGAGCAACGCGGTCCAATTCCTGCGCGGAAGGCATGCGCCACCAATCGCATAATTAGTGCCGCGGCGGATTGTTGATGTTCTGTGAACATCGCCGAAGGCGCGCAGTTATTGCCCAAGAATTCGGCGGCACGGTGTGAGCAAGACTGCGCGCTGAGAAGCACACCGCCCGCAGCATCCGTGACCAAAATTGAAGCCGGTCTCTCCGAGGTCTCCGTGCTCTCCGTGTTCGTGAGCTCACTGGCAGCCGGATTTGAGTAGCTGTGGTAACGTCCCGCACATGCCACGCCGCGTCTACACTCTTTCATTGATGATGGCCGCGGGTCTGGCGCTCTCCGCGCAGCAATCACCTCTCTACAAAGATCCCTCGCTGCCCGTGGAGCGGCGTGTCGCCGATCTGCTCGCGCGCATGACGCTCGAGGAGAAAGTGGCGCAGACGCTGGCGGTGTGGCAGCAGAAGCGCGCGCTGGTGGACGCGAGCGGTAGGTTCGATCCCGCGAAGGCGCAGGCGATCCTGCAGCATGGGATCGGACAGATCACCCGACCCAGTGACGGCGTGGATCGCGGCGGCAAGCGCCGATCGCCGCGCGAGACGGTGGAGTTCGTCAACGCCATCCAGAAATGGGTGATCGAGAACACGCGGCTCGGGATCCCCGTGATGTTCCATGAAGAAGCGCTGCACGGCCTCGCGGCGGTGAAGGGCACGCATTTTCCCGCGGCGATTGGGCTCGCGAGCACGTGGGATCCCGCGCTCGTCGAGCGCGTGTTCACGGTCGCGGCGCGTGAAGCGCGGGCGCGGGGCGCGCAGCAGGTGCTCTCACCCGTGCTCGATCTCGCGCGCGATCCCCGCTGGGGACGCACCGAGGAGACCTACGGCGAGGATCCGCATCTCGCATCCGAAATCGGGCTGGCCGCGATTCGCGGCTATCAGGGCCCGATGCCGGCGCTCACGCCCGGCCATGTGTTCGCGACCGCGAAGCACTACGCTGCGCACGGTCCGAATGAAGGTGGTATCAACACCGCGCCGACGCCCGTGCCCGAGCGCGAGCTGCGTGAAGCGCTGCTGTGGCCGTTCGAGCGCGCGATCGTGGAAGGACACATCGCGTCGGTGATGCCGTCGTACAACGAAATCGACGGCGTCCCCTCGACGGCGAGCCCGTTCCTCCTCGATCGCGTGCTGCGGCAGGAGTGGGGCTTCGTCGGATCGGTCGTGTCCGATTACAACGCGATCGAGCAGCTCACGGATCGGCATCACGTCGCCGCCTCCATGGCGGAAGCGGCGAAGCTGGCCCTCACCGCCGGCGTCGATCTCGAGCTTCCCGACAAGCGCGCCTATGCCACGCTCGCCGACGAGATCCGCGCCGGGCGCATCGATCAACAGGCGCTCGATCGCGCCGTCGCGCGCAGCCTGCGTCTGAAGTTCCTCGCCGGCCTGTTCGAGCACCCGTATGCGGACGCCGACGAAGCCGAACGCGTCACCAACACCCCGGATGCCCAGGCGCTCGCGCTCGATGCGGCACGCAAATCGCTGATCCTCCTGAAGAACACCGGCGTGCTGCCGCTCGATCGCGCCCGCCTTCGAACGCTCGCCGTCATCGGACCGAACGCCGCTGACGTGCATCTCGGCGGCTACAGTGAAGATCCCGGCCGCGGCACGAGCATCCTGCAGGGCATCAAGGACAAGGCGGCGGGCGCGATCAAGATCATGTACGCCGAAGGCACGCGCATCACCGAGGAGCCGCCCAACTGGAGTCGCGACGAGGTGGTCGCGGGCGATCCGGTGAAGAACGCGCCGCGCATTGCCGAGGCCGTGCGCGTGGCCCGCGGCGCCGACGCAATCGTCGCGGTCATCGGCACGAACGAATCGACGTCGCGCGAAGCATGGGCGGACACACACCTGGGCGACGCGGCGACGCTCGACTTGACCGGACAACAGGACGAGCTCGTGCGCGAGCTCGCGGCGACGGGCAAGCCGCTCGTCGTCGTGCTGGTGAACGGACGCCCGCTCGCCATCGGCGAGGTCGCGAATCGCGCGGCCGCCGTGCTCGAGACGTGGTATTCGGGACAGGAGGGCGGCACCGCCGTCGCCGAGTCCTTGTTCGGCGACGTGAACCCTGGCGGGAAGCTGCCGATCAGCGTGCCGCGCACGGTCGGTCAGATCCCCGTCTACTACAACCGCAAGCCGACGTCGTTCAGGAACTACCTGTTCGAATCCCGCGCGCCGCTCTTCCCCTTCGGCCACGGTCTCAGCTACACCACGTTCAAACTCGACGATCTGAAGCTCGCCGATCGCGAAATCGGTCCCGCCGGCCGCACCAGCGTGAGCGTGCGCGTGACAAACACGGGCACTCGCGCCGGCGACGAAGTCGTCCAGCTCTACGTCCACGACCTCGTCGCGTCGGTGACGCGTCCCGTCAAGCAGCTGCGCGGCTTCGCGCGGGTATCGCTGCAGCCCGGGGAATCGACGACCGTGACGCTCCCGATCGGTCCGGAGGCGCTGTGGCTCATCGACGCCAACATGCAGCGCCGCGTCGAGCCCGGCGACTTCGACATCCTCGTCGGCACCAGTTCGGAGACGACACTGAAGGTACTCTTGACGGTGAAATGATCCGGTGTGCGCAGTTGCTCGCACTCACACGCTAGCAGGGCTGCCCGGCGTGAGTCGGCGTGGCCTGCTTGTATCTAATGTGCCGCCGCACTACGATGGCCGTCTTACAGCGGAGGGTACCCGCCTATGAAGGTCTACGATGCCGCCAGCATCAGGAACGTGGCTGTGGTCGGCCACTCCGGGTCTGGCAAGACGCAGCTCGTGTCCACCCTGCTCTTCGACGCGGGGGCGGTCAACCGCCTCGGCCGCGTCGATGAAGGCACCACGGTCACCGATTACGACGAAGAAGAAATCGCCCGCAAGCACACCCTCTCCGCCAGCCTCGCCTACGCCGAGTGGAACAAGCACAAGATCAACATCATCGATACGCCCGGGATGGCCAACTTCCTGAGCGATGCGCGCGCCGCGCTGCGCGTCGCCGATGCGGCGCTCGTGGTCGTCGATTCGGTGGCCGGTGTCGAAGTCTCCACGGAGAAGGTCTGGGAGGCGGCGGCTGAAATCGGGGTCCCGCGTCTCATCGTGCTCAACCGGCTCGACCGCGAGCGGGCCAGCCTCGAGCGCTCCCTCGAATCGCTCCGATCCGTCTTCGGCCGCACCGTCATTCCCATCCAGCTGCCGATTGGGGAAGAAAAAAACTTCAAGGGCGTCGTCGATCTGGTGACGATGCGCGCGTGGACGTATCCGGCCGACGGCAGCGGCAAAGGGACGGAAGGGGATGTCCCCGCCGATCTGACCGGCGCCGCCGAAACCGCGCGCGAAGCGCTCATCGAGATGGTCGCGGAAGCCGACGATGCGTTGATGGAGAAGTTCTTCGATGCGGGCACGCTGACGCAGGAGGAGCTGAGCGGCGGCTTGAAGCGCGCGATTGCCGCGGCCCGCGTGTTCCCGGTGCTGTGCGCGTCGGCCACCACCAACATCGGCATGCAGCCAATCCTCGAGGCGATCCTCGCCTACGTGCCATCGCCGGTCGAGCGTCCGCTGAAGGCGCGCACCGCCGAAGGTGAGGACGTCGACGTCGCGACGCGCGAATCGGGGCCGGCGGCCGCGTTCGTGTGGAAGACGGTGGCGGATCCCTTCGCGGGCCGCATCACGATGTTCCGCGTGCTGTCGGGATCAGTAAAGGCGGATTCAACGCTGCAGAACCTCTCTAAGGATCTGCAGGAGCGGCTCGGGCACGTCGTGCTGCTGCAGGGCAAGAACCAGTCGGCGGTCCCGGAAGTCCGCGCCGGCGACATCGGCGCCGTGGCAAAGCTGAAGGAAACGCAGACGAGCGACACCATCGGCGACGCGAAGGCGCTCGACGTGAAGATCCCGCCGATCAAGTTCCCCGAGCCGGTGATCTCGTACGCGATCGAGCCGAAGAGCCGCGGCGACGAAGAGAAGATCAGCACGGCCCTCCACCGCCTGCAGGAAGAGGATCCGACGATCAGCTACAACCGCGATCAGCAGACGAAGGAGCTGCTGCTCGCCGGCCAGGGACAGTCGCACATCGAGGTGACGGTCGCGAAGTTGAAGCGCCGCTTCGGCGTCGAGGTCACGCTGCGGCCGCCGCGCATTCCCTATCGCGAGACCATCACGCTCGCGACCGAGGCGCACGGGCGCCACAAGAAGCAGACCGGCGGCCACGGCCAGTTCGGCGACTGCAAGGTCAAGTTCGAGCCGTTGCCGCGCGGCAGCGACTTCGAGTTCGTGGACGACATCTTCGGCGGGTCGATCCCGCGCCAGTTCATTCCCGCGGTCGAGAAGGGGATTCAGGATGCACGGCTGCGCGGCTTCCTCGCCGGCTATCCGATGGTCGACTTCCGCGCCACCGTGTTCGACGGATCGTTCCACGCCGTCGACTCGAACGAACTGTCGTTCAAGATGGCGGGCTCGCTCGCGTTCAAGGACGGGATGTCACGCGCCCGCCCGACGCTGCTCGAGCCGGTGATGAACGTCGAGGTGTATGCGCCGAGCGACTACGCCGGCGACCTGATGGGAGATCTCAACAGCCGGCGCGGCCGCATCGGCGGCATGGACACGCGCGGCGCCATGACCATCATCCGCGCCAAGGTGCCGATGGCGGAGATGCTGACCTACGAGCAGCACCTCACGTCGGCGACCGGCGGCCGCGGCTCGTATCACATGGAGTTCTCGCACTACGAGGAGGTGCCGAATCACCTCCACGGGAAGATCATCGCGGCATCGAAGGCCGAACGCGGCGCCGAAGCGACCGAAGAGGTGTAACGGTTGTCAATGCCGAATGCCGGACACTGACGCTTGTCAATGCCGGAGGCTGAGGCTTGTCAATGCCGAATGCCGGACACTGACGCTTGTCAATGCCGGAGGCTGAGGCTTGTCACTGCCGAATGCCGGCGCTGACGATTGTCAATGGCGAAGGTCGAAGGCCAATCGCTTGGGGATTCCGGCATTTGGCACTGACGTTTGCCGTTCGGCATTGACAAGTGTCACACCCGGCATTTGGCATTGACACCTACTGCGGCAGGACCGTGGTGTCCGCCTTCAATTTGCCCGGGGACGCCGCCAGATACTTTCCCGGCGACAGCACAATCTGATCGATCCCGATGCCGTCCTCGCGCGTCTGGATGCGGATCCGGTGCGTGCCGCTCGTGCTGAACGTGATCTCAGGGCCGAGCACGTTCGCGCCGTAGCCGTTGTCCTGCCAGCCCCAACCCGAGACGCCGCAGCCGCTGCAGTCTTCGAGATTCACCACCGTCGAATCGCTGGTGCCGATCCGGTAGGCGGTGGCGCCGGACTCGTCGAGGCTGTCGCTGAACTGCACGTGCACGGAGTCGTTCGCGTAGTTGTCGCCGCTCGCCTTCCCGCGAATCCAGAGACGATAGGGCCGTCCCGCCGCCGCCTGGAACGTGAGCTCGAAGTAATCAGCGGGCGACTCGCTCGCGGTCACGATCTTCGGCAGCCCCGCGTTCGCGTTCTGCATGCGCGCGCCTGATGCCGCGGTCGCGTCGCTGACGACCGACCACGCGCCGGTGGCGCTTCCGTCCGCGGCATAGAGCACCACGTCGTCGGCGGCGGCGGTCGTCGCACCGCCGCGCGCGGCGAGAATCGTCCCGTCGTTCTTCGCTGCGCCCGGCGCGCTCGACAGATACTTCGCCGCCGAGAGCACGATCTGATCGATCCCGAGTCCGTCCTCGCGCACCTGCACGCGGACGCGGTGCACGCCGCCCGACGCGAACCGCACCGCCGGCCCGCGCACGCCGGCGCCATAGCCGTTGTCCTGCCAACCCCAGCCCGAGACGCCGCAGCCGCTGCAGTCTTCGAGCGACATCGTCGTCGCGCCGGTGGTACCGATCGTCCAGATCGGCGCGCCGGCTGCGTCGATCGCGTCGCTGAACTGGACGAACACCGAGTCGTTCGCCCAGGTGTCGGCGGTCGCGCGTCCGCGGATCCACAGGTGATAGTCGGTGCGCGCGTCGGCGGTGAACGACAGCTCGAAATAGTCGGCCGGGCTCGCCGCGGCGGTGGCGATTTTCGCCGCGCCGGCGTCGGGATTCTGCAGGCGCGCTCCGGACGCGGCGCTCGCATCGGCGACCACCTGCCACCGCCCGATCACGGACGCGGACGCCGCGTGCAGGACGATCTCCGGCATCGTCACGGTCGGTGCGGAGGCGACCGCGCGCTGGATGTTGAGCCGTCCGCCCGTGACGGTGAATCCCTGGAGCGACGTGACGCGATCGACGGCGCCGAGCAGGCGCGCCCTGAGCTCGCGGCCGGTGAGCGCGGTCGCGGCGTTGACGAGCGCGGCCGCGCCCGTGACGTGCGGCACCGCCATCGAAGTGCCGTTGTAATAGGCGTAGCCGTTGCGCGGCGTGGTGCTCAGGATGTCGACGCCGGGCGCGCCGAGATCGACGGTTCTCGCGCCGAAGTTGGAGAAGTCGGCCAGGCGATCCCATCGATCGGTCGCCGCAACCGTGATCACCGAGTTGTAGCCGACCGCCGAGGTCGTGTCGTAGCTGGCGGGATAGGACGGCGCCTGGTCGAGATCGTCGCCGAGGCCGTCGGATCCGCCGTTGCCCGCGGCGGCGATGAACAGGATGTCGGCGCGCGCGGCGCGGGCGATCGCATCGAGGAGCGCCTGCGAGAAGCCGCCGCCGTTCCACGAGTTGTTGATCGCGACCAGGTTCAGGCCGTGGCGCGTCTTCAAGTCGGTGAGGTAATCGACCGCGCGAATCGCATCGGCGGTCGTGCCGTTCGACGCCCCCAGGAACTTCGCCGGAATGATCGTGACGTTCCAGTTGATGCCGGCGACGCCAATCCCGTTGTTCGCGCGCGCGCCGATCGTGCCGCTCACGTGCGTGCCGTGCGCGTCGATCGACAAATCGGCGCTGCTCCCGTCGTAGACCGTATTGTCGCCGCCGAGAAAGTCCCAGCCGTGCACGTCGTCGACGTAGCCGTTCAGATCGTTGTCGACGCCGTCGACCGGATCGTAGGGGTTGGTCCAGATCGGCCCGCCCGGTTGCACGCCGAGGTCTTCGTGGTTGATGTCGATTCCCTGATCGATCACGCCGACGTAGACGTGCGACGATCCGAGCGAGACGTTCCACGCTTCGGGCGCGTCGACGTCGGCGTCGTTCAGGCCGGCGCTGCCGTCGATCGGCTGCGCGGTGTTGTTGAAACCCCAGAGCTGGTTGAACTTCGGATCGTTCGGCAGCGTCGCCGGCGTGTAGATCCAGTTCGGCTCCGCGTATTCGACGGATGGATCGCGCGACACTGCCGCAATCGCGTCCGCGACGGCGACGGCAGGGTCGATCGTGAGGAGCTCGAGGTCGCCCTCGCCCGCGTCGTGCCGCAGGCGGTTGCGCTCGTGCTGCAGGCGCGCCCGGGCGAGGCCGCGCGCCCGCGACTTCTCCCCTTCGCGTGCACCCGAGCGGTATTTGACGATGAGCTGAGTGGCGGCGAAGCGCGAACCGGCGGGCGCCTGCGCGCGGACGCGCGAGGACCCGGGAGTCATGAACGCCGCCAGCAGAGTGACACCGATGCTGAAGACGCGAATCGTGCGCATATTGCGGCCGCGCTCGACCGCGGCAGTATCGCTACAGAAAGAAAAACCCCGTCCGGATGGACGGGGTCTGGTGATCGCGCCGCGTGGCGCGACGCGCGGAACAGTCTGTCAGAGAGTGACGACGGAATGCAAGCTGAGCGCGCCCGCCTTCGCCACCGCTCCGGCGCGGCCGGCGGTTACGATCCGCCGGCCTTGCGAGGCGTGCTCGTCTTCGCGCCCTTGCCGCGCGTGTCGGCCTTGGCGCCACCCTTCGCACGCGGCGTGCGCGTCTTCTTCGGCTCCGTCGCGGCCTCGCCTTCTTCGCCGCCTTCGGCGCGCTTCGCGCGCAGGCGCTCCGCGGCCGCACGCAGCCGTCCGCCGACGCCCTTCGGCTTCTTCTGGGCCGCAGCTTCGGCCTTTTCTGCTTCCGCGTTCGGGTTGTACTCGCTGCCCACCAGTTCGATGCGCGCGACCTCCGCGCTGTCGCCGCGGCGGTAGCCAAGCCGCAGGATGCGGGTGTAGCCGCCCGGGCGCGCTTCGAAGCGCGGCGCGATCGTGTCGAACAGCTTCGCGACCACGTCGCGGTTGGTGATGTCCTGCAGCACGAGCCGGCGCGCGTGGAGCGAGCGGCCGTTCGCCTCGCCGCCGGCGATGCCGCGCTTGGCGATGGTGATGATGCGCTCGACGAACGGCCGGAGCTCCTTCGCCTTCGGCACGGTGGTCTCGATGTGCTCGTAGCGAATCAGCGCTTCCGCCTGGCTACGGAGCATCGCCATGCGATGCTCCGTGACCCGTCCAAGTTTCCGATGTCCAACTCGATGACGCATTTCGGTTATTCCTGCGATTGCGCGGCGGGCTGATCGAGCCGCATCCCCAGGCTCAGGCCCATGCCGGACAGGATCTCCTTGATCTCGTTCAGCGACTTGCGCCCGAAGTTCTTCGTCTTCAGCATCTCGCCTTCGGTCTTCTGCACGAGCTCGCGGATGGTGCGGATGTTCGCGTTCTTCAGGCAGTTGTAGGAGCGGACCGACAGCTCCAGCTCCTCGACGCTCTTGTCGAGATTCTCGTTCGACGCGGCGCGCGGCGTCTCGCCGGCGATCTCGCCGGTATGCGTCTCGGCGGCGTCCTCGAGATTGATGAAGATGTTCAGGTGATCGCGAATCAGCTTCGCCGACAGCGAGATCGCATCGCGCGGTGTGACGGAGCCGTTGGTCCAGACGTCGACGGTGAGCTTGTCGTAGTCGGTGGCCTGTCCGATACGGGCGGCCTCGACCAGGTAGTTGACCTTCTTGATCGGCGAGTGGACCGAGTCGACCGGGATCCAGCCGATGCCGAGATCCTCGTCGAAGTTCTTGTCGGCCGAGACGTAGCCGCGGCCGCGCTTCACGCGCAGCTCCATGTGCAGCTTGCCCCCTTCGGCGACGGTCGCGATGTGGGCGTCCGGCTCGAGGATCTCGATGTCGGCGTCCCCCTCGATGTCGCGCGCGCGCACTTCGCCGGCCTTGTCGACGCGGAGGTACAGCGTCTTGGTCGTGTCGACGTGCATTTTCAGGGGAATCTGCTTCAGGTTCAGGATGATGTCGGTCGCGTCCTCGACGACCCCGGGGATGGGCGAGAACTCGTGCAGCACGCCATCGATCTTCACCGCCGTCACCGCCGCGCCCTCGATCGACGAGAGCAGCACGCGGCGCAGCGCGTTGCCAACCGTGGTGCCGAAGCCGCGCTCGAACGGCTGCGCGTAAAACCGACCGAACCGATCCGTCAGCGTCTCACGCTCGAACTCGAGCCGCTTGGGACGCTGAAATCCTTTCCACAACATGTGCCCTTGCTTCCTTTCTATCGGACGGTCGGGGTTGAACGTCCGCCGGATCTGCGTTGAGCCCCCTGCCTCCCACCGCAGATCCGGGAAGGCTGCGGGCAAGGGGCGAAGCTGCCAGCTCCAGCTGCCAGCTCCCAGCGAAGACGCTGGAGGCGGGTAGCTGGCGGCTGCCAGCTTATTTCGAATACAACTCGACGATCAGCTGCTCCTGCACCGGCAGGTTGATCTGCTCGCGGGTCGGGAGCGATGCGATGCGGCCGCTCAGCGTGCCGGCGTCGAACGACAGCCACTCGGGGATGCCGCGTCCCTTCACTTCCTCCATCGCGTGCTGGATGGACGGGTTCTGCGCGCTCGTGCCGCGCACCGCGATCACGTCGCCCGCCTTCACCGAGTAGGACGGGATGTCGACCTTGCGGCCGTTCACCGAGAAGTGTCCGTGGCGCACAAACTGCCGCGCCTGCGGACGCGAGGTCGCGAGCCCGAGCCGGTACACGACGTTATCGAGCCGCCGCTCGAGCAGCTGCAGCAGCGTCTCGCCGGTGATGCCGCGCGTGCGCTCCGCCGTCTCGAAGTAGCGGCGGAACTGGTTCTCGAGCACGCCGTAGATGCGCTTCACCTTCTGCTTCTCGCGCAGCTGCAGGCCGTAGCCGACCAGCTTCGCCTTGCGCAGCTTGCCGTGCTGCCCGGGCGGCAGGTTGCGCTTCTCGATCGCGCACTTCTCGGTATAGCAGCGTTCCCCCTTGAGGAACAGCTTCATGCCTTCACGGCGGCACAGCCGACACACAGGTCCGATGTAACGTGCCATTCTTTGCCCTCTAACGCTTGTCAATTCCGAATGCCAAATGCCGCCACCAAGAACGCGTCAATGACGAGGTGCTCCGTTGCCGAACACCACCGGTCACGACGCCTTGGTCATTGGCATGTGTCATTCGGCATTCGGCATTCGGCATTGACGCCCGCCGCGCTCGTTACACGCGCCGGCGCTTCGGCGGCCGGCAGCCGTTGTGGGGGATCGGCGTGACGTCGCGGATCGACTTCACGTCGAGGCCAATCGTCTGCAGCGCGCGGATCGCCGACTCACGCCCGGCGCCCGGCCCCTTGACGCGCACTTCGAGCGTGCGCATGCCGAAGCCCTTCGCGGCGTTGCCCGCGGCGATCGCCGCCTGCGTCGCGGCGAACGGCGTGCCCTTGCGCGATCCCTTGAAGCCGATGCCGCCGGCGCTCGACCACGCGACGACGTTGCCTTCGGGGTCGGTGATCGTCACGGTCGTGTTGTTGAACGACGCGTGGATGTGCGCGAGGCCGTGATGGATGACGCGCTTCTCGCCGCGCTTCTTGAACGTCTTCTTCTTCGCCGGGCGTCCGGCGGGCTTTTTCCCCGCGCCTTCAGAGCCAGGCGCGGCAGTCGGATCGACGGGTTGATTCTTAGCCATAGATGCTTGTCAGCTACCAGCTACCAGCTACCAGCTACCCGCTGGTGGCTGGCGGCTACACAGTCTTCTTCTTCGCCACTGCGCCCTTGCGCGGGCCCTTGCGCGTGCGCGCGTTGGTGCGGGTCCGCTGGCCGCGCACCGGAAGGTTCCGGCGGTGCCGCATCCCGCGCCAGCTGCCGATTTCCATCAGCCGCTTGATGTTCATCGAGACTTCCTTGCGGAGGTCTCCTTCGACGCGTCCCTGCTCTTCGATGACGCGGCTGATCTTCCGGACGTCGTCTTCGGAGAGATCCTTGACGCGGATGTCGGCGCTCACGCCGGCCGCGGTCAGGATGTCGTTCGAGCGCTTCCGGCCGATCCCGTAGATGTAGGTGAGGCCGACTTCGACCCGCTTCGTGCGCGGAAGGTCGACACCAGCAATGCGTGCCATAACTCAGCTCCCAGCTCCCAGCCTCCAGCTACCAGCGTCAGCGACCAGCTCAGTGCTGGTGGCTGGTGGCTGGCGGCTGACCGCCGTTTTATCCCTGCCTCTGCTTGTGCTTCTGGTTCGTGCAGATCACGCGCACCACACCGCGGCGGCGAATGATCTTGCACTTGTCGCAAATCCGTTTGACCGACGCTCGTACCTTCATAATTTTTGGACTATCCTTCCGCGGGTCAGGTCCCGCGGACTCAGCTCGAGCCGCACCCGATCCCCGACCAGCACGCGGATGAAGTTCTTTCCCGGTCCGCTCGGCGCGTGCGCCGTGACCTGCCGCGGCCCGTCAATCTCGACGCGATACTGCGCATACGGCAGCGACTCGCGGACGATGCCGTTGACGGAAATCGCGCGTGTCATCATTTATTAATGCGCGTGGGGCCTCACCCCCACGCGCTCGACGCGCTTCCCGCGACGCCCTTTGGGCTTGCCGCCAGTTCGCGGCGGCCTGCCGATCTCATTCGGCATCGAGCTTATCCGACCGGCGTCGGCCGGAGCGTCATGATGAGCGGCCCCTGCTTCGTCACCGCGACCGTGTGCTCGAAGTGCGCTGACAGGCTTCCGTCGCGCGTGACCGCCGTCCAGCCGTCCGCCAGCACCTTCACCGACGCCTTGCCCATGTTCACCATCGGCTCGATCGCCAGCGTCATCCCTTCGGCGAGGCGCGGGCCGCGGCCCGGTTCGCCGTAATTGGCGATCTGCGGTTCCTCGTGCAGCGACGCGCCGATGCCGTGCCCCACGAACTCGCGCACGACCGTGAAGCCGTTGGCTTCGACGTGCTTCTGGATCGCGTGGCCGATGTCCGAGATCCGCGCGCCGATCCGCACCTGCGCGATGCCCTGCTCGAGCGCTTCCTCGGTGACGCGAAGCAGCCGCTTCACCTCGTCGCTGACCACGCCCACCGCCACCGTGATCGCCGAGTCGCCGTAGAACCCGTCCAGCTTCACGCCCATGTCCAGCGACACGATGTCGCCAGACGCCAGCGGACGCTTGTTCGGGATCCCGTGCACCACCTGCTCGTTCACCGACGCACACAGCGTCGCCGGGTAGCCGCGGTAGCCCTTGAACGCCGGCTCCGCGCCGCCGGCACGCACGCTCTTTTCGGCCGCCGCGTCGAGATCCAGCGTGCTCACGCCGGGCGCCACCATCGCGGCAAGCTCGCCCAGCACCTGCGCGACGAGCGCGTTGGCCGCGCGCATCTTCTCGATCTCCGCCGGCGATTTGCAGACGATCACAGCCGCACTCCCTGGATGACCGTCGATGCCTCGCAGATCGCCTTGTCGAGCACCGTCGTCACCACGTCGGGCGGCTGGTTGCCGTCGATCGTCTTGAACGTCGGCCGCCCCTGGTAATAGTCGACGAGCGGCTTGGTCTGGCGGTGATACACCTTCAGGCGCTCGCGGACGATCCCGTCGTTGTCGTCGCTGCGCTGCACCAGCCCGCCGCCGCACTTGCCGCAGTTGGTGGTCCAGTCGACCGGCGCCGTCGATCCGCAGTCTTCGCAGATCCGGCGCGCCGCGAGCCGGCGGACGAGCACGTCTTCCGGCACCACGATGTCGACGACCACCAGCGAGCCGCGGCCCGCCATGATCTCGTCGAGCGAGCGGGCCTGCACGACCGTGCGCGGGAAGCCGTCGAGCACGTACCCCTTCCCGGCATCCGGCCGCGCCAGCCGCTCCGACACGATCCCGATCATCACGTCGTCGCCGACGAGCTCGCCGCGGTCCATGGTCGCGCGGGCCAGCCGTCCGAGCTCGGTGTCCTCGTGCACCGCTTCGCGCAGGATGTCTCCCGTCGAGATCTTGGGGAGCTGATGCCGCTGTGCAAAGCGCTCTGCCTGGGTGCCTTTGCCAGCCCCGGGGGGGCCGAGCATCACCACATTCAGCGCGACTCCCTCACGCCGGGCCACCTATTGCCCCCGCCGTCCACGGATCCGGGTCTTCTTCATGAACCCGTCGTAGTGGCGCATGATCAGCTGCGATTCGACCTGCTGAACCGTATCCATGGCCACGCCGACGATGATGAGCAGCGACGTCCCGCCGAAGTAGAACTGGACGTTCATGCCCTGGGTGACGAACTGCGGCAGGAACGCGTCCAGCCGTTCGCCAATCACCGGGATTGGCGCAACCTTGAAGCCGCTGATCAGGAACTCCGGCAGCAGCGCGACGCACGCCAGGTAGATCGCGCCGACCAGCGTGATGCGCGTGAGGATCGTGTCGATGTACTCCGCGGTCCGCTTGCCCGGCCGGATGCCCGGGATGAAGCCGCCGTACTTCCGCATGTTCTCGGCGACGTCATCCGGGTTGAAGATGATCGCCGTGTAGAAGTAGCAGAAGAAGATGATGCCGGCCAGGTAGAGCAGGTTGTAGAGCGGCATCCCGTAGCCGATCTGGTCGATCGCCCGCTGCACGAACGAGCCCTCGCTCACCATCCCGCGCATCGTGATCGGAAATGCCAGGATCGACGAGGCGAAGATGACGGGGATGACGCCGCCGGTGTTCACCTTCAACGGAATGTGCGTGCTCGAGCCGCCATACATCCGGCGCCCGACCACGCGCTTCGCGTACTGCACGGTCACGCGCCGGTGGCCGCGCTCGACGAACACGATGGCCGCGACCACGAGCACCATCAGCACGATCAGGAGCAACAGGCGGAACAGGCCCATCTGCCCGGTGCGCAGCTGCTCGAGCGTCGTCAGCACCGCGTGCGGGAAGTTGACGACGATCCCCGCGTAGATGATGAGCGACATGCCGTTGCCGATGCCGCGCTCGGTGATCTGCTCGCCCAGCCACATGATGAACGTGGTGCCGCTCGTGAGCGTCAGGACCGTCATCAGCCGGAAGGGCCAGCCGGTGTGATACACCAGCGGCAGCCCGCCCGCGATGTTGGTCTGGTGCTCCAGATAGATCGCGATCCCGAGCGACTGCACGACGCTCAGGACGATCGTTCCGTAGCGCGTGTACTGCGTGATCTTGCGGCGCCCCAGCTCCCCTTCCTTCGAGAGCCGCTCGAGGTACGGCCACACGACCGTCAGGAGCTGCAGGATGATCGACGCGCTGATATACGGCATGATGCCGAGCGCGAAGATCGTCATCTGCGACAGGTTCTTCCCCGAGAACATGTCGTAGAGGCCGAACATCGTGTTCTTCGCCTGATCGGCGAGCAGGGCCAGCGCTTCGGGATTGACCCCGGGCGTCGGGATGTGGCTGCCGATGCGATACACGGCGAGCAAGCCGAGCGTGAAGAGCACGCGCTTGCGCAGGTCCGCCACCGCGAAGATGTTTTTCAGGCTGTCAGCGAGCATGTGTTTGCCCCGGCGGGTCTCAAGACCCGCCCTACACGAAAACCGGACCTTACGCCAACACTTCGGCCCGACCGCCGGCCGCTGCGATCTTCTCCGCCGCCTTGCCGCTGAACTTGTGCGCGCGCACCGTGAACGCCTTCCCGATGTCGCCGCGCGCCAGCACCTTGATCTCGCCGGCACGCCCGACCAGGCCGCGCTCGCGCAGCAACTCCGGCGTGATCTCCGTGCCCGCCTCGAACCGCTCCGCGATCGCGTCGAGGTTCACCACCTCGTACTCCTTGCGGAACGGGTTGTGGAACCCGCGCTTCGGTACGCGACGGTGCAGCGGCATCTGGCCGCCTTCGAACCCGCGCTTGTGCTTGAAGCCTGAACGCGACTTCGCGCCCTTGTGACCGCGCCCCGCCTGCGCGCCCTGGCCGGAGCCCTGACCGCGGCCGACGCGCTTCTTCGAGTGCTTCGCGCCCTTGGGCGGACGCAGATTTGAGAGATCCATTCCCCTACTCCCCGACGTCCACGAGGTGGCGCACCTTGAGGATCATCCCGCGCGTCGCGGGCGTGTCCGGCAGTTCCACCGAATGGCCGATGCGGCGCAGGCCCATGCCCTGGACCACCTTCGCCTGTTCCTTGTTGAAGCCGATCGTGCTCTTGCGCAGCGTAATCCGCAGCCTTGGCCCTGTCTGCGGCTTCGTCGATTTCCTCTGAGGCATTAGCGCGCCTCCACCGCTTCTTCTTCGCGGCCGCGGAGCCGCAGCACCGCGCTGGGATCCTTCAGCCCGCGCAGGCCCGCAAAGGTCGCCCGCACCACGTTGTGCGGATTCGCCGAGCCGATCGACTTGGTCAGTACGTTCTGGATGCCCGCCGACTCGACGACCGCGCGGACCGCGCCGCCGGCGATGATACCGGTGCCGTCCGGCGCCGGCTTGAGCAGCACCTGGCCCGCGCCAAAGCGGCCGACCACCGGGTGCGGCACCGTCGTGCCCTTCAGCGGGACGCGGATCAACGACTTCTTCGCCGCCTCGATCCCCTTCTTGATCGCCGAGGGGACTTCCTTCGCCTTGCCGACGCCGAAGCCCACCACGCCGTGGCCGTCACCGATCACGACCAGCGCGCTGAAGCTCAGGTTCTTGCCGCCCTTGACGACCTTGGTGACGCGGCTGATGTTGACGACCGTGTCCTTCAGGTCCAGCTGCGACGCGTCGATCTTTTCGCGACTCTCAAACATAAGTTATCCGTGTCTATCCGTGTCCATCCGTGGTGGATCGATCCGTGCGGCCGTGGCTCAGAATTCCAAGCCTGCTTCGCGCGCCGCTTCGGCGACCGCGCGAATGCGCCCGTGATACAGGTAGCCGCCGCGGTCGAACACGACGCGCGTGATGCCCTTTTCCTTCAGCCGCGCCGCGATCGTCTTCCCCAGCGCCTGCGCGCCGGTGACATTGCCGCCGCGGCTCTTGTCGCTGAACACGCTCTTCAGCGACGGCTCGGTGCTCGCCGCCGACGCGATCGTCGTCCCGCTCATGTCGTCGATGACCTGCGCGTAGATGTGCGACACGCTGCGGAACACGCGCAGCCGCGGCCGCTCCGCCGTGCCGCTAATCCGCTTGCGCTGCCGCAGCGCGATCCGCGTGCGGCGATCCTTATTGGTCTTGATCTTCATATCGACTATTCCGTTCAGTCGTAGGCCGGGTCTTTAGACCCGGCGATGCGGCGGGTCTAAAGACCCGCCCTACGTGCTGAGGCCTATTTCGCGCCGGTCTTGCCGGCCTTCTTCTTCAGCACTTCGCCCGTGTAGCGGACGCCCTTCTGCTTGTACGGGTCCGGCTTGCGCAGCGCGCGAATGTCCGCCGCGACCTGCCCGACCAGCTGACGGTCGATCCCGGTCACCGTCACGTGCGTCTGCTTGTCGATGGCGACGTCGATACCGGTCGGGATGTCGAACACCACCGGGTGCGAATACCCGAGCGCGAAGTGTACCTGCTTGCCCTTGAGCTCGGCACGATAGCCGACGCCGACGATGTCGAGGTCCTTGCGAAAGCCTTCGGTGACGCCGCGCACCGCGTTGGCAACGAGGCTCCGCGCGAGGCCGTGGAACTTGCCCAGCTCCGGATCGTCGCGCAGCGTCTTCGCCTGCAGCTGATCGCCGTTCACTTCGAAGCCGATCCCGGCCGGCAGCGGCTGGCGCAGCTTGCCCTTTGGACCCTGGACTTCGACGACGCCCGGCTGGACGTCGACTTTCACGCCCTTGGGGATCGCAATGATCTTCTTACCAATTCGAGACATGGGATATAGCTCTCAGCTTTCAGCCACCAGCTGCCGGCTGCCAGCGACCAGCGTCGTTCGTTCGCGCTGGTGGCTGGCGGCTGGCCGCTGACGGCTACCACACATTACAGAGCACTTCGCCGCCGACGCCCGCCTTGACCGCCTCGCGGCCGGTCATGACGCCGCGCGACGTCGTCAGGATGCTGGTGCCGAGGCCGGCCAGCACGTCGGGCACTTCGTCGCGTCCGAAGTAGACGCGGCGGCCCGGACGGCTCACCCGCTGGATGCCGGTGATCACGCGCTCGCCGCGCGGCCCGTACTTCAGGAAGATCCTGAGGGTCGCCTGCGGCTCGCCGTTCTGCGGCTCCAGCACTTTCGAGCCCTGGATGTAGCCTTCGCTCTCCAGGATGCGCGCGATCTCCACCTTCAGCCGGGAGGAGGGCATGTCGACCCGCGGATGCCGCGACTGGGTCGCGTTGCGGATCCGGGCGAGCATGTCTGCGATAGGGTCAGTCATAAGCCTCAAACCTTCGATGTCAGCTATCAGCTGCCTGCCTACCAGCTGCCAGCTTGCGGCTGGTCGCTGGGGGCTGGTGGCTTGTCCTTACCAGCTGCTTTTGGTCACGCCTGCGATGTCGCCCTCGAGCGCCAGCTGGCGGAAACAGAGGCGGCACAGTGCGAACTTGCGGATGTAGGCGCGCGGCCGGCCGCAGCGGCGGCAGCGGTTGCGCAGCCGGATCTTGTACTTCGGGGCCTTGGTTTCCTTCGCGATCTTTGCAGTAGTGGCCATGGGCGTTAGCTAGTCCTGAACGGCATGCCGAGAAGCTGCAGCAGCTTGCGCGACTCCTCGTCGGTCTTTGCCGTCGTCACGACCGAGATGTTCATGCCGCGCGCCTTGTCGACCTTCATGTAGTCGATTTCGGGGAACAGCAGCTGATCCTTGAGGCCGAGCGTGTAGTTGCCGCGGCCGTCGAAGCCGCGCGGCGACACGCCGCGGAAATCGCGCACGCGCGGCAGCGCCACCGCCATCAGGCGGTCGAGGAACTCCCACATGCGCGCGCCGCGGAGCGTGACCATGGTGCCGATCGGCATGCCCTTGCGGACCTTGAACTGCGCGATCGACTTCTTCGCGCGCGTCACCACCGGCTTCTGACCGGTGATCCGTCCGAGCTCGTCGGCGCCGGTGTCGACGATCTTCGCGTTCTGCGTCGCCTCGCCGAGACCCATGTTGACGACCACCTTCTCGATCTTCGGGATGGCCATCACGTTCTTGTAGCCGAACTCTTTCTTGAGCGCCGGCACGACTTCCTTGCTGTAACGATCCCTCAGGCGGCTCATTTGTCTACCACTCCCTCGCACTTCCGGCAGATGCGGACCTTCCGCCCGTCGCCGAGGATCTTGCGGCCGATGCGCGTCGCCTTGCCGCACTCGGGACAGACCACCTGGACGTTCGACGCGTGCAGCGGCGCCTCGCGCTCGACGAGGCCTCCCTTGATCTGCCGCGCCGGGTTCGGCTTGGTGTGACGCTTGATGATGTTCACGCCTTCGACGATGACGCGGTTCTTCTCGGGCAGGACCTTCAGCACGCGTCCGCGCTTGCCGCGGTCCTTGCCGGTCATGACGATCACGTTGTCGTTCCGGCGCACGGGGGTTTGTAGTCTCGACATTTGTCAGCTTCCAGCTACCAGCTACCAGCTATCAGCCTCCAGCTGCCAGCTTGCTGCTGGTGGCTGGCGGCTTTCGCGCTCGCGCTTAGAGCACCTCGGGCGCGAGCGAAATGATCTTCATGAAACGGCGCTCGCGCAGCTCGCGCGCGACCGGACCGAACACGCGCGTGCCGATCGGCTCGCCCTGATCGTTGACGAGCACGGCGGCGTTGCGATCGAAGCGGATGTAGCTGCCGTCCTTACGGCGCTGCTCCTTGCGGGTCCGGACGATCACCGCCTTCACCACCTGCCCCTTCTTGACGTTGCCGTCGGGGGTGGCTTCCTTCACCGACGCGGTGATGATGTCGCC
Organism: Acidobacteriota bacterium; assembly: GCA_046734675.1. Classification (GTDB taxonomy): domain Bacteria; phylum Acidobacteriota; class Vicinamibacteria; order Vicinamibacterales; family 2-12-FULL-66-21; genus QHWT01. The sequence continues at coordinate 46,730 of JBKPRU010000021.1, forward strand.
CAGACGCGCGTAGCGGCCGGTCGATCCGCCGATCGGGTTGATGACGGCGATCTTGCGCGCGCCGGAATTGTCGGCGACGTCGAGAATCGATCGCATCTGGATCATGGCTAGATCTCCTTCGCCTTCTCGACGATCGAGGTCACGACCCAGCGCTTGCGGCGGCTGAGCGGCCGCGTCTCGGTGATCGCGACCTTATCGCCGATCTTCGCTTCGTTCTTCTCGTCGTGCGCGAGGAAGGTCGAGGTGCGGCGCTGCGTCTTGCCGTAAAGCGGATCGCGCACCTGACGCTCGATCGCGACCTTCACGGTCTTGTTCATCTTGTCGCTGACGACCACGCCAGTGACGATTGCCTTGGTCGCCATCGCCTACACCGTCTCCTTCTCGCGCAGTACCGTCTTGACGCGCGCCAGGTCGCGGCGCAGCGTCTTGAGCTTGTGGGCCGCCTCGAGCTGCCCCATCGACTTCTGGATGCGCAGCCGGAACAGCTGATCGTCCAGGTCCTTCTCGCGCTGCCGCAGCTCGTCGCTCCCGAGATCGCGGAACTCGCCGATCTTCATGACGCCTTCTCCTCCGCGAACCGCGTCGCAAACTTGGTCTTGATGGGGAGCTTGGCCGCCGCGAGACGCATCGCTTCGCGCGCTTCCGTCTCGTTCACCCCTTCCATCTCGAACAGGATCCGCCCGGGCCGGACAACGCACACCCACTGTTCGGGCGCGCCCTTGCCCTTGCCCATGCGCGTTTCCTGCGGCTTCTTCGTGATCGGCTTGTCGGGGAACACGCGTACCCAGATCTTGCCGCCGCGCTTGATGAAGCGGGTCATCGCCACGCGCGCCGCCTCGATCTGCCGGTCGGTGATCCACGCCGGCTCCATCGCCTTCAAGCCGTAGTCGCCGAACGACACGTCCGATCCGCGCCACGCTTTCCCGGCCATGCGACCGCGCTGCTGCTTGCGGTACTTGACCTTCTTCGGCATCAACATGCCAGTAATCCTCGTGTTCCCGGTTCCCGGTTCCCCGTTCCCGGTTCGTCTTCAGTTCACCGTTCGTGGTTCCGTGACCGGAACCCGGAAATCGAACCGGGAACCCGGAACGTGAAACCTGGAACGACGGTTTTGCTAACCCCTACGCTCGGGACGACGCGGGCCGCGGTCGCGGTACTCTTCCTCACGACCGACGCGCGGCACCAGGCGCTCGCCCTTGTAGAGCCACACCTTCACACCGATCTGGCCATAGGTCGTGTTCGCTTCCGCGAAGCCGTAATCGATGTCGGCGCGCAATGTCTGCAGCGGCAACTGGCCGTGCAGATACCACTCGGAGCGCGCGATCTCGGCGCCGTTCAACCGGCCCGACACGCGCACCTTGATGCCGCGCGCGCCGAATCGCAGCGCCGATTCGACCGCCTTGCGCATCGCGCGGCGGAATGCCACGCGCTTCTCGAGCTGCACGGCCACCGACTCGGCGATCAGCTGCGCCTCGAGCTCCGGCTTCTGGATCTCCTGAATGTTGATGAAGACCTGCCGGCTGGTGCGCTTCTGGATCTCCTGCTTCAACTTGTCGACTTCCGTGCCCTTGCGCCCGATGATGATGCCGGGCCGCGAGGTGTAGATGTCGATCTTGAGGTTGTTCGCGGCGCGCTCGGTCTCGATGCGCGACACGCCGGCGTGCGAGAAGCGCTTCTTCAGCTCCTGCCGCAGCGCCAGGTCCTCGTGCAGCAGCTTGGCGTAGTCCTTGTCCGAGAACCAGCGCGAGCGCCACGTCTTGTTGAAACCGAGCCGGAATCCGTACGGGTGAACCTTCTGGCCCACGTGTGAACTCCCTCTATTTGCGATCAGTGATCTCTGAGTGGCGATTCACAAATCACCCCATTTCAAATCACTAATCACTAATCACTAATCAGAAACGGCCTACGCCTACGCCGACGCCCCCGCCTTCTTTGCCCCACGCGGCGCTTTCTTGGCGCCCGCCGCCTTGCCCGTGTCGCCTTGCGCCCCGACCGCCGCAATCTTCAACGGCTTCTCCACCACGACGACGGTGAGGTGCGCCGTCCGCTTCACCACGCGAAACGCGCGACCCATGGGCGCCGGGCGGACGCGCTTCATCGACGGTCCCTGATTCGCGTAGCAGGCAGCCACATACAGACGATCGATGTCGCCGCTGAAGCCGTCCTTCTGCTGCACGTTCGCGACCGCGGACCGCAGCACCTTGGCCAGATCGCGCGCAATGGTCTTGCGCGTGAACTGCAGGGTGGCGAGCGCCTGATTGACGTTCTTGCCGCGAATCAACTCGCACACCAGCCCCGCCTTCTGGGCCGACGTGCGGATACCGCGCGCTGTTGCCTGTGCTTCGATTGCCATGCTTGTCTACGAGGCCGTTACGCCTTCGCTCCGGCCGCCGGCGCTGCGGCCGCGGCCTTCTCGGTCTTCGTCGTGTGCCCCTTGAAGGTCCGCGTCGGCGCGAACTCGCCGAGCTTGTGGCCCACCATGTTCTCCGTCACGTACACCGGGATGAACTTCTTCCCGTTGTGCACGGCCATCGTGTGGCCGACCATTTCCGGCACCACCGTCGAACGGCGCGACCAGGTCTTGATGACCTTCTTCTCGTTCGCGCGATTCATCGCCTCGAGCTTCTCGAGCAGCGGCGTATCGACGAACGGCCCCTTCTTTGTTGATCGACTCATGGTTATTTCGTTCTCCGCT